>JBMTHG010000114.1:0-4653 GCA_049436045.1 Bdellovibrionota bacterium
TAATTCGAGCCATGATTTCACCGCGAGACGGAGCATAGTGAAGAAACTCTGTGCTCATTAAACCCTCGCCGCGAGTCAGAGATAAAAAGCGAGAGCGAACCCCCAAAAGACCACGTGTGGGAATCTCAAAAACTAGCCTCACTCGTTCTTGAAGGCCCCCCGTATTTAATTTTTCATAGCTTTGAAGAATTCCTCGGCGCTGGTTGAACAAGTTTGTGATGTCTCCTGCGTAAGCTTCTGGCAAATCCATCACAGCTTTTTCATAAGGTTCTAATCTTTGGCCCGCTTCTTGTTTAAAAAGAACGCTGGGTTTTCCGACCATAAACTCAGCTCCTTCGCGACGCATTTGCTCAATGAGAATGGCGAATTGCAGTTCTCCTCGACCGAGCAAACGAAATTGATCAGGAACAGAAGTTTCTTCAAAGCGAAGTGCGACATTGGTTCTCACTTCTCTTTCAAGTCTTTCGCGAAGTTTTCTCGATTGCAAAGGTGTGCCCTCTTGGCCTGAAAATGGAGACGTATTGACCGAGAAAAACATTCCGATCGTTGGGGGCTCCACTTGAATACGTGCAAGTGCTGGTGTTGCGACTGAGCCGACAAGCGTGTCGCCAATCTGAAAATTTTCTGTTCCCGCAATGAGGCCGATATCACCCGCCTCTAAAACTTCTACTTCTTTTTGAGCCATTCCCTCCAACACATAAATTCGAGACACCTGAAATTCTTCTTGGTTTTGATCTCCGAGGCGAACGAGTCTTTGATTGCGTTGAATTTTGCCACCCATGACGCGTCCCACGGCAAGTCGTCCGACATAATCTGAATAAGATAAATTTGAAATCAGCATTTGAAAATCTACATCAGAATTGACACGAGGTTGTGGAACCTCTTTTTCAATCAGATCGAACAAAGGAACCAAAGTGGCCGTTTTTTTCTGTGCGACTAAATCTTCGATTTCGTCAAAATTCAAAGTGCACCAACCTTGGCGAGCACAAGCATAAACAATCGGAAAGTCAGCTTGTTCATCATTGGCACCTAACTCTACAAAGAGATCAAAAGTTTGATTGATCACTTCTTTGATGCGCTCTCCACCTCGACACTCAGCTCGATCAACCTTGTTGATGACAAGAATAATCCGTAGATTTTTTTCTAACGCCTTTTTCAATACAAAACGTGTTTGAGGCAAAGGGCCTTCTGCCGCATCCACGAGCAAAAGTGCGCCATCCACCATTCCGAGAATTCGCTCTACTTCACCACCAAAATCAGCATGCCCTGGAGTGTCGACAATATTGATCTTCAAGTCTTTATAAAAAACGGACGCGTTTTTCGCTTGAATCGTAATCCCTTTTTCTCGTTCGAGATCCATCGAATCCATGACACGTTCTTCAACGCTTTGGTGCGCTTTAAAAGTTCCAGCTTGTTTTAAAAGATGGTCGACGAGCGTTGTCTTTCCATGATCAACGTGTGCGATAATACATATGTTTTTCAAATGCAGCATATCTAGACTTTCTGATTCTTCTTTTCTTCTGATTTTTTTAACTCTCTGTGGCGAGGCTTTTAAAGTCGCCGGCTAAAGACTTTAAGCGCTCTACAAAAAAAGCTTTCTGTTTTGAGTCTAAGCTTTCACTGAGTTTTTGTGCAAAGAGATAAAAGCGCTTTTTTGCGGTCTCGATCTGTTTTTGATAATCCGGCAATCTCGTTTTTTCAGGTCGCTGAATTTGGTCTTCGAAATAGGCCTCAAGCTCTTTTAAGCTCGGCCTTTTTTTCAAGAATGCAATGAATCGTGCTTGCTGATGAGCTCGGTTTTGAACCCAAAGGCTTCGATTTGGGTAGTCAAAGTCTGCCACAAACTCGCGAATAATTTGTTTTTGAGGAGCTTTCAATTCATCGATAAAAAACTCAATGCGATCTTGAATTCGATCAAAACGCTCTTCGCGGTATTCTCTTTCAGTTTCTTCGCTAAGTTCTTCGAGTTGCTCACTATTTTCTTTTTGAAAATTTCGCTCCAATCTGGAAACTTCAGTTTCGTTGAGACTGATGAGTAGCTCTGAGAAGCTTGGCACCCCCAAAAGTAAGCTGCGTTTCAAAAGATTTTCTAAATCATTCACACTGTCTTTGATCTTGGCATCGGTCGGCGAAGATTTTTCAATAAGATCTGCGGTTGAATACAAAAAATAAGACCAGCGAGGAAGCTCAGTCTTTCGATGCTCTTTGAAATAGTCTTTGACTCGGATTGAAAGCTCTTTTTTCTTATCTTTTTTTAGTTCGAGTGATTTGTTGAGGCTTCTTTCTAAAAGCCAATCTCCATAGTCATAGATCAACTGAACCCGGCTACAAGAAACTAGGCCCATGGCGAGTAAAAGAAAAAAAACTTTCAGATTTGAAGAACCCTGCATTTGTTTCTGGCCTGCGTTAAAAAAGGAATTTCCCCTATTCTAAGTGCAATAAGCTGATTTCGCACCTACAAAAAAGGAATCTCATGAGATAAAATAAAGCCGTGGGACGGGTTTTTCAGATTTTTAGCTTTCAAATTTTTTCTCTAGTTTTTTTTATAAATCTACCCGCTTTTTCAACTCTAGCCTCCGAAGACCCAGTCGATGCCAGTTTTATTTCTTTTTTGTCGGGCACGAAAGCTTCAGCTCCGCTCGAAGATACGCAAAATTGGAAGACCCAACTCCTCCAGCATTTAAAAGCCACAGAAGGAAAGAAAAAGGCTGCCGATATTTCTGTTTTAAAATTATCCACAAATCTTCCCCTCAGTGTGCGGGAGCGGCTTTTGAGGGTCGAAGAGCTTTATCGAAAGTATAGAATGGAACATCACACTTCGCGCTGGTTTCGAGAAACGCAGATTCCAAAAGCTATTGATGAGGCGGTGGCAGAGATCAAGAAGCATCGCTCACTCTTACCACCCGAAGTCTGTGCTCCAACAAATACTGAGAATGACATCGAGAGGATTTTTGTGCGATCTGAGGTGCCTGAAACAAATGAAAGAAAGTTAGAGAATCCTCAAGCCACTCCCAAAGCGACAGAGCTGAGTGCTACTCGGCCTGCGGATTATGGCCCTCAAAAGGCAGCCGAATTGGCGAAAGATATTGTTCGAGCTGAACAATATGATGCGAATCCAAAAGTTGTTTCGAGAAAAGAATCAGGTCTGGCTCCTGCAAAGGCTGACATTAGCCAGTGGTCTGGAACGAAAGAGAACCCCTTAAGCTTAAAAGGTGTCGTGTTTCATCACTCTGCCGGCGGAGAAAGCGCAACGATTAAAGCCATTCAAAATTCACATCAGAATGCAAATAATTGGTCAGATATTGGTTATCACTTTGCGATTGATCATGAAGGAAAAATTTATGCAGGTCGAAGCCTTGAGTATCGTGGCGCTCATGCGGGCACCAAGATTGGAAATCGAGATACGATTGGAGTTGTTTTTATTGGCAATCATCATCCATTTGATGCCGTCACAAATCCGTCAGGATATTTGAACGAGCGTGAGGGCACTCCAAGCCCTGCAGCCGTAAAAGCTGCTGTCAGCTTGCTTCGAGCTTTGCAAAATTCAGAAACAGATCTGTATAAATCAGCAGAATCCATTCCCACGATAAAGCTCGATATTCAGTCTGTGGTTGGCCATATTCATCACAAAGCAACTAACTGTCCCGGTGAGGCCTGTTTGCCTTTAGTTGGGGCTTTGAATGAGATCGCGAAAGGTTTAGTGAAATGAAAATCATTCAATTGAAGCTAATTTTTATTTTCTCTGTATTTCTGCTCTCGTCATTGAGTTCTTGTATGAAAGTTTCAAAGTCTGAAGAGAAAGCTGCTTCATCGACAAATCTCAGCACTCAAGCTCTAGGAGAAAATGAACGAAAAGAATTGAAAGAATTTCTTAAGGCTTATGCCTCAAGCATCGGAGCGAAAGATTCGGCGAAGATAAGGAGTTTTCTTGGCGCTGACTTGCAAAAAATGTGGGGCGATAAAGCCATTCAAAATCTTGCCTCTACTAAGCCCATCAACCCCGATGAAATCATGCTTTTAGAAGCCTATTCAAAAAATAATTTTTGGATTTTCAAATGGCGTTTGATTAGCTCTGAGTCGACTGATCTTCCTTGGTATTTTATGAGCCGTGATTCGTCAGCTGCTCCTCGCATCGAAGCGGTAAACTTTGACTATGATCCATTTAGTTCTGAGAGATGAAGAGAGAGCGGTCTTTAAGATTATTTTGCTGAGGCTGATTTTACCAAAGCAGCGATACAGGTTTCTCTGTCAGGGTGTTTTTTGGCCGTCGCAAAGCTTGTCATCGCTTGATTCCATGTTTTTGAATTTGATTCAGGAAATCGCTTCGGAGCCTGACCCGACTCAAAAAGATCAACAAGTTCTTTTCGATTTTTAATGTTTTGAAGAAGTACGATTTGGTAGGCCAAAGATTTTTTGTCTTTATCAGGCCAATTCTTCAGATCGACTCCATTTCTAGCAATCATCTGAGAAGAAGAATAATTTGAAACATAGGCCACGAAAAGATCTCGAGCTCTAAAAGGATCTTTTTCTAGAGCCCATTTGCGAAGCTCAAACAGAAATCGAAAGTCAAAGCCCTCAAGGTGTCGATATCTCATATGCCCAGCCGTTTGATTCACGAGCTGCGCCCAAATTTCTAAAAACTCAAACTTAAGA
>JBMTHG010000115.1:0-4648 GCA_049436045.1 Bdellovibrionota bacterium
AAATTGCTGCTGTCAAGATTGACATTAAAGCCCAGACCAAAAAGATAGGTTCTGCTTATTGTCAAAGGAATCTGTGAGTAAGATGTTACCCAAGAGCTGTTTGTCGGAAGAGCATTTTCAATGGGCAGAGCTCCAGCCTCCGAGAGCAAAACCAGATCTGGATACAGATTTCCGTCTTGAAAAAAGTTTCCAATGAGCAGCTTTTTAATTGCTCCAAAGCCTTCATCGGCCTCGAACTTCCAAGCTGTAGATCCCAACACAAAACTTGTGCTCGTTCCCCCGCCTGATCCAGAGCCCGTGCCCTCAAGGCCACAGCCAATTAAAAAAATAGAAGAGCAAACAACAAGGCTTGATCCAATTTTATGAATTAAACTTTTCATGTTTAGGCTTCCTTTTCTTTTTGCTTCATCTTCGAGGCGCCATCTTTGACATTTCCCTCAAGCTTTGAATCCACATTTCGATTTAATTTTTTCTTTTTTCGATGCCCACGCTTTTTCTTTCGAGGGGGGCTCTGGTCAGAGACGTTTAAAATTTTAAACGCAGATTTTGCCGCCTCTTGTTCGGCAGCTCTTTTAGAGCTGCCTTTTCCTGTAGCGACCGACTTTCCGTCGAGTTCGATTTTTACTTCGAATGTCTTTGAGTGATCGGGGCCTGATTCTGCTACTAAGATATATTTCGGAGATTTTCGAAAGGCCCCCTGAAAATATTCCTGAAGTCGAGTTTTATAATCCTCTGAGGTTTCGACTTTTTTAGATTCAGGAATAAGATCCGTGAAAAAACGTTGAACTTGTTTTTTCGTAGCGTCCATTCCTTGATCCATATAGATCGCCCCAATCACGGCTTCAAAGGCATCGCACAAAAGACTTTTTTTCTGACGCCCACCCGTTTTCTCTTCTCCTTTTCCGATGTGAAGAGCTTCACCTAAGCCCATGCTTTCAGCGAGTTTCGCGAGCTGCTTTTGATTGACCAAAGCCGCCCTTCTTTTTGAGAGAGCTCCCTCAGCCTCATCAGGAAACGCATAGACAAGCATTTCTGCGATACAGATTCCAAGAACAGCATCACCTAAAAATTCAAGTCGTTCGTTGCTCTGATCGAGAGGCAGTTTTTTTTCGTGAACAAAGGAGCGATGGGTAAGGGCCAAATCGAGAAGTTTTGGATTTTTAAATTTGATCTGTAGTTGCTCAAGCAAAGGTTTTTTGATGTTGGTCATGCAGCACGCTCCGGCACTGACCGGAGAATGGCACCACCCCCTAAGACCCGCTTTTCATCATAAAAAACGGCGAATTGCCCTGGAGTGACAGCCCGTTGAGGTTCCTCAAAGCGAGCTTGAATGTGATTTCCTTCAAGACCCTCAATTCTCACTGGAATGAATGGAGATCGAGAGCGAATTTTTACGGTCAGTTGTTTTCCTTGATATTGAGAGGCTTCTCGAAATTGAGAAGCTTCGATCATCATCCCTGCGGCGAAGACTTTGTGTGCCTCGCCCACGATGACTTGCCTAGACTCAGGTTTAATGGCGATCACATAGTATGCGCTTAAGCCCAAGGCTCCTAGGCCCCTTCTTTGACCGACGGTAAAATGGTGGACGCCTTGGTGTTGCCCCAAGAGGTTGCCCTTTTCGTCTACGATTTCACCGGGTTGGTCTTCGAACTGGTATTCTTTTTTTAGAAAATCTTTGTAATTAGTGTTGGCGATAAAGCAAATCTCCATGGAGTCTTTCTTTTTGCCCACACAAAGCCCTGCTTCTATTGCCAAATCACGAATCTGATCTTTCGTATAGGCGCCACAGGGAAACAAACAACGGGATAAGAACTTGGGATTCACTCCCATTAAAAAATACGACTGATCTTTTTCTTCATCGAGTGCTCGATGAATCTCATATTGTCCTGAAGTGTTGTGCAAAATTTGAGCGTAATGCCCTGTTGCAAAAAAATCAGCCTCTAAAAGATTGGCATAATGCTCAAGCTCATCAAACTTAATGAAGGTGTTGCAAGCCACACAAGGGTTCGGAGTTTCTCCTTTTCGATAAGAGTCTGCAAAATAATCGATGACTTTTTTTCGAAACCGCTCGCGTGAATTTGTTAGATAGTGGCGAATTCCAAGCTTATCGGCCACAATCCTAGCGTCATCGACGTCTTCGATCGAACAGCAGCCCCCTTTGCCTTCTTTTTTATTGCTTCGTGAAAAGTCATAAAGCTGAAAGGTGATGCCGATCACATCGAAGCCTTGTTTTTTGAGCAACAAGGCGGCAACCGAGGAGTCTACTCCTCCGCTCATAGCGACTAAAACACGCTTTTTCATTGTCATAAACATAGCTCGAGGCCTATGGCCTCTCAAGACGTAAAATCAAAAAAAAGTGATAAAAAAAGAGGGGGTTCTCGAAAGAACCCCCTCTTCCCACTTCACCACTAATACTCGACGAAGGATACTTTGGCTGAAGTGAAAATCTTAGAAGCTGTAAGAAACTCCAAGATAGTTTTCAGAGCTATAAGCCTCATCAACAGTCGCTTTTGTTGATTGCTTGTAAACAAAGTTGTTTTCGGCAGCGACCGACCATTTGTCATTTAACTTATAGGTAAGGTTTGCTCTAAGTTGATGAGCCCATCCTAAGTCCGCAGAATTCACCTTGTCAGAGAAAGTCACTCGATATCGCATCCACAAATCCAAGTCAGCGGTAATCGGAGTGCTAAGATCGTTATTCCATCGATAAGTGTAAACATCGTCATCTCTAACGTTGATGATTTTACCCGCTTGAACATAAGTCTTCCAAGTCGCGGACTCTCCGATCTTGAATTCAGCGAGAGCTCGACCCACATGAACATTTTGTGTTGGGCTGACAAAAGCATTGTTAAAAGCTTTGATCTGCTCTGCAGCATTCATCGACGCCAAACTTTTTGTATCACTGTTTCCTGCGATCAAATCGTTTGAAAGGCCTAAAGAATCTGGGCTAGTGGAACGAGAAAACGAATAACCAATACCGATTGTGACTGAATCAGAAAGTTTTTGTTTTAGATCAGAAATGGTGGCAAGGCCGCTAAAGTTAGAGGCTTGATCTCCCGTATAATTTTCAGCTGCATATTCAGCATACATAAGCATGCTTAGCGAATCATTGAACTGACCGGTTAATGCCACCGAGGGATAGTTTAAAAAATATCCATTGTCTTGAAATCTTTTCGATGAACTTCCATGACCACCGCCAACTCCGGCACCACCAAAAGCTTCGAAGGTATAGCCAAGGCTCAAGCTGTAATTATCACCCTTTGTCTTTAAACTTAAACTGGGTTGAACGAATGGCCCGATTAAAGTTTTCGTTGCGCCACCCGTGACCTTACCCGATGAAATATTTTTCATCCCTGAATAGAAACTTCCGCTAAACTTGATCGGATTTAAATTCGTAGCTTCTAACCTTAGTACTTCTTGGGCCTCTACGCTTAAACTTAAGCCCAAAGATCCAGCAGCAATAATGGCGATACCCAATTTTTTCATTACTTTTTACTCCTATTGTAAAAGCCCTTCGCATTCTCAAACCCAAACTGAGGCCTACGAATGACTCTAAAGATAAGGTGTTGTATCATGTCAGAGATCAGTGTCAAGAGGCCCTAAAAACCCATTTAAACCCACTTTTGCCTAGTTTTTAGCCTCTCTGAGAAGTTTGCGATAGGGCGGAAGCGGATCATAGACCACCAGATTTGGCTCAAAGTTGCCTTGATTTGTTAATTTCCAGAGTTCCGTGACTTCGAACTTCTCATCATTTTCTTGGTAAAATGCGCGAAAGTCATTTTCAAAAGAAGAGCGCTCAATAAACTCCGGGGCCGATAAATCTGTATTTTTCTCAAATCGGATCGGCGCACTTGAATTGGTCAGGTTAATATCTAAACTTCTTGGATGTTTGCCACTAGTTATTCCAATCAACTCGATCGAATCCTGGTGTTCCGTGGTAACAGACGAAATCAAAGCTGGTTTGCTGAAGAATAGAGATTCAGCCACGTTTGGCTTATCCAAATAGAATCGTTCTTCCTTCCAATGAATAATGAGCTTCGATAAGGCAAAGTCTTTGTCTTCTTGATGCTGAAACGAAATCTGTCTCGCATTTGAATGTTCAAAATTCTTAAAGCTCGAACTATTGCCATTTTTGGCGATGATCGATAAATCCGGCGCCTCTTCCAGAACAAAACTTTGAATAAAGATTTTGCCAGGCTCTCCCCCTTTCAAGATTCCATCAAATTGATGCGTCTCCCACGGAAGTTGAAGATCAATCGAGTCCTCTGAAATTCCCTGCCATTCGATGTAGCCTCTTAAAGAAAAATCAAAACAGCGGGTCGTGTCAGCTCTGCCATTTAGAATGGCTTGAATTTTTTGCTCCGCACTCTGTTGAAGCTGATTTTTGAAATGCTCCAAAAAAGCCGCCTCATAGTAAGGAGGATTTTTCATGCTTCTAGAGAATTTGCGAGAATTGATTAAAAACTTAAGTCCCCCCGCACTCAAAATTGAATCTAGATCAGATAAGGGCGTGGAGATTTTTTGAGAAATAAGTTTCGCCTCGGAATCAAATTTCATTTCAAAGGAGGCTCGAAGCGGTTTAGTTCTTTTTTTAATGAGGCTTTGAAGCTCATCATCAAGCGAAGCGAGGATTGCGGCGTCATCGATG
>JBMTHG010000116.1:0-4572 GCA_049436045.1 Bdellovibrionota bacterium
TTTCAAAACCTCGATGATTTTTTCAATTCTTTCAGACTCTTTCAAGCCGCTCGCCCTTTGCTGATAAATTCATCAAGCTTTTTAAACTCCCATGTGTTGATGATTTGATCGAGCGGAAACTCGGCTTTTCGAGCCATCCAAACTCCCCACTGCACATCCTCCAAAGCTTCCACCGAGTGAGCATCCGAGTTGATCGAGATGAGAAGTCCAGCTTTAGAGGCTTGATGGAGCTCTCGCCAGTTTAAGTCTAAGCGCTGAGGGCTGGCATTGAGTTCAATCACTACTTTTTTTGAAACCGCTTCTCGAACGATTCGGTCTAAATCATAGGCGTAGGCTTCTCTGCCGAGCAAAAGTCGACCGCTGATGTGTCCAATCATTCGAGTGTGGGGATTTTGAATCGCCTTAAGAAGGCGGTCGGTCATCTCTTTCATTCCATATCGCTGATGAATTGAGGCGATCACAAAATCAAATTTTTTCAAAATCTTTGCCGGATAATCCAAGCTGCCGTCTTTTAAAATATCACTTTCAATTCCAGCAAAAACCTTAAAGTCTTTTATCTTCTCATTACATTTTTTGATGGCTTCAAAATAAGAGGCGAGTCTTTTTTCTTCGAGACCGTGGGCATAAAATGCCGTCTGAGAGTGCTCTGACATTCCTAGATATTTCCAGCCGAGAGATTTCGCGGCCTTCGCCATTTCTTCAATACTATTAAGTCCATCAGAAAAATGACTGTGCGCATGAAAAGAGCCCTGAAGATTCTTAACTTCGACGAAATCGGGAGCATTTTTTTTGATCGGCCACTCGCGAGATTCCGGTGGATGGTAG
This sequence comes from Bdellovibrionota bacterium, assembly GCA_049436045.1. GTDB lineage: Bacteria > Bdellovibrionota > UBA2394 > UBA2394 > UBA2394 > JBMTHG01. The sequence continues at coordinate 826 of JBMTHG010000116.1, forward strand.
GGCAGTTGAAGTTGAGCATAGAGCTCTTGATCAGAATGAACTGAAAGCGTTGACTTTGAGTCAACTAGCGCATCTTCTCTGAGTTCAAACTGCAGTTTTTTGGCCTGTTTCTTCAAGCTATCCCAGTGCTCATGGCTACTTGTTCGAAAAACACTTTCAACTCCAAAATGTTTTTTTTCAGAGAAATAAAAAATCACAGGAGTTCCCGATTGAAGCTTAAAGTCGATCTCTTTTTTAGAGGTCGATTTCTCGGCAGATTTCGTCTGAAGAGGGTTCCAGCTCGAATCTCCTAAAATAAGATATTCGAGCTTTTCTACGACCTCTTCTTTTTTGCCAAGAGCCCCGACTGAAACGTAAGTGCATTTGGGATCAAACTTTTTTTCCATTTTTTCTGCTTCAGCGAGGGCCTCGGGCAAGAGCAAAAGACCCGCGCGTTGTTTGATTCTTTCAATTTCTCTCAAGATTTTTTCTTGAGACTTGGCGCCAAATCCCTCGAGTTGAAGAAGGCGGTTTTCGCGGCAGGCGTATTCAAGCTCTCCTAAATTCTGAATATTCAAACCCTCATAAAGGGCTTTGATCTTCTTGATACCCAAGCCTGAAACCTCGGTCATTTTCCAAAGATCAGGGCTTAGGTCGCCTTGAATTTTTCTTCGCTCTTCAGAGTCTTTCTTTTCAAAAAACTCTTTGATGATCAGGGCGATTCCTTTGCCGACGCCTTCAATCTCTGTCAGGCTTTCGTCTTTCAATCGCCTTTCAAGCTCTTCTTCAGGTATTTTTGAGAGGTTCTCAGACGCCCGCTCAAAGGCCCTGGTTTTGAAAGGGTTTTCTTCGCGCCATTTTGAATAAAAAGCCAGAATTTCAAGATGTTCGATGAGGTCATGGCGCAGGGATTTCATGGCCTTAATCTAACGAGCCAAGAGTAGACTCGCCAGTCAATTTCGCTTAGGAAGAAGAGATGCCAAAGAAGTCTGAAAAGCCGATTCCGCAGCGTTTAGAAGAAGCTCTCTCTGAGTTGGAGCAAATCGTCGAAAAGATGGAGTCGCCTGAACTGGCTTTAGAAGAGTCGATGGAGCTTTTCGAACGTGGGCATAAGCTCTCTTTGGTTTGTGAAGAACGACTTCAAGAAGCCGATCGAAAAGTTCAGATTTTACTCAAAAAAACAGACCGACCTTCGTCAGCGGAGGATTTCGAGAAAAAAAACTTTTTTGAGGATTCGGGCGAGAATTTTTAGTGAGTTCTTTGGCAGCGATAGAGGGCAATCAGTTATTCTTGGCCGATCTTAAGGCGATGCAAGAAGAATTGGGCCAAGCTCTTGAGAAGCGATGGATCGGATTCAATTCTCAGGTGGCGAAATCCGCTGCCTATAGTCTTTTGCTTCCAAGCAAACGACTTCGTCCGATCTTTTGTTTAGAAACTTGTCGGGCTTTTTCAGGTTCCCATGCAGGCGCTATGTCAGCGGCCCTCGCTCTAGAAATGATTCATACTTATTCTTTGATCCATGATGATCTGCCTGCGATGGACAACGATGATTTAAGAAGAGGAAAGCCCACGAATCACAAAGTTTTTGGAGAGGCGAGAGCCATTTTAGCGGGGGATGCGCTTTTGACTTATGCTTTTCAAGTGATTGCTGACGACGAAGAAGTTTCTGCAGACTCTCGAGTTCATTTAATCTCTGAATTGGCAAAGGCGGCCGGAGTTTCTGGAATGATTCTTGGGCAAGATTTAGATATCGAAAATGAAGTTCATCAACTCGCTGACCTCGAGAAGCTTCATCGCCTTAAGACCGGAGCTCTTTTGGCAAGCTCGCTGGTGATGGGTGGCATCTGTGGTGGGCAAGAGAATGAAGTTTTGAATCAGCTCAGAAATTTTGGTTTAGAAATGGGCCTTGCCTTTCAGATTCGAGACGATGTTTTAGATGTAGAAGGTGATGAAAAGATGGGTAAGCCCATCAAAAGTGATGAGCGAAATTCTAAACCAACTTATGTTTCTATTTTAGGGCTTGAAGCGGCAAAGGCTGAGCAGCGCCGCTGGCTCGATCAGGCTCTTCAAACTTTAAATTCTATTAGGTTCAAGCATCCACATCGCTTGATTGAATTAACTCACTATGTGATTGATCGGTGTGTTTGAAAAGGGGGCTTTTATGACACAATATTTTGCAACGAATGAATTAAAGCAGCGCTATCCACTGAGCATGTCTGTGCAGTCGCCGGCAGATCTTAAAAAATTAAGCTTTGATGATTTGGAAAATTTGGCCAAAGAACATCGTGATTATCTTATCGAGATTTGTTCTCGAAATGGCGGACACCTTGGGCCAGGCCTAGGAGTTTTAGAACTCACTTATGCTCTTCATCGAGTTTTTGACTCGCCTCAAGACAAAATCGTTTGGGATATTGGTCATCAATCCTATCCGCACAAACTAGTCACTGGTCGGTTTGAAGCTTTTCAAGGCGTTCGAAAAGAAGGCGGAGTGTCTGGCTTTTGTCGTCGAGATGAGAGCGAGCATGATATTTTTGGTGCCGGTCATGCCGGAACTTCGATATCGGCGGCGATTGGCTTGGGTGAGGGTATGCGCCGAAATGGAGAATCTCACAAAACGATTGCGATCATTGGTGATGCGGCTTTAACGGCAGGCTTGGCCTATGAGGGACTTCATCAAGATGTGAAGTTTAAGAAAAATCTCATTGTTATTCTTAACGACAATGAAATGAGCATTGCACCGAATGTGGGTGCGATTAACGCGCTCTTGTCGCAGAAAATGAGTTCGCCCTTTTTGCATAAACTTCAAGACGAAGTGAAAAGCATGGCTTCTCGAATTCCCTTTGTAGGCGATGAAGTGGTTCAGACTTTAAGCAAGATTAAACACTCACTTAAAAATCTTGTGATTCCTACGGTGCTCTTTGAGTCGCTTGGCTTTCGATATTATGGACCAGTTGATGGCCACAACTTAGAAGAGCTCTGTCAGCTTTTTGAAAACGTTCGCCAGCTAGATGAGCCTGTTTTTATTCACATCGTGACTGAAAAAGGTAGAGGCTATGCTCCTGCCATTGCCGATAAAGAAACTTTTCATGGTTGTGGGCCCTACGACAAAGAGAGCGGCAAAATCATTAAAGAGCCCAATGCGAAAGCGGGTTACAACAAAGTTTATGCTGAAACCTTGACCATGCTCGCCAAGGCGGATTCTCGTGTTGTAGGAATCACGGCGGCGATGCCTTCGGGAACGGGTTTAGGGGTGCTGCAAAAAGCATTGCCGAACCAATACTATGATGTGGGCATTAGCGAGCAACATGCGGTGACTTTTGCGGGGGGTCTTGCGCTGGAGGGGGCGAAGCCTCATGTGGCGATATATTCGACTTTCATGCAGCGGGCCTATGATCAGGTGATTCACGATATTTGTATTCAAAATTTAAATGTGAAGTTCGGAATGGATCGCGCGGGGTTTGTGGGTGCAGATGGAGCGACTCATCACGGCAATTACGATGTTTCTTTTATGAGAGCGATTCCAAACCTTCATGTTTGTGCGCCGAAAGACGAAAGAGAGCTTCAAGAATTGGTCGTGGCGATGGATAAACATGAGGGCCCGGCTTGCGTTCGCTATCCTCGAGGTGGCGGCGAGGGGCTTAGTCTCTACAAAGATCTAGAAGAAATTCCTGAGTTAGAATGGGGAACAGGTGAAATCGTTTTCGCGAGCACTTTATCTCGAGAAGAGCAGAGGCCGCGGCAGATTCCCATTGAGTGGCTAGAGAGATC
>JBMTHG010000117.1:0-4567 GCA_049436045.1 Bdellovibrionota bacterium
GCAATCCTTGGACACGCCAAAATTGTCCAAGACGCCATCTCAGATGCTGAGCTAAGAGAATCGGTAGAAATTATTAGAGCCCAAGGCGATCGCTGCCATCAGATTTTAAAACAAATGCTTCGTTTTTCGAGAGACGATAGCGAGGAGATTAAAAGCATTTCAGTGCGCGAAATCCTTGAGTCTAGTCTGATGCTCATCAAGGCCGAGGCTCAAAGAACGAGCACAAAAATAGACCTAGTCATTCCTTCTGATGAATTGATTTGTGCGCGGCCGCAACAGACTCAGCAGGTTTTTCTAAATTTGATTTTGAATTCTATTCAAGCCATGCAGCCCGGCGGCAGCATCGAAATCAAATCCCACAAACAATCTGGTTTCGTCTGGATCGACTTCAAAGACTCTGGACCTGGAATTTCTTTCGATCATCAAGAGCATCTTTTTGAGCCCTTCTTTACGACAAAGCCAAAAACTGAAGGCACAGGCCTCGGGCTTTCGATTGCCCAAAGCATCATGGAAGATCAAGGGGGAGATCTGGAGCTGATCGAATCTCGTTCAGGATGCACTATTTTTCGACTGCACTTTCGCTTAGTGGAGGCTCTTGAGCTTGATTCAGCTCAAGGCTATTGAGATCATAAAGCATGAAGGTTTTGATCATCGATGACGAGCCCAGCCTTTTGAGGCTTCTAGAAATCAGTTTAAGAAAAGCCGGTTATGAGTCGACTACCGCGAACTCGGCGGCCACCGGACTTCAGGCTTTTCAGTCAGATGTCTATGATGCTGTTCTGTGCGACATCGGCTTAGGGAGTGAGAATGGTCTTGATGTTCTTGCCAGCATCAAAACTAAACACTCCGAACTTCCCGTAATTATGATTACCGCACATGGCTCTGTAGAAACGGCAATCAAGGCTATGAAGCTAGGAGCCTATGATTATGTGCAAAAGCCTTTCGAGCCTGAAGAAATTCATTTTGTTTTAGAGCGAGCGATTCGCGAACACTCTCTCCAATCAGACCTACAAAGACTTCGTCAGCATGTGGAAAAGGAGTTTGATTTTTCAAATCTGATTGGTCGATCACCCGCAATGAAAACTCTGTTCACGCAAATCCGAAAGGCCGCCGAAACCAACGCTACTGTTATGATCAGTGGTGAAAGTGGGACGGGAAAGGAGTTGATTGCAAAAGCGATTCATTTCAATTCAACTCGAAAAAACAAAGGCTTTGTTGTCGTCGACTGTGGCTCGATTCCCACAAATCTTTTGGAAAGTGAATTGTTCGGTCACGCCAAAGGAGCTTTCACGGGTGCCGATCAAATGAAACGTGGTCTATGCGAAGAGGCTCATCTGGGAAGCTTGTTTCTAGATGAAATCGGGGAGATGCCTCTGGAGCTTCAAACCAAATTACTTCGGCTGCTTCAAGAATCGACCATTCGCAGAGTAGGTGACACAAAAGAAATTCATCTGAATCTTCGAGTGATCGCTGCCACGAATCGAAAATTAGAAGAAGAAGTTCAAAACAAGCACTTTAGAGAGGATCTTTTTTATCGCCTGAATGTGATTTCTCTCGAAGCGCCCGCTCTTCGTGATCGAAAAGAGGATATTCCTCTTTTGAGTAAGTATTTTCTGCAAAAGATGTGCGCTGATCATTCCAAAAAAATTCAAGGTTTTCGCCCGGAATGTCTTAAGATTTTTCACGAATACCACTGGCCAGGAAATGTTAGACAGCTAGAGAATGTGATTGAACAAGCCGTTGTGATGAGTGATGGGGAGTGGATAGAGCCCGAACATCTTCCAAAGAATTTGCCTCAAAAAGTTTCAGAACTCGATAGCATTGGCGCTATTGATGATGACCTAAATTTAAAAGCCAGTCTTGATCGAGTGCAAAGTCTCACTGAAATTAAACTCATACGTAAGGCTCTAGAAAAAACGGGTTTTAACAAAACAAAGGCTGCGCAGCTTTTAGGCATTAGTCGCCGGAGTCTGATCTACAAGACTCAGATTTATAAGATTCAGGAATCCGATAGTTGAATTGCCAACGATTGATGGCTAGATTTGAGGAGTGATCTCTCTAGACGGAAAGCTAGTTTCTCAAAAGCGTCTCCACCAACTTAAGCAAGAAATTGATGAGCTTAAAGAGCGAAAGCCAAAACTTGTGGTGCTTCGAGTCGGCAATCACGAGGCCTCCAAAATTTATGTGAAAAAGAAAATAGAGGCCTGCCATTTTGTGGGAATTGAATCTGAGGAGATTCATCTAGACGAAAACTCCTCAAAAGATTCGATAGTCAATCTGATTGAAAAATTAAATCACGATACTCAGGTCGATGGAATTTTGATTCAGTTGCCGCTGCCCGATCATATTTCTACAAATGATGTTTTAGAGCGTATTTCGCCTGATAAAGATGTCGATGGATTCCATGTGGAAAATCTAGGAAAGCTGATCATTAGAGACGAATCTGGATTTGTGGCTTGCACGCCGCTCGGAATCATGACGCTTTTAAGTCACTACCAAGTTGATCTGAAAGGCAAGTTTGCGGTGGTGATGGGACGATCGCGCATTGTTGGCCGACCTATGAGTTTATTGCTCGATGCTGCAGGAGCAACCGTCTGCGTTGTTCATTCCAAAACTGAAAATCCGAAGCGCTGGACCGAGCAAGCCGATATCTTGATTGTGGCGATTGGTCAGCCTGAGAGTATCGATAAAAGCTTCATCAAAAAAGGAGCGATTGTTGTGGATGTGGGCATTCATCAAATCGATGGGAAAATTGTAGGCGACGTAAAAAAAGAGAATCTCTCTGAATGGGTCTCCGCACTCACTCCAGTTCCAGGCGGCGTTGGACCCATGACGATTTGTAGTTTGCTTGAAAACTGTTTGTTTGCATTTAAAAAAAGATTTAACCTGATCTAAAAAAAGAAGGTACAAAAGCCCATGGATTCACAGCAAAGCACTCCCCTTTTTGATCCGCCCACAAAAGAAGAAAGAAACTGGGCCGTGATTTTACATCTCAGTGTTCTCGCGGGTGTTGTGATTCCTTGGGCGGGTTTTGTCATTCCTTTTGGAATTTGGTTGATAAAAAAACAAGATTCTCCATTTATTGATCGTCAAGGCAAAGAGGTTATCAATTTTCTTATCACAGCAAGTCTTGTTGGATTGATCGGCATTGTCTTATCGATTATTGCGATCGGAGTTGTAGTCATTATGGTATTAGTGGTGGCGGTATTTCTACTATCCATTCTTTCCGCCATCAAAGTTAGCGATGGAGAGGATTATCGCTACCCCTTCATTTTGCGGCTAATCAGATAGCAAGGCCTCTTTTTTTAAGATTTTTCTATCGATAGCCGGCAACAAAATCTGATCGAGACGATTAGGCTTCACCCATTTTATTTTCATCTGAGCCGGGGGGTGCGATCTTAAAACAAAAACTTCAAAATCTCGGTGAGTGACGGAATACTTCATTCGAAACGAATGAGCTTTTGGCGCGGAGTCCTTCAACTGAAAGGGTAAGCGATGAAAGTCAGGATATTTTTCATCAGCACCCTTCTCTAAAATTCCAATCTTTCCATTTTCAAAAATTAGATGGATCCACTCCTGCAGTTTCACTCGCTTTATCTTTTTCTTTTTTTGAGGAATTTGGTCAGTAAGCCCCTCCATAAAAGAAATACATTTAAGTCGAATCGGACACTGATAACAACTTGGAGACTTTGGTCGACAGACCAACGCACCCAGCTCCATTAAACCTTCGGTAAAATCACGCACCCAATGCGATTTCATTTTCGATAGGCCTTGTGCTCGAGCCCAGAGTTGCTTCAAATTCTTAGGATCATCAATGGGGCGTTTTTCACCAAAAAATCGGGAATAAATCCGAATGAGGTTCCCATCGAGAGCCGGGGTTGAGATCGAAAAAGCTATCGATAGAATCGCACCAGCCGTATATTCTCCGATTCCCGGAATTTTTCGAAGCTCCTCTTTCGTCGCAGGAAGCCTTCCCCCCAATTCATGGACGATAATTTTTGAGGCCTTGTGAAGATTTCGCGCTCTTTGGTAATAGCCCAGACCCTGCCACAGATGAAGAACCTCAAACTCAGAAGCCTTTGATAAAGCTTCAACACTTGGAAATCGTCGAATGAACTTTTCAAAATAGGGCACGACGGTCGCAACACCTGTCTGCTGGCACATGAGCTCCGAAATCCAAATTTGATAGGGGTCAGAAGTCTTACGCCATGGAAGATCTCGTTTGTTTTTTCGAAACCATTCAACAATCTGGCGCTGAAACCAATCCCGCTTAAAATGCAACGGATCCGGTGATTTCGTTTCCAACGATGAGAGAGTGGATGTCATAGGTTCCTTCATAGGTGTTAACACTTTCGAGATTACACATATGTCTCATCGATTGATATTCATCTGAAACCCCATTGGCGCCTAAAATATCTCTGGCAACTCGACTGATCTCAAGTGCTCTGCCCACATTGTTCATTTTGCCCATTGAAACTTGATAGTGTTTAAGAGTTTTCGCATCTTTTAGCTGCCCCAATCGAAGTGCTAAGAGCTGAGCTTTCGTAATTTCTGTGAGCATCCAAAC
>JBMTHG010000118.1:0-4561 GCA_049436045.1 Bdellovibrionota bacterium
GGGACAGCGAGAGTTGATTATTGGTGATCGGCAAACGGGAAAGACGGCCATCGCCATCGATACGATCATCAATCAAAAGGGACAGGGAGTTTATTGTTTTTATGTTGCCATCGGGCAAAAACAGTCAACTGTGGCGCAGGTCGTTTCTAAACTCGAAAGACATGGGGCAATGGAATACACGACGATTATTTCAGCGCCCGCGCAATCGCCGGCACCTCTTCAGTTTTTGGCTCCCTATAGTGGGTGTGCCATGGCGGAGTATTTTAGAGATTCGGGCCGACATGCTCTGATTATTTATGATGATTTATCGAAGCAAGCGGTGGCCTACCGTCAGCTCTCTCTGCTTTTAAGAAGACCGCCCGGACGTGAAGCTTATCCCGGAGATGTTTTTTATCTTCACTCACGATTGCTTGAGCGGGCCTGTAAGTTGTCAAATCAAAAAGGTGCGGGCTCTCTAACGGCTCTTCCGATTATTGAAACTCAAGCGGGAGACGTATCGGCTTATATTCCAACGAATGTGATCTCAATCACCGACGGTCAGATTTTTCTTGAGACAGATTTATTTTATTCGGGGGTTCGACCAGCGATTAACGTGGGTCTTTCGGTTTCTCGTGTTGGAGGAAGTGCCCAGATCAAAGCGATGAAGAGTGTGGCTGGGGGGCTTCGGTTAAGCTTAGCGCAGTATCGAGAACTAGAGGCATTTGCTCAATTCGGAAGTGATTTGGATGCAGCTACTCAGCAGCAGTTAACGCGAGGATCTCGACTCGTAGAGCTCTTAAAGCAGGGACAATATGAGCCGGTGCCTGTGGAGAAGCAAATCGTAGCAATTTTTGCCGGAGTGAATGGACATCTCGACGAAATACCAGTCTCTGAGATTCGCCGGTTTGAGCGAGAGTTTGTAAACTTTTTAGAATCTCGACATCAGGGCTTATTAGACGACATCAAGAGCAAAAAGGTTCTGGATGATGGAACGCGAGAAAGATTGATCGAGGCGATTAAGTTGTTTAAACAAAATCAATTTAGTTGGAAAAAATAGCGGATGGCGTCTTTAAAGTTTATTCGAAAGAGAATCTCGAGTGTCAAAAACACGCAAAAGATTACGAAGGCCATGAAAATGGTTTCAGCGGCTAAACTTCGTCGAGCTATGGAAAAGGCACAAGCATCAAGGCCCTACGAAAAAGAGCTTCGATCGATGATTGATTCCGCGCAGGCAACCTTCGAGTGGCAATCTGAACTAGGAGAGTTGAGGCCTACTCAAAGAACAGCGATCGTTGTGATCAGTTCTGATCGAGGTCTTTGCGGAAGCTTGAATGCTAACATTTTTAAAAAACTTCAATCTTTTATAAACTCAAATAAAGACTTGGGTGATTTAGAGTTTTATTGTCTTGGAAAAAAGGCGAGAGACTTTGTGGGCAAGCGAGGTATGAAAGTTGTCGCAAGCCATCTCGATTTGGCAAGAAACTCTGGCTTTTCAGTGATTCAAAAAATTGCTGATGAGCTTATTCAAAAATTTATTCGAAAGGAAATTGATCGAGTAGAGATTTTCTTTAGTGAGTTTCGATCAGCCTTGGTTCAAGAGCCAAAAAACTTTCGTCTCTTGCCCTTTGAGCTTGAGGCTGCAGTCGATGTAGGGAAGATTGAGCAATTTATTTTCAGGCCGGAGGCGCCAGCGCTCTTGGAGAGCCTGGTCCCAATGTACATTCAGTTTCAAGTTTATCGCGCTGTTTTAGAGTCTGTCGCATCAGAACATGCGGCTCGAATGGCCTCGATGGATGCGGCGACCACAAACGCCAAAGAGATGATTGGAAAGTTAACTTTAGAAATGAATAGAGCGCGTCAGGCCGCGATCACCAAAGAGCTCATGGAGATTATTGGTGGAGCAGAAGCCATCTCGGCTTGATGAAAGGATGAAGAAAATGAAAAATAAATCGCAAGAAGTTGTTGAAGGTCTGGTGGAACAAGTCATTGGGCCCGTGATTGATGTGAGATTTGAAAAGGGAAATTTGCCACCCGTTTATTCAGCGGTGACTTTGAGCAACCCTTTTATCGACGATCGAGAAGAGAATTTGGTTCTCGAAGTGGCACAGCATCTCGGAGAGAAAGTCGTTCGTTGCATTGCCATGGATGAAACTGCGGGCCTTAGTCGAGGAATGAAGGTTTTTTATCGAGGCAGTCAGATCACCGTTCCTGTGGGACGCGGGGCTTTGGGGCGTATTTTGAATGTGGTTGGTGAGCCGGTTGATGAGCAGGGGCCTGTGAAGTCAGATGTTCGATGGGAGATCCATCGTGAAGCTCCGGGCTTTGAGGAGCAAGCCACTGAAGCACAAATGTTTGAGACAGGAATTAAGGTTATTGATTTATTGGCGCCTTATGCAAAGGGGGGAAAGATTGGTCTCTTCGGAGGAGCTGGGGTTGGTAAAACTGTTTTGATTCAAGAGTTGATCAACAACGTTGCGATGAAGCACGGGGGCTTTTCAGTTTTCGCGGGAGTCGGAGAGCGATCTCGAGAGGGAAATGACCTCTGGATGGAGATGAAAGAGGCTGGAGTTTTAGATAAAACTTGTTTGGTTTATGGTCAAATGAATGAGCCTCCTGGAGCTCGAGCTCGAGTTGCTCTATCAGCTCTTACCGTAGCAGAGTATTTTCGAGATCAAGAAAACCAAGACGTTTTGCTTTTCGTTGATAATATTTTTCGGTTCACACAAGCTGGATCAGAAGTGTCAGCGCTTTTAGGACGAATTCCTTCAGCCGTAGGTTATCAACCAACCTTGGCGACAGAGATGGGTGAGCTTCAAGAGCGAATTACGACAACGAAAAAAGGATCGATTACTTCAGTTCAGGCGATTTATGTTCCTGCTGATGACTTGACTGATCCAGCACCCGCAACAACTTTTGCTCACCTCGATGCCACTACTGTACTAAGTCGGGCGATTTCAGAATTGGGAATTTATCCAGCGGTTGATCCGCTCGATTCCACCTCTCGGATTTTGGATCCCCAGGTAGTAGGAGACGAGCACTATCAAACAGCGCGCCGTGTTCAGCAAACTTTACAGCGTTATAAAGACCTTCAAGATATTATTGCGATTTTGGGAATGGAAGAGCTCTCAGAAGAAGATAAGATCACAGTATCTCGCGCTCGAAAAATGCAGCGATTTTTAAGTCAGCCTTTCTTCGTGGCAGAACAATTCACTGGCCTCACTGGAAAATATGTTGAACTTAAAGATTCGATTCGAGGATTCAAAGAGATTCTAGAAGGAAAGCATGACGATATTCCTGAGCAAGCTTTTTATATGGTAGGAACCATTGAAGAAGTCGTTGAAAAAGCGAGACAAATGGCAGGGGCGGCTTAATGAAAATTGAAGTGATTACTCCCGAAAAGATCATTTTTTCGGGAGAGGCATCTGATGTCGTGATTGAGGGCTATGAAGGTCAGCTCAACTTGCTCGATCGGCATGCCGACATCATTAGCTTCACGCGGGCTGGAGAACTTCGTCTTAAAACTGGAGCTTCAAAAAAAAGTTTTGAGATTTCTGCCGGCGTTATGAAAATAGAAAACTCCAAATTGAGTATTTTGTCGTCTGACGCAAAGGAGATCTAAGCTTAGGCTTTGGCTCGAACAGAAACTCGAACTTCACCGTCTTGAGTTTTTTTAAGGTAAACTTCCATTTTTTCGTGGGGGTTGTTTTCTCGAAACTTCTTCATTTGCATAAGAACCGAGGCTTGAAAGTCTTCTTTTGACGGAAGGGCTTTCGCCATTTTCTCAGAATGAGCGAGAACTTTCTGGTAGATCCCCTCAATGCTTTTGGCGAGGCTTTTATCCACAATGGAATTGCTTAAAGCGCTCTTTGTGGACCTCTTTTTGGCGGAAGGCTGACGAAAAGTTCCCTCTTCCATTTGTCTAGCCGTTTTGTTCCAAAGATTTTGAAGAGATAAATGCTTTGATTGAAGACTGCTTCTTTTAAACTTTTGAGCGCTTGATCTCAAATCGAGCTGTAAAAAAGAAGCGAAAGAGGCTTTCCATTTCGAATGTTCTTGATGAGGCAGAGCCTTTAAAACACCAGAAAAATATTGATCATAGAGAACCTTAAGCTGATCAAGTTCCTTGCTTAGGTTCTGAAACTTTTGTTCAAAGGAATCGTTTGCAGCTTCCATGAATCAACCATATTTTACCGCGATCAGCTGAAGGGGCAAATGGGGAGATTTTTGAGACCTAAACTCCACATTTCGTATCCGACATAGAGATTAAGATCCTAATATCATTGAAAGTTTTTTAAGAAAGGAGAGCACGAAACTTGCAGAATTCTTAGATCGTGCGCATTTCGATGCTATTTTTGATGCTTCTAGCTTTAGGGAGCCCTCTTCACGCGGGGGATTTTGATGAGCTCTTGTTCTTAAACGGGCAGCAAATCCAGCCCGTGGAAGTAAGTGATGAGAATCGATCTGAGCTTAGCTCTAAACCAATTCGATTTGAAAAGTTTTGCATAGATAATCCTGAGCGACTCTGTGTGCGTTGGAAGATGTATCTTCTAGGCGATGAGAAAGAGAACCAGCTTAAGCTAGC
>JBMTHG010000119.1:0-4492 GCA_049436045.1 Bdellovibrionota bacterium
TCTTCAGGCAAGAGCCGAGATTGTAAAAATGATCGAGTCTAGGATGTCGCTGCAATTGCAGTTGGCAAATGAGGGTTTTGGCTATTCTGAGCAGGTGCTTCATCAAATCGTCAACATGGCCGCAGGTGTTGAGGCTTTGCAAAACATCAGAATTGAGCAGCGAGGTTATGCGCAGATTCAGTCTCAAGTTGGTGGCGAAACAATAAATCGCTATACCTGCTTTTCTCAGGCCTCCGTGGCGCGAGCTGATCTCGATCAGATGATCCAAAGAAGTTTAGAAAACTCTGAAAAGCGAGGTGATATCAGCGAGCTGTTTCGTGAAAAAGTCGAAAAATCTTGGCGTGAGTTTTTTAACTCCAAAAATTTAGATGCCTCGGAGGCTCAATGAGAATATCGCAGATGATTTCGATTAGTCTTTTGCCTTGGATGGTGTTCGTTTTTAGCACAGCTCATGCCTGGCAATATCAAAGTCGGAGTGAAGATGATGAAAATTTTTATTATCAAGGAATTTCATCGCCCTCTGCTGATAAACGAAAAGCATTTGATGAAGCGTATTGGATGGCGATTCGAAGTCTCGTGAGTGAGCATTTTGGTGTGGGGCTAAGTCTCCATGAACAATTTTTTGGGGCTTCATTGCAAAATGAGATGAATCAGCAGATTAACATTGAGGGCACGAACGTTCGCTTGCAGGGTGTGCGGGTGGTGAAGGAGACTTGGGAAGAAGTTCAAAAGCTTTTCATTGGTCGAGTGCAAATTGCCTATTCGAAAGCGGAGTTAGCGAAGGAGCGAAAGCGTCAAGAGACGGCGCCAAAAACGGCGCCAAACAAAATGAATCGTCATGAAGCTCAGAGCAAGCGCGGGCAAGCGGCGGAGCTTGTGGTGGCGAGTGATCCTAGTGGTGCTGATGTAGTTTTAAATTCTGAGATGATTGGCAAAACCAAGCTGCATAGCACGCAACTTGCGGAGGGCGTTTTTGACCTTGAGATTCGAAAAGAAAATTATGAGACCTATAAAACCAAGGTGATTCTTTTGGGGGGTGAGCCCACTGAAATCGATGTGAAGTTAAAGAGAGCAAAAAGCGTTGTGGAGTTCTCAACATATCCAGAAAATGCACGCATTGATGTTGAGTGTGATGATTTTGTGAAGTCAAATGTGGCAAAGAGGTTGAGATTGCCGGCTGGCAGGTGCCTCGCTCATCTCAGTCATGCGGGCTATGTTAAAAAAACGGAGAGTTTTATTGTCAGCGCTGAGAGAAGCAGTTTTTTGCAGTTTAGGTTGGAAGCAAAAGAGAAAGAAAAAGAAGCTTTCAGGCTCGGGCCCGTTGACGATAGAGTATTGGTGAACGTTCGAACGAATTCTTCACCTCTGACACTCGTTTTTTTTAACCCTGACGGGAATACAACTTATAAAAATGTCACTGACAATAAAACCCTGCGAGTCGATTCGAGGTATTCACTTGTGCAGGCGACTGATTCAATGGGCAGAGAGATGTATGCGGAGTTGATTCGAGATGGTGATCGAATTCGACCTCTGATTTTTGATTTTAATCATTATCGAAAAGTTCTGAGACCGACTGGTAAATATTACTATAGGATTCAAGTCTATTCTGATCTTTATCCAGCGAGGATTCAGTTTTTTGATCCAAAAAAAATCGGAGGTTTTGAGGAGGTGAACTGGCAGGGGGCGACGGTTTCTCTGAGACAACCTTTTTTGTTTTATAGAGCTTTTGGCCCGAACGGAGAGGTTAATTATGGTTATGTGGATTATCGTTTAACGCCTTGGCGAGTGGTGTTGAGGTTTCGCTCGGCTGAGGCAACGAAGCGAGCTCAGACTTTGGGAAGTTTGAAGTTCTTTGCCGTTATGTTGGGTACGGTGGCTTTAGTCGTAGGAGCTATTGTACTTACTGTGAAGACTGAGCCCAAAAATTAGCCCTCTCCTGCGCTCGCCGCTAAGGCTAGGGCTAGGTGCCGGGGAGAATTATGTTAACAAGGTGCCGGGGAGAATTATGTCGACCAGTTTTCAAATCAAGATGAAAGAAGGCAGACCTATATTATGTCGTTGGAATCTTTATGGAGCGAGCTCCTAGCATTGGAGCTCTCAATGCTACAAATCGTGAGCATTTCGATTGTCACAGGCATCGTTTTGTTTGTGATCGACCCTCCACGTTGATTTATAAGTTCCCCGCCGCTTGACCTAAAAGTCTCATTCGTCAAATTTCCCACAGGCTAGAGGTTTTAGGGCGATGCGTTAAAATAATGAAATGGCTCGGGGGGAACAGCTCGCTCGCACATGGCAGCTCATCAAACGTTTAGAGGCTCAGCGCTCGCGCGGTCTGACGATTGAGGAGTTGTGTCAGGAGGGCGGCTGGCAACGGCGCACTCTTTATCGCGATATTGAAGCTCTCGAAGAAGCGGGCTTTCCGATTGAGAAAGAAAATTGCGACGGACGAGTTTATTATCGTTTCAGTCGAGTGTTTCGCGAGAGTCTTCCGCTGCATTTTAGTCTGACCGAACTTGTGGCCCTCACCTTCTCTCAAGATTTGATGAAGGTGCTTCGAGGCACGTTTTTCTTCGACTCGATTGAATCAGCGCTCGCTAAAATCAAAGCGATTCTGCCAGCAAAAGCTCTTCGATATCTCAATGATATTGAGTCTTCGATGCACACGGGCTTTTCGCCTCAACCACTTTCAAAAAACTGGGGGGCGTTTTTAGATCTTTTGTTTGAAGCGGTTTTAAAACGCCAGGTCTGTCAGATTCGCTATCATTCAGCGCACTCGGGTGAGACGCACGATCGTATGATCGAGCCGCTGAAGGTTTGGTTTGCAAACGGCGCTCTTTATCTTGTGGCCTTTGACCGCAAGACTTCTGAGAAAAGAACTTTTGCGATTTCTCGCATCGAGACTTGTGAGATTTTGAAAGATGAGATTTTTCGTTCGCAAGATTTTGATTTCGAGACTTATCGACATGGGAGCTTTCGAGTTTGGCGCGGCGAGGCTGAGGAGATTGAGTTGGTGTTTGCAAAATCAATCGCCCCTGTTTTGGCTGAAAACTTATGGCATGAGTCTCAGCAATCAGAGGAGCTTCGCGATGGTCGATTGCGTTTGCATCTCAAAACGGTGGTAAGCCCAGAGCTAGAGAATTGGATTTTGAGTTGGGGCGATCAAGTGATTGTGGAGGCGCCTGAGAGTCTAAAGGCTTCGATTCTTGAGCGAGCGATTCAGATTTGTCGGCATTATATGGCCGAGCTTGAAGACTCCTCTGCAGAGTTTGCAGAGAGACTCAAGCGCTCGGAAAAAAAATGATGTGAGAGGAGTGTGATCTCTTTAAATTCCAAGCTCCTCCTCTGTGGGCTCGCAGTGAAATTCGAATTTCTCGGAGTTTTTTCCGACCGCAAATTCACAGAGATAAGTTCCTTTGCCTAAGCAGTTTTTCGGATCAACGTGCCCGCCGACGTTCGTGATCTCAAGTAAGAAGAAGTCATTGTGCACTTGCTCATACCAGCCGATCTCGTTGCAAGAAAAGCTTGTGAATTGACATCCCGTTGCAAAATACCAATGAGGCTCAGTGAATGGCATGTTGGCAAGTGTAGAACTGTGACATGGCTCAAGCGCGTAGTCGTAATAATTCCAAAGCCAATTTCGATCTCGCTCGAAATTTGTGAAATAAGCATTGTCATCTTCTATCGCAGGTTCGATTTCATCAATTCGCGTGATGGCGACATAAGATTCGCCGATATCAACGTCTACTTCAAGGTCGACCTCCTTGTCGGTTAATCCCGTTTCATCTTTAATCGTCACAGTGTGGTCAGTCGAAAAATTGCATGCGGCGAGAGCCAGAGTGGCAAGAGCTATGGGCAGTATTTTGATGGAAAAACATTTGAAAATAATCATGTGCATTCCTCCCTTGAAAATTCAAAATTTTTTCAAATTGAATTTTTTGATTTCAAAACAATTTCGAAATGGCCGGCTGATATTTGTGAAATCAACCAGTCGGCTGAAACTCTGGCTTCCATCGGATCAGGAATGCCAAAGAGAATCTCATGCAACGAGAGGCCAAGAAAATGAGCGAGGCGGCAGAGTTTTTCAAAGTCGCGTGGGCTTCGACCGCTTTGCCAATCGACGAGCGTTGAAACGCTGATTCCCGTTTGCTTCGAGATTTCTCGAAGACTGTAGCGGCTTTCTTTAAGAGCGATTCGCAAGCGTTTTGATACCCTCATCAAACTCCCCTCTTTCATTTTCGGCCTCCTTTTCGAAAAAATGTGAACTTGTTCGAGAACTCGTATTGAAAATTCGAGTGATCGGGCATTGTTCTGTGAAACATCGTCATCATGATTTTATGATTTCATATCGCTGTGTCAGATTTGGACACACAAGCAGACCAGCCCGTAAGGGGTGGTTTCGAGCGACTTTAAAGCCAATCTATGCACTTTTTTCAGACTAAATTCGCAAATCGATTCGGGCCTATCAGGGCTATTTGAATCAGAAAAATGATAT
>JBMTHG010000120.1:0-4443 GCA_049436045.1 Bdellovibrionota bacterium
TTGATTAAATAAGCCTTATCAAGCCTATAAAATCCATATTTTGGCCTCGGCAGAGAGCTGAAATCCTAGTAAGTCTGTCGCCTTTGGGTTCACTAAAATGTTTCGGGTGATAATACTTTTTTCGTTAGTTTTTTTGCCGTCTGACGATCTCCTTTCGGCTCAATCGAATTGTCAAAAATGGGTTCGATCCCATTTGGCACCATTTAAGTTAGGCATGAAAAGAGAGGGGCCTATCAATAAGGCTTTAGCGCCTGTTGTGGAGGCGCTGACGGCGAACCTGCCGGGTATTCGCTGGGCGAATCAAAGAGCGCTGCAGCTTTCGAATCGTCGGCCAGATCAAAATGTTTTTTCGAAAGCTCTTGAAGTCACCAATATTCAATATGAGCTCTATGCGCCATTTGTTCATGAGATTCCAAAGACTGGCCCCGTGATTTTCGTAAGCAATCATCGAGGTATGGATGATGCCATGATTGATGGCGACTGGGCGCTTCGTCTTCGCCCTGACTTAAAGTTTGTGATTGGACTTAATGCGGCACTCCTCCCAGACCTTCATCCCTATTCTTTCGTCGTCGATAATTCAGAAAAAGAATCGTTGGCAGCAAAACATATTCGATTTTTAAAAGACGTTATTCATCACCTAAAGAGCGATGGCGGAAGGGCTTTGTTTTGGTATCCCTCGGATTATGTGGATCGATGGAATCGCTGGAACGGTGAGGTGACGCCCCATCCATTTTTTAATGGGATCAATTTTGTGGTGAAGAATTCTGGAGCTACGATTGTGCCTGTTTATCACGATTCTTTAAATCATTCGGCTTTTTATCGTTTGAGCTATTTGTTTAGAAACACGATTCCATTTTTATCATCAGCACTATTGCCTTGGGCTCTCTCGAAAAAAGAAGGCATGACTCTTAAAACTTATGTCGGAAAGCCAATCACTCCACAAGAGTGGCAAGAATATGCATCGACTAAATCGAGAAGAGATCTCCCTGATTTTCTTCAATCTAAAGTCGAGCAACTTCCAGAGCTGATTCGAAATCTAAAGCCCCCGAAAATCGAATTGGAATCTCTGTCTTCATCTTTTGAGTCTATTGCCAATGATTATGCGCCCGAGTTGGGAAGGCGTGAGATCGAAAATTTAGGTCCCGATAATTTTTTAGTGGGAAGCTTAGAGGGAAAACAGCGATTTTTAGTTCTTAGATTTTTTGCAGAAGATGCCCCCATGTTGACTCGAGGAATTGGAATTGGAAGAGAGATTGCTTTTCGCAGAGTGGGAGAGGGCACGGGTTTGGCGCTCGATTTGGATGAGCTCGACTTAAGTACAACCGAGCCTCGCTTTGAGCAGATGGCCGTTGTTAATCGAGAAGATTTTAAGGTGGTGGCGGGTTATCGCTTTAAGCGCGGTGTTACCTATACGGCTCAATTTTATGAGCGCTTACCGAAAGAATTGTTTGAAGTTCCCACCTTGGAGCTCTCGCGTGCATGGGTGATTCCAGAGCTACAAAATGGCATGATGATCTCAAGTCTTTGGAGCGGAATTGGAAAAGTTTTAAGTTTAAATCCTGATATTGATCAAATGATTGGTATTGCGAGTATGTCGGCAAAAGATTACTCCGAAGAGATTCGACAGCTCACGACTTATTTTTTGCTTCATGGCCCTTATCGTTTGGAGTCAGCTCAAGAATCTAAAGTGATTCATTCACCAAGCTTTTCAGCTTTTTCAGAAAGTGAGATGAAAGAGATTCTTAAGGATGTAAAAGATATTGAAGATTTTGAAAAATTGATACGTCACTGGCCTTCGAGAAAAGTCGATTTATCACAAGTGGGAATCATCAACGATCATGAGCCCCATGGCTACACCGAGGGCAAATCTCTTCCGCCACTTATTTCGGGATATATCAAGATGGGAGCTAAATTTTTTGGGGCATCAATTGATCCGGGTTTTCAAGATTCTCTGGATTTTGGTCTTTTGATTCGGCTGAGAGACATGCCTGGGCCTTATCTCAAGAGATTCGTGGGTATTGAAGCTTATGAGAGAGTGCGTGCCCACCAGGAATCGAACCTGGAACCCTCAGATTAGAAATCTGATGCTCTATCCAATTGAGCTATGGGCACAAATGCCTTCAAAACTTAGCAGAAAGCTTTAATTTTTCAAAATAATTAAGGGGCCCGTTTTTGGAGGAATTCCTGAGTGAGATCGATAGATTCGGGGAATAATCGATTTTCTTCTACAAGTTTTTGATTCTTCAAAATTTGAAAAATGCCCCGGTCGAGTTTATATCTCAGGCTGGTATCGATGTCCTCTTTCAAGACATTATGCCGCTCCTGCGGGTCCTGCTCTAAGTTGAAAAGCTCCTGTTTGCCTGAGGCTAAATGCCAAACAAGCTTATAAGGGTAAATCAAGGACGCGATTTTTACTCCGTCGTAGGGCTGGACGAGTGGGATGCTTCTATCGGAAACACAGTCCTCATCGAAACGGATAAGAGTTCCGGCATCGTGATTGATAGTAGGCTTTCTCAATATGCTTTTAATTGTGGGCGCGATATCGATTTGGGAGTAGGCGCAATTGGAGATCGTTTTTGGTGAAATGTGATCTGGCCACCAAATGAGAAGAGGCACCTCAAAAAGGTCATTAAATATAGTTAACTCGTTCGAAGTATTCCTGTCTTCGTCGAGCGGATATCCATGATCACCTACCACAATGACAAGACTATTTCGATCCAATCCGTGATTTCTAAGCAGCTTAAAAAACGATTCAAGAGATTGATCGGCAAAATTTATTGAATTTATGTAGGCTTCTTCCAAGTTTTCAGGCTTCGGAAAAATTTTCTTCAATTCGATAGGCAGATTATCAAACATTTGGTGACTGGACACCGTGGCTATTGCTGCAAATATAGGCGCTTTTTTGTTTAGGTCACTAGAAATGAAATCGAATGTTTTTTCATAAAGAATATCGTCTTGTAGCCCCCAGCCCCATACAAATTTGTAGTCGTCTTCGGACAAGAAATTATCACCCATTCCGATGACATGATCGAATCCATGTGTTTTAAAAAAATCATTCATATTGTCAAAAGACGTATCTGCCATCCCAACCGAAAAGAGTGTTTGATATCCCATAGATTGAAGAGTTTCTGGAAGGCATAAAAGTGAAAGATCTTTTGAATTTGTCATAATCTTTCTTCTAAAACTGGGTATAGTTGAGCAAAGAGTAGCAACATATCCTCGAGCCGATTGCATCGAATTTGAGTAAAAATTTTGAATGTATACACCCTCGGATTTAAGTTTATTGAAAAATGGAGTGATCACCTTTCCGCTCTCAGTGGTTTTATCGACTACTTTTCGATTAAATGATTCTATAATCACAATAAAAATATTTGGTCTTAAAAGATGTTCGGAGGGTTCGGTCCAAAATTTACCATCATCCAATTTGAGAGCTGCGAATTTTGTCTCCGATGCCCAAACATCGGCTTGATAAAGACTGGGTAGTCGATAAGCTCTAATCATCGATCTAATCAATGAGTTGACACTATTTCGATCTTGATCAAAAAAAAGAACCAAAAAGATCCAAAGCACTCCTGCGATTAAAATAGGCATTCGATTTTTGAATGAATTGACGGTCGAAAGGGCATTCCATTTTAATTCTAAATATATCAGAAGGCTGAGCAAAAGAATAAGCAATCCACCAGTCCAGAAATCAATATTATCGATTAATGATGCAAGGCCCATGGCTCCAAAAAATTCTGTAGAGTTATAAAAAATTAGAGCGATATCTAATGATGATCCTCTAACGTATTCATAAAACAAAAGTCCAACATACATCATCACGAACAAAATATTTGCGACGGCTCGTAAGAGACGAGATCGAATAAAAGATAATAAAAAATTATAAATCAAAATCGTAAGACCGATTGAAAAGAGACTTAAAAATAAAACGAACATTTTTTCATGCACAAGGAGAGTTTTTGATTTAATCGACAAAAGTATAAAAATAAGTTGTGCGATAAAAATAAAAAGCATCGGAGTGCTGAGAAAGCTGAAAAAGGCCAAAGCTTCTTTAAATTTAACGATAATTTTTCCCACGTAAGTTTCCTAATATTTTCAAATAGTATCGCACGGTGAGGAAAACTCAACTTTAGTTTTGTCAAAAGCCTTAGCTGTTATGCAGCAAATTTTTCGATAAATTTCTGACTTTGGATTATAGGATTTTAGATCCAGCAATGGCAGGTCTTTTTGAATGTTTTACGCACTTTATTTGAGATGGCCTATTTTGCTTTTCTGTCTCAGCCTCACTCTTACGTTTAAGTTTGAAGAGCTTCAGGCTTCTCTGATGGAGACTAAATGCCCAGAAGCACTGAAGGTTTTTAAATCGCCCTCTTCAGGCGAGATAGACCCAGCCTCTCCGGTGGCTTCATTTATGAGGCGAATGAGAAGCCTTGATGCCTTTAC
>JBMTHG010000121.1:0-4380 GCA_049436045.1 Bdellovibrionota bacterium
GCTGCTGATATGCTCTTCTATGATTTAGAAGGAACTTGGCAGTATGGTAAGCAAGCTGGAGCAGACGTAAACGGTCTTTCTTTAGACACGATTTTAGGTGTGAACTTGATGGATCGCCACTCTGTAGCATTTAGCTTTGCTTATGCTAACGATGAGTATCAAAACCTATTTGGTAATGCTCATGATTATCTCGGAGCCACTGATTTGATCGGTCGTAACAACCTTATGGCGATGGGTCTATCTGCGAAATTAGGTCTTACTGACAGCATTTCAGCAGGTGTGGCAGGACACTACTTCATGAAAGCGAAGACTTCATCAGGGCACACGACTCGTGATGCTGCTGTTGCCGCTTCAAGCAAGAGAGCTCTTGGAATGGAAGCAGATTTGATGCTTTCTTACCGAGCTGAAGAAGCTCTTACTTTTGACTTCGGGTATGCTTTCTTTAAGCCTGCCGGAAGCTTGAAAGATGCTGGTGCTGACAAAGTGATGTCAGACATCTACGTTCAAGGAACTCTTAAGTTCTAAAATACTTAGGATAGTTTAGATTCTTTGGAAGAGGGTCTCGAAAGAGACCCTCTTTTTTTTGCAGGATCATTTTGTATTCTAATTTCTACTTTTCAAGTCATGATGATCGAGATATTGGAAAGAAGACCTAGGCGCGGGTGGCGGAATTGGTAGACGCACCAGCTTGAGGGGCTGGCGGGTAACACCGTATGAGTTCGAGTCTCATCTCGCGCATTTTTTTTCACGCAATTTTTCTCATGCATTTCTTATTGAGCTTTTTCAGCGAAGTAGCGATCCAGATCTTGATGATGGCCAATGATTAAAAGCTCTTTTTCTGGGCTCACCATTTGATCAGCACCTCGAATGAGCTCAAAGCGATCTTCCGTATAACACCCCAGAACAGTAAAGCCATGATTTAATGGAAGCTTAAGATCGATTAAGCTTTTGCCGATCCATTCTGGATCGGGAGCGATTCGAACGATGGAATAGTTTTTAGCGACTTCAAAATCTTCAATCACGCCAGGGCGCGCCAGTAGCGTCGCCCAGTGTTTGCCCATCTCTTGCTCCACAAAGAGCACATCTTGCACTCCCATTCGCTTTAAAATAATGGCCTCAGAATCACCGTGAGCACGCGCCAATACACGAGGAATCTTCATTTCGAGCAGCCCAAGGGTTACCATGGCGCACTCCTGAAAGCTTTCTCCGATACAAACGGCGGCTGCATCGACTCGATAAATTCCATTTTGCTCTAAGGCGGCTCTGTCTTTGGCATCCATACAAACCGCATGATCGACGAACTCAGAGATCTCATCGATTGTTTCAATGTTCGTATCAATCGCAAGAACTTGAATTCCCGCCTTCGTTAACTCTTTGGCCAGAGAGCTTCCAAAGGTGCCAAGGCCGATGACAGCAATCTTTTGTTGAATGCGCGATTTAACCGACATAAAAATCTCCTATAGGATGACGATAGCGTTCTGGGCGTCGATCTTGCAAGATCGCATAAAGGCCCGTTAAAATTCCGATTCTGCCTAACATCATGAGTATAATAATGATGGTTTTGCCGCCATCACTCAAACTTTCGGTAATGCCAAGAGAAAATCCACAGACTGAAAGAGCCGAAAGCGCCTCAAAAAAAAGCTCGAAGCTTGTGGCCGTCTCTATGAAGTTTAAGCTGATGAAGCCAAAAAATAAGATTCCTAGATAACAAACAATAAGAGTCACCGCTTTTGTTAAAAGTGTTGAAGAAATTCTTCGATTGGCAAAACTAGCTTCGTGTCTTCCCTTTAAAAAAGAATAGGCGAATATCAAAATAATACCAATTGTAGCGGTTTTGACACCGCCAGCGGTTGACATGGGTGCGCCCGCAATAAACATAAGAGGCATAAGAATGAATAAGGAGGCGGGCTCTAACTCGCGAATCACCACTGAATTAAAACCGCTCGCCCGCTGAGAGCTTTGAAAAAAGGCATCCACAAAGCGATCCCAAGTGGAGCTATAGATGTCGTTGGCAGCCTCAATGAAAAATAGGCTTAAAGTTCCAAACAAGAGTAGCCCAATCGCTAGCCAAAGTTCCATTTTGGCATAAGCGCCGAGACGACGAATTATCGAGCTGGGATCAAAAAACTTAAGAACTCCTAGTATCGTTGGAATTCCAAGCATTCCCAAAATGCTTAAGGCCGCGATTACAAACAAAACGAAGGGATGTCCGTCAGCCTCAATCATCCCCTGGGGTAGAGTTGAAAATCCAGCGGTGCAAAATGCCGAAATACTTTGAAAAATACTGTGAAAGGCCGCCTCAAAAAAATTATCGAAGCGGGCGCGCATAAAAGGATAAATCAAGATGGCTCCGACGATCTCAGCAATCAGCGCGACCGTTGAAACGAAAATCACAAACTGCTTTAAGTTTCTAAAAAACCAGAGATTTTCTAAATCATCTTGAACTACGCGCTCCTTGAGGCCGAGTTTTTTGCCTATCAGTAGAAGAAGAAGGCCGCTAAAAGTGATGATTCCAATTCCCCCAGCTTGAATAACGATCAATAAAACGAATTGTCCGAAAGTCGAAAAAGTTTCGGCGGTATTGCTAACAATAAGACCCGTGCCAGAAATCGCCGAGACACTCGTAAAAAAAGCATCCAAATAGCTTAAGGAATATCCGGGCCTTAGGCTGATTGGCAAAACGAGGAGTAGCGTCGAGGCCAGAGCAAAGCCTGTATAAATCAGAGCAATAAATCGAGGGGGATGATTTTGAATTTGACTGAAAAAGCGTATGACTAGAGTAGAGCTAAGACCCACAATTATTGCAATCAATGCAAACCAAGAGTGCATCAGGCTTCGCCAAGTCTCATCTGGTTGGGCCCACCAATCTGAAATTTTCTGAGCCTCTAGTATTAAAAAAATTAGATAGATAAGAGATAGCCCAAAGGCCAACCAGCGCAGCCAGTAAATTTGGTTCGAAAGAGCCTTCCTTTTTAAGAGCTGCCAAGAGAGAAGGCTCAATATGAATATGGCGGATAAGTCGATCAAATATTCTGCTCGCAACGGAGGCAGCAAAAACTCTAAAAGTAGCAAAAAGCCAAAGAGTACGATCAGACGTAAAGACATGGTTCTGCTCTAAGTCTAGCGAAGCTTAAGAGCTAGTTAAATCATTTCCTTGTTAAAGTGCGGATTAAAATAAATGATTAAAATAAGAAGGCTCAATAGGCTGCAAAACAGACCCATAAAAAGCCCAAACTCTAAGCTGATAAAAAATAAAACCAGAACCCAAATGGAAGGAATAAAAAGCGATAGCTTGATTGACTTCGCAAAGCTTCGTGTTTCTTCAATGATTTTAACTAATGCCGATATACTTTGCTGATGAAAGTGAAGCTCTTCGTCTGATATCTCAAGACGAGGCTCTTCTTGAAAAATCACACGATGACCGGCCGATTCGGGAGGGTCCCAGTAGCTGTGAACTGCAATAGCCGAGGCCGATCGTTCCTGCCAATGGGAAACTTGAACAGCTCTTTCAATGGGGATCAATTTACTCGCACAGTCATCTAAACTTTCTTGATATCGCGCAAAATAAGAAGCTGGAACCGAGGTCCAAAGTCCCAATCGATAGCCTAGCTTTTTTAAATCGAGAAAGCTTTTGTTGAGGCTTTCAACTTCTTTGCTTTCAAGGCTCAATGCTAAAACGACGCGCTTATCAATAGACAGAAAGCTAATCATTTTATTCTCGCTTACGGCATCTCGGTAGAATTGTTCCATCTCAACACTAAACTCATGATCATGAGCCTTTAACCAATGATAATGACTTATCACGCTGGGATGCAACAGACCCTCGGGGCATCGAAAGCTGCATTGCAAGCCAACATAGTCGAGGTTTTCGGCAGCCAATTCGAGAGAGCTTAAGGGGCTCAGTTTTCGACTCAGAGACTGACTGCCAGGATGAATAGAGTGCTCTGCGAGCGTTTTAATTAAAGATAAAAGTTCATTTTCTTCCCAGGCACTCGAGGGATCTTGAAAAATTTCGATTCCATCAAGCTGGGGCTTTCGAAGAATTCCCCAAAAATGAAATCTCAAAAATCCCTTGTCGCCCATCTCAAGGAGAAAGCTTAAGTGATTAACTCTTGCTTTGGCTTTGATGAGCCATAAGCTTACGCGGCCTTGAATCCATGCCGAGACCGGCAAGAAAAAAGCTAAAGCCGAAGGCACCAAAATGAAGAGTTCAGTGACAGAGCTTGCATGCCAGAAGCAAAGCGTAAATAGAGCCGAAAAAATAATCAGTGCGATGAAGCGCGATATTAGAAGTCTTTTGTTTGAATATTCGAATAATGAGTTTGAGAATTGATTTTGAGGCCAAGAGGGGGCCTCTAAACTTGAAAAACTTTGCCAGAG
>JBMTHG010000122.1:0-4346 GCA_049436045.1 Bdellovibrionota bacterium
TTATCTTTCACCTTTTATTCGGTCAGATATGATTTGCGCCACAGCCGCTCATGAACTTCAGCATCTGATCAATTTCGACTCTAAAGTCACTCAAGTTCTTCCGAGTGAGATGAGAGGCGATCCGAATGCTCCGTCTATCTACTCTCTTTCTCAGGAGCATCACGGGCTCAATGAGGCTTATTCCCATTTGATTGAATTGCTCTCGGGAGAGGCAAACGCTCATGTTCATCAGATTCTTCTTCAGATTTTAAGGAACCCTCATCAATCGACACGCGCTATTGAACTGACGGGTCACAATATCTATTCGAACTTTCGAACTCGAGGGCTCAACCTCCTCATCGTTCTTCATGGGCTTAAACGATACGGCGGAAGCTTGAGCTGGGAAGACCCAAAAACTCAGAAGTTTTTGCAGTCTACCATCGCGAGCCCAAAAACTGGGATTGAAAATTTGGCCAAGCTATTTAACGAAACAGAAACTGAGTATTTAAAAACTTTCTTTACGGCTTGGGCTCTGGCGCTGTTTTCTGATGAAGGCGCCTCAGAATTTTTACCGACTGATCCCAACTCTTCAGAGAAGGCTATTCGTTTTTTAAATCGCTCTGATGAAGTCAAGCCTCCTACAAACTCTCAACGACGCCCAATAATTCAAAACGACTTTCATCCACTTGAAGCTCATGTTCCGCTCTTACAAACTGCTCAAGCTTGGCAAGCGCTTTCTCATTCAATTTCTATGTTTCGAATGATTGTTCCCGAGAATTATAGTGCCGATTTATCACCTTGGAAGCTTGAAGTGAAATCTTCATCAAGCGCTGTTCAGTTCTTCGTCATTCGAGTTCGTTAAAAACTTTAAAAATAAAAAAAGCATCTGTAAGATGATTAGGCATGGATGAGTTTGATTTTGATCTCACAACAATGATCACGGATTTGCCGGAGTCTGACGAAAAACGAAAACAAGCTGTTCTTGTTGTAATGACCGGCCCCACTAGCGGACAGGTCATTTTTTTAGAGTCTAAAAATGAGTGGAGCATCGGACGCGCCCCCGAAAATGATCTGAGTTTTCCAGAAGTCAGCGTGAGCCGAAATCATTGCCTCATCAAGTTTTCTGAAGTTGGCGTGTGGAGCATCACGGATTTAGAAAGCTCCAATGGCACCTGGCTGAATGGAAATCGAATTCAAACTGGGCGCTTAAAAAGTGAAGATAAGATTCAACTCGGTTCTCAAATCACACTCAAATTTGTTTTTCAAGATGAGTTAGAAACGAGCTTTCAAAAAGAAATGTACGACTCAGCGACCAAAGACAGCCTCACTGGGCTTCACACAAAAAGATATTTTTTGGAGCATCTTGAGACGGAGTTTCGATATCATCAGCGAACAAACCGCCCACTCTCCGTAGTGATTGGTGATATCGATTTTTTTAAGAAAGTGAACGACACTTATGGACACCTCGCAGGAGACCTGATTCTTAGAGAAACAGGAAAACTACTGATCAAGCGCTTAAGAAAAGGAGATATCGGTGCCCGCTATGGCGGCGAGGAGATGATCTTTTTTCTTCGCGACGCCAGTCTGGAAGGAGCAAAGGTTTTTGCTGAACAGCTGAGATCATTGATCGAAGCCCATTCCTTTGAATATGAGTCTCAAAAAATTCCCATCACAATTTCTTTAGGATGCGCGACATTTTCAGACTCAAATTTCGCAAACCCGATTGACCTCATTAAAGCGGCGGATGAGTTCTTGTATGAGGCCAAAAAATCTGGTCGAAATCGAGTTTGTTCAAAAATGAAGGATTCAAAATGATCGATTTGTCAGACTCAAAGGGCCCCTTAGAATCAGAAAAAACAGACTTCATTCTCTCTGAAGAAGTGCTTGAGAATTTTCGAAAAGCTTTTCGATGGACTTCTCCAACGATTCCCCCGAGCTTCGCCGCCAGAGCTTTTGTTGGGATGTTTGAGATATTAAATCGTCTAGAAGTTGATTGGAAAAAGCTTCTTCATGTTTCTCAGACCTTTAGCTACCAGAAGAAAATTGAAGTCGGTCAAGAGATGAAGGCCCAGAGTTTCTTGAAGCGCTGGAAAAAGAGAGGAAATATCTATTGGCTTCATTTTGAAAATCAACTGACTTCAGCCTCTGGTGAGAATTTGTTAACGGCCGAGTCTTTGATTATGGTGGAGGATTAAATGTTTGAAAAAATAGATTTAGGTCAGGTCGATCAGGAACAAGTGAAGTGCTACGCCGAGGCTTCTCTGGATTTTAATCCCATCCATTTAGATGAAGATTTTGCAAAAGCCGCCGGCCTTGAAGGCCGAATCGCTCACGGAATGCTGAGCATGGGACTCGCCTCAAAAGCCCTAGGTGACTGGGGGTTTTCACTCGATAAGTTGATTAAATTTTCATCGAAGTTCAAAGACAAGGTCTTCTTGGGAGAGCGATTATTTGCCATCTACATCTCGCAAACCCGCTTGGAATCAGGCCTGCAGGTGGATTGGAAGCTTTCAAAAGAGGACGGCAGTGATGTTCTAACTGCCGAGGCTATTTTTGCCGATTAAGATTTTCAAGCTCGCAACTTTTGCATAGCCCCTGACTTTTTTGGCCTTATAACGGCTGTTCTAGGCTATTTAATGCGATCTTCAGGGGCCCTAAGATGGCACAGCGATTGCAATCTAGTTCACTCATGAACACAATCAGCATTTTTGCAGTCGCCGTTTATCTCTTCTCTCAAGGAACCCCCAGCCCTGAACAATCTCTTTTTGCCTGCAAACATTCAGATCAACTCGGAGTCTATGACCAATGTGAGCCCATTCAAGTTCTTGAAGTTTTAAAAGACTCCACTCGCGCCTATTCTTTGGCCTCAAAACAAGTCAGCGTTTATCCAAACAAGCAAATTTTTGAGACCCGATCGGTCAAAAAAAACGAGCGGCTTCAGCAAGGTGAAAGCTTTTTAGTTTCAGGAGCAGCTTTATCCAATGCCTCTGATCAACATCACCGAAGTATTTGTCAAATTCAAGTCAGCTCAAAATCTGATTTTCATAGATTGAACTGTGGAAGCTCTCAAAACAAAATGCTCCACTTCAAAAAGATTCACCGAATGAAGGCGTGGAAGTCTTCTGACCCTATCAGCCAGAGCTTTCAATCAAAGAAATAAGAGGCTGTGGAAATCCCCTCTAAGGGAGCATCCAAAACTTCTGAAATTTTTAAGTCAGAATGAGAAATATCGATGAG
The DNA here is from genome assembly GCA_049436045.1 of Bdellovibrionota bacterium. Classification (GTDB taxonomy): domain Bacteria; phylum Bdellovibrionota; class UBA2394; order UBA2394; family UBA2394; genus JBMTHG01. The sequence goes on from JBMTHG010000122.1 coordinate 3,217, forward strand.
CTGAGACCGATTGAGGTCTTGATCATCGATGAGCTTAATGAGCGGCTCTCCAAATTTCTCACCACTCGGACGATAGATAACTGCTTTTTGATGATTTTGAAGGCGAACCAAACTTCCCACAGGATAAACTCCCATCAGGCGCACAAAAACATAATAAACGATCGGATCTAGTGAGCCGTCTTTTCGACTCGCGGCATTGGCACCTAAGATCTGCATCGCCTCTGAAGATTTATAGGCGTCTCGATACGGGCGCTGACTGGTCAGGGCGACATATTGAACAATCAAACGCAAAATACGACTCTCGATATTCGCCGTTTGATGCCCCCCCTGAGAACCTTGTGTGGCTTCAAAGAGTGCGAGCAATCTCTCCAGCACGGGCTTTGTCGCTCCTTGAGCTTTAAGAAGTTGAAATACACCCCCCGACATTCCCTCGAGCACGCGTTGATACTCTGACTCATTCAAACGTCTTTCTGCCTGAACCAGCTCTGAAAGCTCTTTGCTCAGGAGTCCGATATTATAGTTCACGGCGATGATGCCGAGATCAATTTGCTGCTTTAAACTGAGTGAAAACTCTCTGCCCAAAACGATCGCCAAAAGAGCCGATGCCACAGCCTCTACGGTTCTCGCATCGAGGCCCGTGTCTTCATGCCGCAATAAACTCAAGGCCACTAACTGGTAGGGGTTCACCTCGGCCACTTCCACCATATCGAGCAAGTCACGGCGAATCTTTCTTTGAGAGCTAATTCTTCCATCCGATACGCCGCGAAAAAACTCACTCACATTTTGGCAAAGTAGAAAGTATCGCTGAAGAGCATAACGAGGTGACTGCAATAAACTTTTGCTTTTGAGTCGCAGATTGGCCTGATCGGGATCGACAAAGACGATTTCAACACCGCTAAATTCTTTCGCTAAAGCTTTCGGCTTTTGGTGGACCGAACAGTGCAGAGCCCATGCTGAAAAAAATTGAGAAATCACTTCTAAATCCGCGCCTGGCTTGAAAGTGATAGACTCCATGAGTGCCATCTCCATCGAACTCGGCACAAATTTTGTCGACTCGTTGATAGAATAGTGAGCCGAAAATTTTGAATCAAGAATCGTCAGCAGCCCATCTTTAAACTGAATCTCAACAC
>JBMTHG010000123.1:0-4326 GCA_049436045.1 Bdellovibrionota bacterium
TCGCATTCAAACAGGGGTTAGTAATGCTATAGCCCAAGGCCATTCCTGAGAGACAAAGGATCAGAAAGGCTTGGGTCGAGGCGAAACCAAGCGCAAAAACACTCGCCCCCAAAATCAACTCTCCTGTCACGACTAAGGTCTTCTCCCCAAAAATTTTTACGAGTGGCCCGATGATTCCGCCCTGAACAAAAGCCATCATGAGCCCAACTGCCGCCAACAACAGCCCCGCCTGTCTCTCGCTCATCTCAAACTGATCAACAACAAAAAGCCCAAAACAAATTTCAACTTGCGTGAATGCGAAGGTCAAAGCCGCAAAAAGAAAAATTGGAAAAAAAATACGAGGCTCTCTTAAATTCTGAATCAGGTCATTAAAACTAAAACGTCTTCGATTTTTTGCTCGACTGCTTTCATCTTTGATAGGTTCGTGAAAAACTAAGGCCACATAAACTAGATTAAATAAACAAATGATTGCCGCCGCAAAAGATGGCCACTCGACTCCATAGGCAATCAAAAGTCCTCCGAGTGCTGGGCCGAACACAAAACCCAAACCAAAGGCTGCCCCAATGAGGCCCATTCCCTTGGCTCTCTCTTCTGGGCTCGTCAAATCGGCCATTGCTGCACTGGCGGTTGAAATATTTCCAGCAAATAATCCCGCTAATGACCGACTCAAAAGTAGCAAAACAAAAGAACTTGAGACCCCCGCCAATAAAAATGCTGCCGCCTGCCCACCGATGGTAATCAGCAGAATTTTTTTTCGTCCGATTTGATCTGAAAATTTTCCCCAAACTGGCGCTGAAAAAACTTGAAGCGCGGAATAAGAAAACATGAGTAAACCCACTTCAAAGGCTGTAGCTCCTAATGATCTCGCATAAAAGGGAAGCATTGGAATCATGATTCCAAACCCAAGAAGATCTACAAAAACGATTGAAAAAAGAAGGAGTCGGGATCTCACGATGAAGTCTTTTTCTCTCGATTCATTAAAAGTATCTCAACGCTCCATCTACTCCAACGGCGCAAAACAAAAGAAAAAGATACAAAATTGAAAAGTAAAATAACTTCAAATAGCTCTTTCGATCAGCCATTTTAAGTCTCTTGTAAGTTTCAACTATATACCACAGCCAAAGCCCTATGGCTGAAACTCCATAAAACCAAGTGGTCATTCCAAAAAATACAGGTATCAAACTGATAGGCAAAAGACTCCAGGTATATAAAACAATCTCTTTTCGCGTTCGTTGATCACCACAGACAACCGGCAACATCGGCACGCTGACCTTTCTGTATTCTTCTTTGATTGCGAGCGCGAGCGCCCAAAAATGTGCGGGGGTCCACATAAAGATTAAGGCAAACAAAATCCAAGCATAATTTGAAACCTGTCCCTCCGCTGCCGCCCACGCAATGATTGGGCCCGCAGAACCTGCGGCTCCACCAATCACGATATTGTAATAGTGACTGCGTTTTAACCAAATGGTGTAGATCACCGTGTAATAAAAAATTGTAAAAGCGGCGAGTCCTGCAGAGAGCCAACTCCATTGAACTCCAAGATAAAAAGTTGAAACCAAACCTAAGACCAAGGCGAAAACAAAGGCTGATTTGGGTGAGATTTTTCCCATCGGAATCGGACGTCGATTCCTTGTGCGCTCCATCTCTGCATCAATATCTCGATCGATAAACTGATTAAATGCATTGGCTGAACCCGCTGACATCCCAATGGCAAGCACAATGAGAAGAGCTTGAAATGGCTCTTCGAAAAGAAGGCCTTGGGCTCCAAGAGCTGCGAGAGCGGTCACCAAAACAAGCAAGACAATGCTTGGCTTGGTCAGCTGCAAAAAATTAGCGATAGCGGACATGATAGCTTCCTATCGCAAGTAGGCTAAAAATCAAAAGAGAAGTTGCGGAATGCAACAAAGAAAGCCCGAAGTGAATCTGACTGTGAAGCATGCCTATGCCCCAAATGATCTGCAAAATCACAAGACCAAAGACCACCTGCCAGAGTCGCTTGGTCAGCAAGTCATTGATTTTAAAGCTTTTATAAAAAGCGAAGCAGGCCAGAGCCAAAATAAAAAATCCCCCCACTCGATGAAAAAAATGAAGAGCGATGGCACCATGAAGTGGTGGAATCCACTGCCCGAGGCAAAGTGGAAAGCTGCTGCCACAAGCCATTCCCGCATAAGAAGTGCTCACTAAGCCCCCCAAAAGAGTCTGTCCAAAAACGCTCACCCAAAACACATATGAAAAAATCTGTAGACCACGGCTCTCAGACGGCAGGTCCAAAGTCTCTTTTCGTCGCCAACGGCGCATCTTCATGGCCACCCAGAGATTAAGCGCAAACAAAGAATAACCCCCAATCAAATGAGCGCTCACAATATACGAGTCTAAAAATCGAGTGACCGTCTCACGGCCTAAAACCGCCTGAAAACAAAAAAGCAAAAGGTTTGCTAACATCCACCAGCCAAAACCCGCTCGATAACTAGGCTTTGTCCATATCCATACCGCAATCACAAGAGCTAGAACTCCGACCCAAAGGGCAATCTTTCGATGAATCCACTCGAGAAAAATTTCAGTATTAAATGTGGGAATTAACTCGCCAAAACAAAGTGGCCAATCGGGGCAGGCTAAGCCCGCATCCGCCAAGCGGACTCCGGCGCCCAAGACGATAAGAGCAAACAAGATAAAGCAAAGCGCCCATTGCAATCGATAAAGTAGTGTTGAAAACATTTTTTAACTTTCAAAAAAATCGGCAGAAAAATTTAAATTTCTTTTAAATAAATTTTCTCTGCAAAATTCACAGGAAGTGTTCGCTGCTTATTTTCTCCAGCGCCCTGTTGATTTGGATCAACTCCAACTTTGGCGAGATCAGCTTCCGTCACCTCAGGTGCTCTTGGACCTAAAGTCAAAACATAATGTGCAACTGCCCATCGATCTGATTCAGAAATCGTTGAATAGGCAGGCATCGCATTAAGCCCTTTTGTGAGCGTGCCAAAAACTTGAGCAGGATTACGACCGTTTTTCCAACCTGCTTCTTCGTGAAAGTTTCTTGCGCCGAGAGCAATCCCCGCAGGCCCGTTTCCAAGACCTTCATCACCATGACAAGTCGCACAAGCTTGCTTCACATAGATCTCTTTTCCATGGGCTACAATTTCTTCTGTAGGAAGCCATGGCTTATCAAAAACTTTATCACTCACAACCGCCATAAGGGGTGAACCCACCACTCGTATTTGGCCTCGTGAGAATAAATCCATCGCCGTAAAACCCAAGAAGATAAAAAGAAAAATAAATGAGGTCGCAAAAATCACACGATTGTCGTTGGAGTCATATTTCATTCCCATGAAGAACAAAACCACGGCGAACGCCTTCACTGTTGCGATCAACATCGCAATTGGAAAGTTCAACTTTCCAAAATCAAATTGGGCAATCGCCACTGTAATTACTGTGAAAACGAGAAGAAAAATAAAAACCCACATGCTCGCGGCGTTACTTAAAATATGATGCTGGTGTTTATTTTTATCGTCACTCATATCGGTCTCCTCAACCTACCAAATAAAGAAGCGGGAAAAGAAAAATCCAAACCAAATCGACAAAATGCCAATAGAGCCCGGTAAGTTCCAAGGGAGTATAATAGCCAGGGCCAAACTCTCCTCGCTTCGCGCGCTTAATCAACCAAACAAACACGACCAAACCACCGACCACGTGAAGGGCGTGAAGACCGGTCATACAAAAGTAAAATGTAAAAAATAGAGGCGCTTCTGGTGCCACCTCCAAGATCGCTGTGTTTGTAAAAAGAGGCCCCGGCAATAAGCCGTCGTGAATTTTGTGAGAGTATTCAATCGCTTTTACGGCCATGAAGCCCAAACCGCAAATCAAAGTGAAAACCAAATTCTCAATGACACCTGTTTGATTGCCTCGCTGTGCTGAGGAGATCGCTCGAGCCACCGTAAAGCTACTCACAATCAAAATGACGGTATTCACCGAGCCTAAAACCCAATCTAGCTGCTTGGAGGCATAGTGAAAGCTATCAAAATAAATAAATTTAAAAATAATATAGCCAACAAAAAGCGGGGCAAAGAATAGAACCTCTTGAAGCAGGAATAGCCACATTCCCTGCTTATTCGTCTGAAACTGATGCTCAGCATCTCGAAAATGATGAGCATGTTCATGTTCATTGGCATGAGCACTCGACATATCTAGCCTCTTTCCGATCCATAATCATAAGGACCATGAGTCACTACTGGTTCATATCTAAAATTTTCAAGCGGCGGCGGAGAGGAAGTTTGCCACTCTAAAGTGAGAGCTTTCCAAGGATTATCTGGCGCCTTTTTACCACGAAAC
>JBMTHG010000124.1:0-4301 GCA_049436045.1 Bdellovibrionota bacterium
GGAAAGCGCTATTTGAGTGTTGGAATTGGCTGCACGGGAGGCCAGCACCGATCGGTTTTTTTAGCCGAGAGACTTGCTCATCAACTGGACAGTCGAAGCAAGTTGCCCATCTCTTGCTCTACTGAACACCAAGACCTTCATCGCTCTGAAAAGCGAATTCAAAGCGCCTAAATCAGGCTCTTTCTAAGACTAAAGACTTGCCTATCACTCGAGCGAAAACGTATCCTCGGCTAGAAACAAAAGCCTTAAGAAAGGAAGCCTATGAGCAGAGATCGACATCATATATTTTCATCGGAGTCTGTGACAGAGGGTCATCCCGATAAAATTGCCGATCAAATTTCAGATGCCGTTTTAGATAAAATTTTAGAGCAAGACCCTGCGTCTCGCGTAGCCTGTGAAACGATGGTGGCTACGGGAATGGCAATTATCGCGGGTGAAATTACGACGACGGCCTACGTTCATCTGCCTGACGTGGTAAGAAAAACTCTTGAAATCATCGGATACAACTCGAGCGATATGGGATTCGATCATGAAACTTGTGCCGTCTTATCATCAATCGGCCGTCAGTCAGATGACATCGATTTGGGAGTTTCAGAAGGCAAAGGTTTATTCAAAGAAATGGGAGCTGGTGATCAGGGCTTAATGTTTGGCTTTGCCTGTCGAGAGACCAAAGAGTTTATGCCAGCTCCAATTTATTACTCACACGCGCTCACTCGAAAACTCGCGGAGGTTCGAAAAAATAACACATTAAACTTTTTGCGCCCCGACGGAAAAGCCCAGTTGAGTTTTGAATATATCAACGGCAAGCCCACGCGAATTCGAACGGTGGTTGTTTCTACTCAGCACTCGGCCGCCGTCACCCACGATCAACTCACTGAAGCGGTTAAAGAAGAGGTCATCAAGAAAGCTTTGCCTGAGGAGTTTTTGGATCAAGAGACTCGTTATTTTATTAATCCGACCGGGCGCTTTCTTACCGGAGGGCCAAAAGGCGATTGCGGACTAACCGGTCGTAAAATCATTGTCGACACCTACGGTGGCTCAGCCCCTCACGGAGGTGGTGCGTTTTCTGGAAAAGATCCCACTAAAGTCGATCGATCAGCGGCCTACATGGCGCGATATATCGCGAAGAATGTTGTCGCCTCGAGAGCCGCAGATCGCTGCACTCTTCAATTAGCTTATGCGATTGGTGTCGCCGAGCCCGTTTCAGTCAATGTGGAATGTGATGGCACTGAAAAAGTCGAACTCGAAAAAATTGAAAATGCCATTCGTGAGATTTTTAAACTAAAACCCGCCGACATTATACAAAGCCTCGATTTGAGAAAGCCGATTTATTTCAAGACGGCCTCTTATGGACACTTTGGTCGAAACGATGTCTCGTGGGAAAAAACAGATCGAGTCGATGATTTAAGAAAAATTTTGAAGGTCTGATCAAAAATGAAGGAGAAAGAAAAAATGAGCACAGCCCCAGCAAAAATCCCCTCGCAACCTGATTACCGAGTATGCAAAGAAGCCATGCAAGATGCAAAAAAGTTTGATGAACTTGCCCGCTGGGGACGAATGGAAATCGCCATCGCTGAAACCGAAATGCCTGGGCTCATGGCTCTTCGAAAAGAATACGGAAAGACAAAGCCCCTAAAAGGCGCGCGTATTACCGGCTGTCTTCACATGACGATTCAAACCGCTGTGCTCATTGAAACTCTCGTAGAGCTTGGAGCGAAGGTGCGATGGTCTTCGTGCAATATTTTTTCAACTCAAGATCATGCGGCCGTGGCCATGGCTCAAGCTGGAATTCCCGTTTTTGCCTGGAAGGGAGAAACTGAAGAAGAATATTGGTGGTGTGTTGAGCAAAGCGTTAAAGGCTGGGGAGAAGAGGGTTACGATTTGATTCTTGATGATGGCGGTGATCTTACGGCCGTGATGCATCGACCTGAATATGCTTCAATGCTTAAAAAAATTATTGGTGTCACTGAAGAAACCACCACAGGCGTTCACCATCTCGAAAGACTTAAAGAAAAAGGCGAGCTTAAAATTCCCGCGATCAACGTCAACGACTCGGTCACAAAATCGAAGTTTGATAATCTCTATGGCTGTCGCGAGTCTCTGGCTGATGGAATCAAGCGAGCCACTGATGTGATGCTTGCGGGCAAAGTGGTTGTGGTCGCCGGCTATGGTGACGTGGGCAAGGGCTGCGCATTCTCTCTAAAAAGTTATGGATCTCGCGTTTTGATCACAGAGATTGATCCGATCTGCGCACTTCAAGCAGCGATGGAAGGATTTGAAGTCACCACTATGGAATTGGCTGTAAAAGAGGCTGATATTTTTGTAACAGCTTCTGGATGCTGCGACATTCTCACCGAAAAACATTTCAAAGAAATGAAATCGGGCGCCATCGTTTGTAACATTGGCCACTTTGATGTTGAGATCGATATGAAGTGGTTGAATGAAAACACAAAGATTGAAGAGATCAAACCTCAAGTTGATCTTCACACTTTCAAAGATGGTCGAAAGATCATCGTGCTCGCTAAAGGTCGACTAGTGAACTTAGGTTGTGCGACTGGCCACCCTTCTTTTGTGATGAGTAATTCATTTACAAATCAAGTTCTCGCTCAAATGGAACTCTTTAATCGAAAAGAAGAATATAAAGAGATCAAGGTCTACCGCTTGCCAAAACATCTGGATGAAAAAGTAGCGGCACTTCACCTGGAGCAAATTGGAGTGCGCCTCACTCAGCTTACGAAAAAACAATCGGAGTATTTGGGATTAGAGACAGCGGGCCCATTTAAACCAGAGCACTACCGCTATTAGATTGAGGGGTTTGGGCTAAAACTGCGACTCTTTGGGGGCAATTTTTTGAAAAGCCCTAAAAAAAGAAGAGGCTTTTTAGGGGCTTAGCACTCAGCCACTTGGCACGAAGCTTGCTCTACTGGGGCCCCATGAGAAGAATATGGGGTTTAGTGGCAATTTTGCTGATTTCGTCGTGCGGCCCGAGCGATCGCCCAAGCCTCTATAACATCGGCCTTGAACCTCAAAATAGCAGCGTTGATGAAGACAGAAAGTTTTTTCAGATCGAACTCATCATGGATGTTTATGATGACGCGATCACAGAGCCAACCTTAGAGCTTAAGACTAACCTCGATATCACCAAGCCCATCATCTTAAAAACCGCAGACGCCTCTCTAGAAATTCAAGCCTTCTCATCATTTCTCAGAAAACCAATTACACACCAAATCTATGAGGCTCTCTCGAAAGGAAAGATTGAAATTCTTGATAGTGTTAGCGGCAATCGAAAAATTCTGGCACCAACCACCTCTGCCAAACGACTTTCATCTGAAGATCAGGTTTTTATCGAAGATCGACAGATCTCAAACTGCGATGAGCCTCGCGTGACTTGGGAAGTGTCAGGATTGGGCCATTCAATCCTTATTGAATTTGAGCGAATCGGATCAGATCGAATTTATACAAATCAAAATCCAGTCTATGATATTGGCTATTGGGCAGAAGGATTTTTGAATAGAAGTTTCTATCAAGCTATTTTCACAGCAGAAGAGCTTGATTCGGGCTTACAACTGACCGAGGTCAAACAAAAAATCTCAAGGACTGCGCCAAAAGTGATCACCTCATGGGTTTCATCTAATCGAAATATTCGAATGGACCTTATCTATAAAGAGACTGAAGTCATGAACCGATATGTTTTCTATGATGAGGTTTGTGAATGAAAATTTTTGCTAAAAAACTCCTATTGATCTCAGGCTTCCTTTGGATCGGGCAAAGCCTGACCACTGAGGCTCAGATTCGTCCCGCCTATCAGATTCAAGATAGCCTTTGTATGGATCAAAATCAGGAGATGATTGAAATCAAAAAAATTCTAAGCAGTCAAAGTGATGAAAACCTTCTCGAAACCTTTAGCAATCTTGAGGTGCGGCTTACTCCCTCAGAAATCAAAGAAGATGCTTCGTGGACTTCAGCCGAACTCCTTCTCGAAGAACTCGGACGAGATTCTATGCAAGGTGTTTTAAAACTTCGATCGAGCAAAGAAGACTCAGAAGAAGAGATGGTGATCAAAAAAGATCGAGTGATTGATCTTCTTAGGAAGCTTAAATTTGTTCTTGAAAACGCTGGTGCCTTCAATATGGAAAGCACTTTTTTACAGCCCTGCCGCGAGGGCTTTTGCCGTAGAGGCGAGTTTATAGAGCTAAGCGATGATCGATTTCAAGCCCCCGCTCTAGAAAATGCTCAATTAATTCTTAGCATAAAAAACAAAGACACAGAAAAGGTCACAAGCTGGGATCTTTCGAGATCAA
>JBMTHG010000125.1:0-4301 GCA_049436045.1 Bdellovibrionota bacterium
TCTTCTTGCTGCTGCTCTATAATTTCTTGTTTCGCAGCTTCGATCAAGGCTTGAGCTACCGATAGGCTCGTTCCTTGCTCCAGATCAATTCTATCTTGATAGAGAGATCTGTTTTGGCTGTCGAGAACCTGAAGAAGAATTGCTTTTGCGTCAGGATTTTGTATTTGGCCTGCAATCGGTTGAAGAACCAAAGCACTTCCAGCGGCACCCGCAGTTGTCGGTGCAGCGACCGAACTGATTGTTGTGGTTGACACTGCGCCAGAGTTTCCTGCGCCCTGAATAACATTCTTAAATTCAAGGAGTTGATCGTCTGTCATCCAGACTGATCGCTTACTTCCGTCGGGCTCATAAAACATCACCAGAGTTTCTCCATCTCTTTTAATGTTCGAAATATAAAAACTGCTAGATGTTAAACCCGCCCCCGGTGCCGCTGTGACGAATGCAGTCGCGCCCTGTCCCATTGGCGCGCCGCCCGGAACGAACTGAACGTTAGCTCCTGCGTTGGTTGGAGCCGCTGGGCTTGCCACAGGCTGAAAGCTTATCTGATTTTGCAATGCTTGGTGATAAGCCGCTTGATTGTAATTCGGATTCGCATTGATCAGACTTAAGATCGTTGCCGGCTGCCCACTGGCATTGTTTCTGAGATAATTAATCATCGCATCGTGCTCTGGTTGCGTAAGAAGTCGGTAATAAGTCGACCCATCTGATGCTTGCATTGGTTGAAGAAATACGAAGCCACCGTTAGCAAGCGGTAAAACTGCGTAACTCATCGGACCTTGTTGTGTTTGCACGCTAAACATCTGGGGTTCGACACCCAAATTGCTCACATTCACGAACTGTGGATTGCCTGAGTTAAACTGCGGGCTTCCTGTTTGAAACACTATATTTCCAGAGGCGGCTCCTCCGCTGACTGGGGCTTGCACTCCCGAGCCTGAAGTCATCGTGACGCTTCCTGATGGTAAGCTTGTTCCCCCAGAAGAGAATCCAATCCATTGGCCGTTATTAAACTGATATTGATTTGGAATTCGCTCAACACCTTTTTCGAAAGCAAGATCATAAGTTTCTTGATTCCACTTGTCGATTCCTTCGCTCTTGAACTTTTTCAAAACTTTCGCGAGTTCAGGGTCTTTATCTTTCATGAAATTCAAATAATCCATAATGAGACGATGCTCATCTTTATTGATTAATCGATATTTTTTCTCACCCGTAGAAGTTGTGATTTCAACACTAATCACTCGCGGGTCTTTAACAAACCAAGAGTCATCATATTGAATTCGTGTAAACGCATAGGTAATTGATCCAGCGCCCGATCCGATAGTGAAGCTAGAATCTTTTTTTCGGCTTTCGATATCTTCTAGATTATAAATTTTCGATTTATCTAAAAAAGCCATTCCGCCAGCTGAGATGTGGGCGTTGTATAAACTAACGAGTGGATTCACATAAGCTTCGCTCATGACGTAGTTTTGAATTTGCTGAAAGTTTTGATTTTGGGCTATTCCCGGAGGAAGGTTTGCGCCAGAAGCGCCTGGATCGAATGAAAACGCATCAATCGCGATCTCTGCGGCTAAGAAACTTCGATCTTGAGGCGAACTCTTAGAGTTCTTTCCATCTTGAGTTCTTCTTACCCAGCCATTTTGATCAAGGTAGTAGCCATTTTCTACGAGAGTCTTTGTGCTTAAAGGAAATTCTAGAACTCCCAGGTTGAGAACAGTTTCATTATTTTTGTAAGACTTATCATTGGCTGCTTTGATATCATCACCTTCTTCAAAAAGTGAACGAAGCATCGCATCGGTTAAAGCTTGCTGATGTCGAATAGATGTAACGGCCTGAGCATACAAATTAAAATCGTATGAAGCCGCCGCTCCTGTTAGAAGCATTGAAGCTAAGCTAAATTGTGTAGCAAAGCGCTTAATCGCAAAAGATCTCATAATTTCCTCCTCAAAGTGCCAACATGACACTTTATTCCTCGATGCCTAGTAATGCAGGGCCTGTGCCAAGCTTGTCGGTCTCTAAAAGCATGAATCTATTAGATTTTTTAAGGAGAGGCTCTTTTCAGTCTGCGACATCTGTGGGGCGTTTTGAGGCGTTGAGGCCACAAAACTTATCGATTTTGCTTCAAAAAATCGGCGACTTTCTTCCAGACTTTATCGACTTCACGAAAAATTTTTGACTCTTGAAGTGTCTTTAATTTTCGATTTTTCATCAGGCATCGCCCGGCCACATAAACGCTATGAACATCAGAAGCGGCGGCACTATAAATCAAATGATGATAAGCATTCGTAAATGGCTGAAGGTGCGGGCTCTTTAAGTCTAAGAGAATAAAGTCAGCCTCTTTTTCAGGCTCTAGACTTCCGATTCGATGCCCTTCGCCCACCGCTTTGGCGGCAAGCCGAGTCGCGCGATCTAAAATTTGCGCGCAGGTAAAGCTCGCCATCTCTGCCTCTTTGAGTCGGTAGAGCTTGGCCATGAGATTCATTTCAGAAAAAATATCCACTCGATTGTTGCTTGCCGCTCCGTCTGTTCCAAAAGCAAAACTCACCTGATTGCTTAGAAATTTTCTTACAGGAGCAATGCCTGAGCCAAGCTTGGCGTTCGATTGCGGGTTAATGACCGCCGTCACCGCATGATCTTTGAAAATCGAAAAATCATGATCTTCTAGCCAGATGCTATGAGCCGACAAAACAAAGGGGGCTTCGAGAATTCCTGTTTCTTTTAAAATGCGAACGGGGCTAAAGCCTGTTTGTCGTTTTAAATCAGCCAGCTCTTTTTTGGTCTCCGCAATATGAATATGAATCGGCAGGCGCTCTTCTTTGGCAAGATCGGCTGTGGCTCTTAAGCTTTCAAGCGAACAAGTATAAGGCGCATGAGGGGCAAGGGCCGCTGCGAGGCGAGAATGATTCTTAAGCTGCTTCTTTAATTTTTTTGCTCGCTCAAAACTTTCTTCTAAATTTCTTGAATCAAAACCACCGGCATCAAAAAAACTCTGACCCAAAAGACCGCGAAGACCCGCTTGATCTAAAACTTTGGCGATCTCGTTTTCATAAAAATACATATCGGCCACATAGGTAGTGCCGTTTCGAATCAACTCACAGGCGGCCAGTTCAGTTCCTAATTTTACAAATGAAGGACTTAAAAATTTCTTTTCGACCGGAAAGATAAACTTCTCAAGCCAAGTTTGAAGCTCCACATCTTCCGCGAGTCCTCGAAACATCGTCATCGGCAGGTGAGTGTGAAGATTCAAGAGGCCCGGCATCATCAAGCTGTTGCCGGTTTCTTCGACTCGAAAGCTTCGGGGTCGCTTCTTCCAAGGGCCTAGATCAACAATTTTTGATCCATCAACGGCCAAAAAAGCATCATCAAAAACTTCATGCGCCTCGTTGCAAGTCACCAGTGATCGTGTTCGAAAAACTTTTTTCATCTTGAGAACTCTGCTTTCATGCTGATGACTCTGAACTTTCGATCGCCACATCAATAATTTGTTTGAATCGGCTGAAAGATTCTCTTCCAACTTTTAAGACGTCGTGATGATCAAGGGCTTCATCGCGAACTCCCGTTCCGAAATTAGAAATCAAAGAGAGCCCAAGAACACGCGCGCCCATTTGATGAAGCGCCAAGCTTTCCCAAACCGTTGACATGCCCACGATGTCAGCGCCCCATTTGGCAAACATTTGAATCTCGGCCGCTGTTTCATAATTGGGGCCGGCCACTCCAATATAAGTCGCCTCTTTCAGCTCGAGATTTTTTTTTCGAGCTGACTCCAAAATTCGCCGTCGCCAATTTTTTGAATAGACGTCAGAAGAATCTGGAAATCTCGGCCCAGAAAAAAGCTCTTTTCCGGTGAGAGGGTTTTGACCCGTTAGATTGATATGATCTTTGATGAGAGCCACTTCGCCAGGCGCAAAAGCTTCATGAGTCGAGCCGGATGAATTTGTGAGAATAAAATTTTTCACGCCCCAAGCTTTAAGGCTTCTTAAAATAAAAACCACCTCTTGAGGTGAGTAGCCCTCATAACCATGAAGTCGCCCCGAGAGACAGAGTAGCTTTCGGCCTTGGTAGTTCGCCAATAAGACTTCTCCTCGGTGGCCCTCGACAGAAGAATTTTTTGCTCCCGGAATCTCAGAGTTCTGTAGGCTCTTTTCAATCGAAAGTTCCTGTGTGAGGGCGGCTAGACCACTGCCCAAAACAATGGCTAGGCTAGGAGCCTCTTTCCATTCTTGTTTAAAAAACGAATCCGCGAGTTGCATTCTTTAAGCTTAGGCTTTTTGTCAGCAATTGAAAAACGAAACTTCTCGCTTTGAATC
>JBMTHG010000126.1:0-4240 GCA_049436045.1 Bdellovibrionota bacterium
TCTTTGCGTGGGACGAAGCCTCCTCGATTGAGGTCTCGGTGCCAGGCACTTTGTTTACATAATTCTCCCCGGCACCTCGGCGCTTGGCGCTTGGCGCTCGATGGGGAATCGGGGTTTTTGAGCTTTGCCATCAAGAGGCCGATGTTTAGTGTAGCGCCATGGGTCTCAAAATCGCCTGCCTCGTGCCAAGCTGGACAGAAAGCTTCATCGAACTTGGATTCTCCGTCGTCGGCCGCACCCGCTACTGCATTCACCCCAAAAACAAAATCGAATCCATTCCCATTCTCGGCGGCACCAAAAAAGTCGACTGGTCAAAGCTCAAAGAAACTCCCGACCTCGTGATCTTTGACAAAGAAGAAAACACCAAAGACATGGCCGAATCCTGCCCCTTTCCCTATTGGGCCAGCCACATTCGAAACCTCAGTGACATCGCCCCCCAACTTCAACAACTCGCTCAAGACTTTCAGCTGCCTCAAATCGAAAAACTCTCTGCGCGGTGGCAAAAAGTTTTGAGGCATCCATCGCCTCCACAAAAAATCACTCCCGAGAACAAAACATTTCCGGGCCTCATTCGATGGTTTCACGAACCCGAATGTGAGATCAAAAAAATCGCCTACTTCGTTTGGCGAAAGCCCTGGATGCTCGCCAAACCCTCGACCTTCATCGGCAGCATGCTAAAACACTGCGGCTTTGACGTTTATGATTATCCATCAGATAAAAACTATCCCGAAATCGATCTCGAAAAACTTTTAGCTCAACCTGATCTTGGCTTTTTCTTTTCGTCTGAACCCTACCCATTTGAAAAACGAGAACACGAACTCAAAAATTTTCGCCCCGCCTGCGCGCTCGTCGATGGTGAGGCCTTCTCTTGGTTTGGCCTTAGAAGCTTAGAATTTTTAGAGCAGAAGCTCATGCCATGATCGACATCAAAATCCGCAAAAAGGAGACACTCATGCCCCTCAAAATCATCAAAAACCTCCTAAAACCCCCTTTTTTGAATTCTCCAAATGGCATGGGCCTTGCTTTCTCTCTTACAGAACTTATGCGCCGCCAACATCTTCAGCGTTTGGGATTTTTTTTCATGCTCATGATTCTGAGCTTTGCGGGCTTTTCTGGCGCATCCGAAAGCTCCTTTCAACTGCCCTCAAGCGAAGAAGAGATTCAAAAATTTCTAAAGTCGCCAAACTTGCCCCTCGAAGAGCTTCAAAAAATTTCAGACGCCGACTTGATGGAACTCATTTCAAAAGCTCCACAGCTAAAACTTCATCCCTTGATTTTTGCTGCCTTCAAAGACGACACGATGGTTCTTTTTGCCTATCGAAAAAATCCGCCCCTTCAATTTGATTTAAAAAATGAAGTGCCAGAGGCCGCTTGGAAGAGGCTTGAAAATCTTTGGACAGATTATGCCGCCATGATCTTAGGAGGCCTTGGTTCACTCGATGGATGCTTTCAAGTCATGAAAAATTTAGGAGGAACTGACAAATGATGCTCTTCAACTTTTCAAAAAAACTTTTTGTCGCCGTTTGTGTTGCCATTTCTTTTACGGCCTGCAACGAAGCTTTACAAAAATCAAACGACGGCGGGCTTTTTTCAATTGATTTAAATGAATCTCAAAATGACGCAAGGCTCTTAGAAGAAACTCTAAAAGCTATCATCGCGCTTGATATCGGCTGTGAGAGTGCGAGTGACTGCATGGTCGTAAGCGGTGATCTTAACTGCAATTATGAATATCTCGGCATCAACGCTTCAAATCAGTTTCAATATGATGATCTAGTAAAAACTCTGATGGATTTTCGAGAGAGACATGAAATCATAATCGCCTGCCCCATGTGGTGGTCGGAGACCCATGAAATTACCAACTACGAGGCTGTTTGTTTTGAAAACCGCTGCCGAGCAGAGTTCATCGGCGAGTTTTCAGGCTTTTAAGAAAGCTATGCTTTAAGATTCAGCCGGCGCATAACGCCTTCCTTTCAATTTTTTTAAAATCGGAGATTTTGTTCTGTCGACTGACGGAAACAATTTTTCGTTTAGATATTTTTCGATCTCTTCTCGTCTCAAAACTTTTCGATACTGCGCCAATCGCTGCTTTTGAAGCGGCGCACTCATCTCTTTGTTAATCCACCCAAGCATCTTGGAAGGCCCTATCAGATAAAATGCTTCAAATTCATTTCGACCAAAAGCTTGCTGAAGTTTTGCGACCAAAGTTTTTGAAAAGTCGTGAAGCAACTGATCTTGCGCCGAAGTCGAAGCCGCCATCGCATGACGACCGCCTCCAAAGCGGTCATAAACTCGACCGGGCCGATCGGCCTCTAAATCTTTATTTCGAAGTCGCCCCTTCACATTGGCAAAGCTTCGAAGCCAGACCGCTGGTTTATTGCCTCCCACTTGAAACATATGTGCCTCTTCATGATTCATCACAAGAGCCCAGGTGGGTCTCGCCGCATGACCAATGGCTGATTTTTTTTCTCTTGCTCTCTTAAAAAGGTCTCGATTCATTTTTTAATCCCTCATCTTTTCATCTATTCGAAAAAACATCTGCTCGAAAAAATTCGCCCTTAGCGAATAAAAAGGCCCTAAAAAAGGCGCATAAAAAAAGAACCCCCGGCGAGGGGGGTTCTTTGTATCTTCATCAACTCAAAGATTACTCAATGAATGACGGTCGAGGGGCTTTCTTCTCTTTTTCAAAGTGATTCGATCTATCGCTTCGAAAAAGCATTGAAAGTCTCAGAAGACAAAATCAAATTACCAATTTTTTATTTTTTTAAAACCGACCAAAGTGTGAGGCATAAAAGATTTTTCAAACATAGGCTGATCAAGCTTAAACCTTACAAACATAAAGGAGACATTTTGTGAAAAACCTAGACCGTCTTGCTCTGATCATCGTTCTCATTGGCGCTCTGAATTGGGGGCTTGTAGGCCTCTTTGATTTCGACGCTGTCGCATGGGCCTTTGGCGAAGAGAGCCCCGTCTCAAGAGTGATCTATATCTTGGTCGCCTTGGCCGCTCTCTATGAAATCTTAGGTTACCGCGCGATTCATCGACGTTGGGCTTTAAGACATCCTGCTTAAAAATAAGTTTGCGCTTCGTTTTAAGCAAACAAAGTTTTTAAATCAGCTCCGAGAATCCATCGATCAATTTGATCTCGATTCTCGCGAGCTAGGTTTAAAAAACAAAATCCAAATTGAGTCGAATTTAGTTCATAAATCTTTTTGGCTTTCCCATGAATAGGTGCCTCAAAGGCTTCAAGCATTTGAAATGAAAAAACATCTGCCTTTTGCAGTTGGCTCGGCTCCGACTCTAACTCGATCAAGCCCCCTCCCGCCGACAGAGAAATCACATTCGCCTTCGCTGTTTTTTTCTCTGTCGAAATCAACACAGGAATTTCTACATTTTTTCGAATCCAGCGTCGCACTAGAGCTTGCGAAACTGGCGATGAGCCCGCAAGAGCCGACTCCTCTTCAACATCACGGCCCAAGGGCAACTTCTCAGAAAGAGCGAGATAAAAATCTTTCGTCGCTCTTCGATTGGCTTTTGCTGCTGCTTCTGCCGCCATCAAGCAAAGCTCTTGGTTAGGCTCTGAGGCTCGAATGGCGACTTCAAAACACATCAAAGCTGAGAGAAAACACTCATCATGAAACAAACATCGCCCCGTCTGAATGATTTGCGACAAACTTTCTTTTGCTTCGCCATTGGTCACGCGGTCGATCATCTCTCTAATTTCTTCGACCTGATCAAAAGCGGCATTGATTTCTTTGAGCTGCTGAATCGCGAGTGAGGCATCAGACTCATAGCGATCAATCACGGCTTTTTGAATGCGCGCCTTCCAATCACTCGCTTGCTTCAAAAAGCTTCGCGAACCGCACTCTGCTAGATGATTAAGACCCTCTCTTAAGATAAGAGACTTCCACGCACCCGATTTAAACATTTAAACCCCACCTCCAACAACCGAACAACAGAAAGCAGTTTCAAAGAGCAAAGATCGGGCCGAGGCTTAAGGAACAAATTTTTGCAGTCTTTTTATCGACTTAGATTTTTCTTGAGATTCTGAGCCTCGATTCGCAGTGACCAAAATTCACCTGTGCGTCTAAAGCTGACAATTTTTGGAACAAGCAAAGGCTTAACGACGACGAGATATGAAATTTCTGAGTGTCTTTTCTAAGCGTCTTAATCGAATGTCTTAAAGCATGAGATCTCTCAGGGCGATTTAGCGAGAGGTGGCGCCAAGCTTTGTCAAAACACT
>JBMTHG010000127.1:0-4182 GCA_049436045.1 Bdellovibrionota bacterium
AAAAATTTGAAACATGATTTTAATCCTCCATTTGAGCCGCTAAAAAACAGAGCCTCTTCAAATCGCCAATCTTTCTACAGCTCTTTTGTCGAGATACCAGCCATAAATCCAACGTGAAAACCAAAAGGCTGTGATGTAGCTGCAGATGATCCCGATGAGAAGAGTGATTGCAAAACCTCGAATGGGC
Organism: Bdellovibrionota bacterium; assembly: GCA_049436045.1. Classification (GTDB taxonomy): domain Bacteria; phylum Bdellovibrionota; class UBA2394; order UBA2394; family UBA2394; genus JBMTHG01. The sequence goes on from JBMTHG010000127.1 coordinate 188, forward strand.
CCGCTTCCAAAGTTAAAAAGAACGATTCCAGCAATCACGGTTGTAAGGTTGGCATCTAAAATAGCTTTGTGAGCGGCTTCAAATCCTGCATCAACTGCCGCCCTCACCTTTTTGCCAGACCTTAATTCCTCTCGAATTCTTTCAAAGATAATCACATTGGCGTCTACCGCCATTCCCACGGTCAAAACAATTCCGGCGATTCCTGGCAAAGTCAGAGTGGCTTGAAAAAAGCCCATGATCGCCAGCAACATCGCAATATTCATCATCACCATAAGGTCTGCCACGACCCCACCCATTCTGTAATAAATCAACATGAAGAGAAGAACAAAAATCGCGGCCACGATTCCAGCGAAGCTTCCTTTATCAATGGAGTCTTGGCCCAAACTTGCTCCAACTGTTCGGTTCTCTAAAATTTCAACCGGAGCCGGCAGCGCTCCCGACCTCAGAATCAAAGCCAAGTCGCGAGCCTCATTAAAGACACTCTGACGATCTCCGAGCCCTAAACTGATTGTCGCCCCTTGAGAAATTGCTGGAATCTTTTCTCGAATAACAGGCGCTGAAATCACAATGCCATCAAGCAAAATAGCGAGTCGCGACCCGACATTTTCTCCCGTGATTTGTTCAAAACTTTCAGCTCCTGGACGACTAAATCGAAGAGAAACTTGCGGTCGTTGGCTCGTGGCATCTGTCGTGACTCTGGCATCTTCCAAAGCCTGCCCCGTCAGAACGGTTTTTGCTCGCAACAAATAGGGCTGAATGTTGACCTGATCTCTTCCTAAACTTTCTTTTTCAAAAGAGATTTCAGTATCAGCTGGAAGTTTTGACCTCAACGCGGCGTTGAGTCGATTGAGCTGATCTTGATTGAAATTATTCGTGAAACCCACCTCAGCTCGAACTCCCTCTACCAATTCAGAAAGCTCCTGAACTCCTAATGTTTCATCGACCACTTTGTATTCTAACAAAGCCGTTTTTCCGATGAGATCTATCGCCCTTTGAGGGTCTTCGATCCCAGGCAGTTGAACAAGAATTCGATCATCGCCTTCAATTTGAATAATTGGCTCTGCCACTCCAAATTCATCGACTCGATTTCGAATAATTTCTCTGGCTTGCTCTAAAGACATTCGCGCAATGTTCTCGGAATGAGTTGGGTCGAGCCTGACCAGCGCTTGGGTCTCTGACTCGCAGCCAGACAGCATTAAAACCTGATAGAAATTGTCTTTCAAAATTCTTTGTAAATCTTTTGATTGAGGGGCATCTCGAAGATTCACCAAAAGAGCCCGCTCTCCCGGCGCTCTCTTTACACTGGCTCCAAGAATCTCATCTCTCTTTAGATCGGAATCTAAACGATCGCCAAGTTGATCAATCTCCACATCCAAAGCTTTTCGAATATCCACCCCCAAAACAACATGAATGCCCCCTCGCAAATCGAGGCCCAGGTTGAGAGCGGTATTGGGCAGGTAAGCCTGAAGTTTGGAGTCTTTTGGCAAAAAGCTTGGCAACAAAAAAAAGACCGACAAAACGGCACTTAAAAGAATGACCCAAATTTTCATACTCAGCCTCCCAGATTAAGCCACTGCTTTTGATGAAGAATCCGATTGATCTTTTGAAGCAATGGAATTTCGGTCAACACGAATTCGCACATTAGGCGCAATCTCTAAAGTGACGATTCTTTCTGTGAGACCATAAATTTTCCCATAAAGACCCGATACCGTAACCACTTCATCCCCTTTTTCAAGGCTCGACAAAAACTGGGCCTGCTTCTTCGCCTTTCGACTTTGGGGCAAAATAATCAAAAAGAAAAACACCGCCAGCATCAAAACAATGCCGATCAAAGGAGAAAAAGCATTGGGCGCTTCTGCCGCTGGCGCTTGCTCTTGAGCCAAGAGGCCTGAAACGCCAAGACTAAACATAACTGTAGAATATAATAGAATCTTTTTCATCTCTACGAACCTAAGAACAAGTCTGGCCCGTGTAAAGAGTTAAGTCGAAGACTTTTGAAGCTTTAACCTTAGAATACAAATCACCGGCCTGATAAAACCATTAAAACTCTTCTGGAAAAGCTTCGAAATCTCTTTCTTTTCCGAGATAAACTTGGCGAGGATCGCGCAAAAATTCAAAAGCGAATTCATAAAGACTCCCCTCTGCAATTTTTGATCGTATCAAAGACATCAAATCAATGAAGTATTGAATGTTATGAAGAGTTGCCAGCCTTTGGCCCAAAGCCTCCGTTTTTTGAAACAAGTGACGAAGAAAGGCTCGACTATAATTTTTGCATGTTAAGCACTGACACTCAGAATCCAGAGCTTGATCGGAAGCTTCATGTTCCTTGTTATAAAGATTAAGTCGACCCTGCCGTGTCATCACGATTCCATGCCGAGCATTTCGCGAAGGAATGACACAATCAAACATATCGATTCCACAGCAGACTCCAAAAACCAAATCTCTGGGACTTCCGACCCCCATCAAATAATGTGGCTTTTCGACCGGCAGACTATTTCTTAAGCCGTGCAGAGTGCGCACAAAATCGGACTTTGACTCCCCTACGCTTAAGCCCCCGATCGCCAATCCTCGCCAGGGCTCCCCATCTTTTTCGAGATTCAAAAGTTCGTCCAAACTGCGGCGCCGAAGATCTAGGTCGCAGGCTCCCTGGTTGATCGGAAAAAGCATGAGCTCTCGATCGCGATAAGCTTGCTTACATCGCTGAGCCCAAAGGCTCGTTCGACGAACGGCATTTTCAATGATGTCTATCGAAGCATCGGCTGGGGGACATTCGTCAAAAACCATCATGATGTCGCTTCCGAAACGCTCTTGAATCTGAACGACGGATTCAGGCGAAAAGAAAAACTTTTGTCCGCTGGCTGGGTCTTGAAAAAAGGCCCCCTCATCGGTGATCTTTCTATTTTTTGAAAGACTAAAAATTTGAAAGCCGCCGCTATCGGTCAAAATGGGTCGATCCCAAGATGTGAATGAATGAAGGCCTCCGAGTTGTTCAATCAAGTCTACGCCCGGCCGAATCGCCAAGTGATAAGTGTTTGAGAGCATGATTTGAGAGCCCGATTGCGCAAGCTCCCAAGCGGCCAAGCCCCTGACGGCCCCATAAGTTCCCACCGGCATGAAGACAGGAGTCTCGACGATCCCGTGTTTTAATTGGAGTCGCCCGAGTCTCGCTTTTGTTTTTGCATCACTCTTTAAAATCTCAAAGCCAATCATTTATTGAATCCACAAAGCATCGCCGTATGAAAAAAGTCGATATCTTTTTTCAAGCGCATAATTATAAATTTGCCTCCATTTAGCTTTTGAAAACGCATCAATCAGCACAAGCAAACTCGATTTCGGCTGATGAAAATTTGTGATCAGACTGTCGACCATTTGAAATGAATAAGGAGGATAAATAAACAAATCGGTTTGAAACGCATCGGTTGGTAAAGATTCCTGATGACGAAGCCAAGCTGATTCTAAAGATCGAGTAACGGTCGTGCCCACAGCAATGAGACGTTTTCCCTCCGATTTATAGCGAAGCAATCTCTCCCACACCTCTGGCTCAATCTCTACAAACTCCGAATGAAGATGATTTTTTTCGACTTCAGAATTTTCAAGCGGTAAAAAAGTTCCCGCGCCAATGTGAAGAGATATGGTTTCGATCTGAACACCCTGCTCTCGAAGTTTTTTAAAAACCAACTCATCGAAATGAAAAGAGGCCGTTGGCGCGGCGACTGAAAAATGCACTGAAGCTTCTGCCATCAGGGTCTGATAGCTTTCAAAGTCCGAGAATTGATCTTCACTTAAATGGAGTTCACGTCTTCGTTTCAAAATATAGGGTGGCAGGGCAGGCTTTCCGTGAAGACTCAAAAATTCCAAAAAGGCCGCTTGTGAAATATCTAAAAAAACATCTCGCTCTTTTTTCTCCATCACGCGAGCAGAGAGCTTGTCTGAAAAAAGAAGTTCGTCACCCTCTTTCACCCGACCCTGCAGCCAAACTTTGATTCGATCTTTAT
>JBMTHG010000128.1:0-4167 GCA_049436045.1 Bdellovibrionota bacterium
ACCGAGCTCTGGCAGGAGAGCGATTTTTCTCTTTTTCGAGCAAAAAATTTCGACTTTTTAGTCGCCGACTTTGGCTCACGCCCAGATCGCTGCCATCCCAAAATGAATGTGGGGCTTGCCAGAAAGATGGCCGCTGATTTTGCTGTGCATCTCTATGCACAAGGCCAGCTTCGCACGGCCTGGATTCACGCTACCGATGCCGATGTGATTGTTCCAAAAAATTATTTTTCATTTTCAAAGTCAGAGAAATTTTCAGCTTATCATTATCGATATCGCCACCGATTCAATGAAGACGCTCGCTTGAGAGAGGCCTCTATTTTTTATGAGATTTTTCTTCGCTATCATCGCTTGGGATTAAAATTCTCAGGCTCGCCCTATGCACACCCGAGCATTGGTAGCTGCTTATGCATTCAAATTCCCTTTTATGTGAAAGTGCGAGGATTCCCAGCCAGAGATGCCGGTGAAGATTTTTATCTTCTCAATAAACTACGAAAGCTTGCACCCATCGACTGGAGCCCCGCTGAGCCTCTTTCAATTTTGGCAAGAGCTGAGATTCGATGCGTCTTTGGAACTGCGGCTGGCATTCAGCAGATTCTTCATGATGGTTTTTTGCTCGATGATTCCCAGATTTTTTCGCGACTAAAAAATTATAGAGAACAGCTCATGATTGCGGCTGAGAACTTTCCGCAGACTGATTTTGAATTTGAAGATGCGCTTAGAAACTCAATTCAACAATTCAAAAGCCCTGATCATCGCAAACATCATGTGATTGAATTTTTCGATGGCCTTCGCGAGCTTCAATGGATTCGCCGCCTGCGAACGAGAGAGCTCCCAGGCCAAGCCTGGTCTCAAGCCCTTCAAAATTCCGCCTTTCTAGGGGGCTTTTCTGCGACAAAGCCCGAAGAGAGCCTCGCTCAACTTCGAAAATTCGACGAAGAAAGTCTTTAGAAATTCCATACTTTTTTGTATACATTGGTTCGATAAAAAATCCTAAATCTGGAGAAAATCATGTCAGAAGCCGTTCTCGTTGAACTTGAATTTACCCCAAACCCCGACTCTCTCAAATATCGAGTCAATCGCAGCCTTTTAGCCAGAGGGGCGAAGAATTTTAGCTCATCCGAAGATGCCAAGGGCTCAAAACTTGCCGGTAAAATTTTTGAACTCGGCGGAATCTCAAACGTCATGTTTGGCACGAACTTCATTAGTGTGAATTTTTCTAATCAAGAGGATTTGCCCCAAAAAAATGAGCAGCTTCAAAAATTGATTCAGGAGTTTCTAGAATCAGGGGCGCCGGTGATTGAGTTCACTGATAGCGATGAATCTTCGATCAAAAATCTTTCAGAGATTGAGAAAAAGATTGTTGAGTTTCTCGATCAAGAAGTTCGCCCAGCTGTAGCCATGGATGGTGGCGATATTTCATTTGAAAAATTTGAAGACGGATTTGTTTTTCTTAAAATGCAAGGCTCTTGCTCAGGATGCCCGTCGTCTCTGATGACTTTAAAAATGGGCGTTGAAACTCGCTTGAAAGAAGTGGTGCCCGAAGTGAAAGAAGTTATTCCTGTTTAAGATATTGATCGGCAAGGCCCCGATAGAGAGGCTTCTCACTGACGAGTTTTGATACTCCAGCCGAGATAAATGAGCAAGCCATCAGGGGCAGCAAAAGAAAATGGTTTGAGGTCATCTCAAACACAATCACAAACGAAGTGATTGGCGCGCGAATCACGGCAGCTAAAAAAGCCACCATTCCAAGAACGATAAGAGCTTTTATCTCTTCAAGAGGAAACAGGGGAGCGACCAGAGTTCCAAGGCTCGCCCCAATACTCAATGAGGGCGCGAAAACTCCTCCGGCAATTCCTGTCATATAAGAGAAAAAAGTCGCCAAAAACTTCCAAAATGGAAACAAACTTTTGCTCACCTCGGAATCATCCAGCAGAGCTCGAGTTTGCTCATAGCCCGTTCCAAAACTTTGACCATTAGAAACAAACCCAATTGCAGCAATCACTAAGCCCAAAACGATTGGCACTAACCACCAACGTTTTTTTTGCCAGCCTTGAAAAATAGGACTCCAATACAAAATCATTCGGCTGAAAAGTCCACCCGACAAACCTCCCATCACACTGATGACGATAATCACAAGCCCGCTTTCGAGACCTTTCAAAGCCACATCGACCTCACCAAAATAAGTGTAGTGTCCAAGAAGTGCTAAAGAAATTAAGCCCGCTAATATGATGGCACTTAACATCAAACCGCTCGAGCGATCTTCGAAAGAGCCCTTTAGCTCTTCGATGGCAAAAACAATTCCCGCTAGAGGCGCATTGAAGGCTGCCGACAGTCCAGCTGCTGCTCCAGCGACAATTAAGCCACGCCTTCTATCTGTGCGAGAAAACTGAGCAAAGTGCCCAAGTGCATGAAACAACGAGGCACCGATATGAATGGAGGGCCCTTCTCGCCCAATCGAGGCTCCAAACAAAAGCCCCAAAAAGGCACCCAAAATTTTTCCGCAAAGAATTCGAATACTTAAAAGTTTGTTTTTCAGCAGAGTCGAGCCTGACTGCAAAGAAGCGATGACTTGGGGAGTTCCGCTCCCTTCAGCTCCCGGAAAAAATCTTCTTTGAATCATGATGACTAACAAAAATCCCAAGGGGCAGACCAAAAACGGCGCGAAGGGAGAAAAGGCATAAATTTCTTGAAAGACATGATTTGACCAGTCGCAGATCGCCGCAAAAAAAACCGACACCAAACCCAAAATGAGTGCTGCCGCCCAAAAAGACAGGCGCGACCACCATTTTTCACGATCAAAAGCCGCTTTTACAAGCGGGTCGACGTCTATCGGATTTTTCAATGGAATCTTTTTCACGCCAAGCTTTAATAAACTCAAAAAAGGTCTGAAAAGAAAGCCTCGCTTTCATTGAATTTCACCCACTTCTGAAGAAAATCATGCTAAGGCTTTGGGCATGAAAATTGTGCATCTTCTAAGCGGGGGCCTAGATTCCGGTGTCGCGCTAGCTCATTGGCTATCTCTCTCGCACGAAGTTCGCATTTTAAGTATTAACTACGGGCAAAGACACTTTCGCGAACTTGAATCGGCTCGCGCTCTTTGTGAATATTTTAATTTAGATTTTGTTGAAGTGAATCTTGAGGCTTTAAAAACTTTGATGCACCAAAATTCGCAAACGGGCTTACTCGATGTTCCTGAAGGGCACTATACCGAAGACAGCATGAAAATGACGGTTGTGCCAAACCGCAATATGATGATGCTTTCGGTAGCCATGTCTCATGCGATTGATCTCAAATATGATGCCGTGAGTTTTGCGGCCCACGGTGGAGATCATACGATTTACCCCGACTGCCGGCCTGAGTTTATTCAGGCGATGAATCAAGTGGCCAAAGTATGTGATTGGCATCCGCTTCAAATTCTCGCCCCTTTTCAAGATTTCACAAAGTCTCAGATTGTGAAGCGCGGTGCTGAACTAGATTTTCCATTTCATCTCACTTGGAGTTGCTATAAAGGCCTTGAAAAACATTGCGGCAAATGTGGCACCTGCGTGGAGAGAAAAGAAGCTTTCGAACTTTCTAAACTCACTGACCCCACGGAGTATTTATGAGCTGGACCTTAGAAAAAGATTTTCGATTTGAAGCCGCCCATCGACTCCCTCATCACGACGGAAAGTGCCAGCGATTGCACGGGCACTCTTTCAAAGGAAAACTCATCTGTGAAGGAGACGAGCTTCACGCATCTGGATCAAAGACGAATATGCTTTTAGATTTTTCAGAAATGAAAAAAGCGATTTCAGAACTCATAGAAACTCGATTGGATCATTTTTATTTAAATGAAAGCTTAAACATCGAAAGCCCCACGTCTGAAGCCATTGCCAAATGGATTTTTGACGAAGTTAAAAAATCTCTGCCGCAACTCATCGCCGTTGAGATTGAAGAAACTTGCACCTCACGATGTCGATACGAACCCCGAAAAACCAAATGAAAACTTATCGGATCAATGAGATTTTTTATTCTCTTCAGGGTGAAGGCCTTAGAGCCGGCACCCCTAATTTTTTCATTCGATTTTCTGGGTGCAATCTTCGCTGCTCAAAAGAGCGAGAGGGCTTTGACTGTGACACAGAGTTTCAGTCAGGTCTTGATTGGACGCTCGAAGAAATTTTAAAAGAA
>JBMTHG010000129.1:0-4166 GCA_049436045.1 Bdellovibrionota bacterium
GGCAAAGAAAAATTGATCGATGGAAAGAATAAAAGAAAATAAAAACTTAAGCCGAGACACAGAAGCGAAAAAACCTCAACAGCCTCTCTTGTTTTTCGAAAGTTGAACTTCTGAAATGGCGTGAAGATCGCAAACAGAATAAAAATCAAAGACACCAGGGTAGGCAACAAAAACAAAACCAAGAAATCTCGCGTCGTATAAGATCGCAGATACAGATCAGCCTCGATGAGTTCAGCCTTACGAGATATCGTTGTCGTCATTCGATCTCGATCATTTCCCTTAATGAGCAAGCTCTTTGCGAGCGAAGTACTAAAGGCCTGGTTTTCGATTTTTAACACTCGATCTCCGGCCTGGATCTCCCTCTCTTTGTCAAACAAACGTTCTCGTTGAACGGAGGCGACTCGCCCATTCGATAAAATTAAAAATTCAAATCTTGATTCTTCTAAATCTTCTTTGACGCGCTCAAAACTCCACCAAGCAACTACCGCCCAAAGCGTTGAAAAAATTAGAAGTCTTAAAATAAAAATCTTCATAAAAAATTACATCATCATAAAAAACTACATAAAATGCTGGGGGTCTCGATCTGTCTTAATCTTCACTCCTAAAGATCGTTCGTCTAAATCTTTTAAAACAATTTGCATAAACCTTGAAAGATCTGCTGCCGATTTGGCTTTCGCTAAAATCTGATAACGATACTCATTTTTCCACTGAAAAATCGGCGCTTCCATTGGGCCAAAAATCTGAATTTTAAACGTTTGGGCCACGGCCGAAAGCCTTTTCATCATAACTTCTGAGGCCTCAAGAACCTTAGATTGTTGTTTATCTGAAAGCGTCCAAAGCAACATACGATAAAACGGAGGAAGTGCCGCCTGCTCTCGAATTTGAATCTCTTCGTTTATAAACATATCAAAAGAATTTTCTTCTCCCAGAAGTTTAAAAATCGGATGCTCTGGAAAAAAACTTTGAATCAAACACTTCGCCTCTTGGCCTCGCCTTCCAGCCCGGCCCAAAATCTGCTTTAAAAGCTGAAAGCTTCTTTCCATGGCTCGAAAATCAGGAACACCCCAACCCTGATCAGCGAGAATAATCCCAATCAGAGATAAATTTGGAATATCGATGCCTTTTGAAATCATCTGAGTGCCGATCAAAATATCGATCTTTCCGTCGACAAAATCTTTAAGCGTTTGCTCTAAAAAATTCTTTTTTCGCGATTGATCTCGATCAATGCGAGCCACTCGTGCCTCTGGAAATCGAAGTTGAACCTGGGCCTCGACTTCTTTTGTTCCGATGCCTCCAACAAAAAATTGATCGTGTGAACATTGGGAGCAATTCTTTTCTAAACTTCGTTGATATCCGCATAAGTGACAGAGCCCCTTTTGCACGTCAAAATGAAGCGTCAAAGAAGCCGAACAATGCGGACAGTTTTCTTGATGACCACACTCCAAACAAATTCTTTGAGTCGCAGAACCTCGTCGATTCAAAAACAAAAGCGCCTGATTCTTGTTGTGCAAGCAATCTTCAATTTCTTGATGAAGTCTTTCAGTGATGAAGCTCTTAGCCTCTGACTTCCACACTTTTTTTAATGATAGAATTTCAATTTTTGGCTCTGGTGTTTCAAAAAACTTTGGCAACTTATAAAGTTTCGCAGTCTTGTCTTTTACCTTGGAATAAGTCTCTAAACTAGGTGTAGCACTCCCTAAAATGATCGGAATATTGAGAAGCTTGGCTTTTAAGATCGCCAGATCTCTCGCATGATAACTCCCTCGCTCTGACTGCTTGTAAGAGGAGTCGTGCTCTTCATCAACAATGATCAACTTGAGATTTGAAAACGGCAGAAAAAGAGCAGATCTTGCCCCTAAGAAAACATCAGTTTGAGTATACCGAGCCTGCGAAAAGGTTTTCATTCTCAATTTTTCACGAATGTTGGAATGAAACACACTCACAGAAGCCCCCAATCGATTTGAAAGCCGCTCTTCGAGCTGGGGCGTGAGACTTATCTCTGGAACCAAAAATAAAACTTGCCCACCCGTGAGCAAAATATTTTCCATCAAATGAAGATAGACTTCGGTCTTGCCGCTACCCGTCTCTCCATGAATGAGGTGTATTGAAAATTTATCTGATTTTGAAATTTCATCGACACAAGTTTGCTGAGCTTCTGAGAGCTTCGGCAGCTTTGGCAGAAATGACTTCACCTCGTGATCGGCAATGGCTGCACCCTCTTGTATTTTTTTGGGCACCGAAAGATTTAAAAGCTCCCCTAAAGAAATTCCATAATAATCTGCAGCCTGCCGATAAAATTCCAGAGTCGCCTCATTAAAAAGAGGTGCCGAATCAAGTTTTCTGAGCACTGATTTTAAACCTTTTGGAACTTCGGAAGTTTCTTTCCAAACAAAACCTAGTCTTTCTCGATTTCGAAAAGGCACCCAAACTCTTGAGCCCGCCTGAAGCGGCTCGGCACTCTCGTAGGTAAACAACCTTCGAAGCGGACTTTTGATTGCGATTTCATAGAGATGAGAACTCGACATAAACTCTTCAGTCAAAACTTCCTAATCATCATTGAGCATCGGAATTTTAATTTTTTGTGCTCTTGCAAATGAAACAGCCTCTTCATAGCCGGCATCGGCGTGGCGAATTACGCCCATTCCTGGATCAGATTTTAAAACTCGCGCGATTCGTCTTTCAGCTTCGACACTCCCATCGGCCACGATCACCATACCGGCATGTTGTGAATAGCCCATGCCCACACCACCGCCGTGATGAAAACTCACCCACGAAGCTCCGTTGGCTGTGTTGATCAGAGCATTAAGAATCGCCCAGTCGCTGACAGCATCACTTCCATCTTTCATCGCTTCAGTTTCTCGATTGGGTGATGCCACCGAACCGCAATCGAGATGATCTCTGCCAATCACAATCGGAGCTTTCAACTCACCCGATGCTACCATTCGATTGAATTCTAAGCCCGCTCGATCTCGCTCGCCATAGCCAAGCCAACAAATGCGCGCCGGCAAGCCCTGAAAATGAATTTTTGTTTGAGCAGCATCTAGCCATTTCAAAAGTTTTTTGTTTTCAGGGAAAAGTTTTTTCAAAGCCTCATCTGTCTTATAGATATCTTCAGGATCACCCGAAAGAGCCACCCACCTAAAGGGGCCCTTTCCTTCACAAAAGAGCGGTCGAATATAGGCGGGAACAAAACCCGGATAATCAAAAGCTTTTTCAAAGCCAGCTTCTTTCGCATAGCCGCGAAGATTGTTTCCGTAGTCAAAAACAATGGCGCCTCGCTTTTGCATCTCGACCATGGCTGAGCAATGTCTCACCATGCTTTGGAGAGATTTTTCACGATAGAGAGCTTTGTTTTTTCTGGCCTCATTCACTTGATCGATTGTGTAATCAACGGGCACATAGCCAAAAACCGGATCATGCGCTGATGTTTGATCGGTCACAATCGGTGGAATTTCATTTCGCCGCAGAAGCTCTTCATAAACTGAAACGGCATTCCCCAAAAGCCCGACTGAAATGGGCTGTCTTTTTTGGCAAGCCTCTTTGATCCAGCTCAGAGCCTCATCGAGTGAATTTGTTTTTCGATCAAGATAGCCGGTATCGATTCGCTTTTGAATTCTTTGAGAGTCAACATCAACGCCCAAAAATGAAGCGCCAGCAATCACAGCGGCAAGAGGTTGAGCGCCGCCCATGCCGCCGAGCCCTCCCGACAAAATCCACTGATTTGAAAGATCTCCGCCAAAGTGCTTCTCACCACAAGCCGCAAAGCTTTCGTAAGTTCCCTGCACAATTCCTTGAGAGCCAATATAAATCCAAGAGCCTGCGGTCATTTGGCCATACATCATAAGGCCTTGTTTTTCGAGTTCATCAAAAACCTCCCAACTGGCCCAGTTGGGAACAAGATTTGAATTGGCGATCAAAACTCGTGGCGCATTTTCATGAGAAGAAAAAACTCCGACTGGCTTTCCGGATTGAATCAAAAGTGTTTCATCATTTTTTAGAGCGACCAAAGCCTTTTCAATCGCTTCTAAACATTCTTGATTTCTTGCCGCTTTGCCGCGGCCTCCATAGACGATCAGTTGGTCAGGATCTTCAGCCACTTCAGGATGCAGATTGTTTCGCAACATTCTGAGTGCGGCCTCTTGAATCCAAGATTGGCATTGAATTTC
>JBMTHG010000130.1:0-4157 GCA_049436045.1 Bdellovibrionota bacterium
CTATCTTTGAATACCAACATGAAAACGGCAGTGAGAGCTCCAAGACTGCTTAAAAATAAAACAGGAGATTGATTGATCAGAATTGAAATCACCAACACAAGTGCGATTCCATAGATCAAAATTCTTACACTCTGAATGTATCCTTTAATCGGTCGAGAGAGAGAAGCCGTTTTTTGAGCATAGGCTTGATCAAAAGCTTCTAAGGCGATGCTTATAATTTTCGCTCCAAGTAAAATACAAATCGACAAGACAACTCGATGAATGAGCCGGTCAATCTCATCTGGAATATCTTCGATCGCGAGCTCCACTTCATGAAAGATGAGAAGAGGCAAAAACCAAGAAGAAACAAAAGCGAGTTGTTTCGAGCGAAGAAAATCAGAGATCCATCCCATTTCATAGGCGGCTATTCGCTTTAAAAAAACTTCAAAAAAGCGCCTTAAGATATGCCCGAGTGCGACTGATCCGATAATGAGGGCGATCAACCACAAACTCGCACGAAGCCAGGCGTATTGAAGCCAAAACTGCTCTAAAATTTGCATGAGGCTGAACTCGTACTTCAATCAAAAAAAGATCGCAATACCCCTCAACTCATTTTCTTTTCGGCAATTTTGACTTTTCAGGCCTATTTGATCGAATCTGCGCAAAGCCCCTGAATGTCATAGCTTTCGAGCTTTTTTTTGAAATTAAAAAAACCGGCTCGTGCCATCGGGTAGAGCTCTTGATCCCATTTTCTCCAAACAAAATGTAGATTTGGCAGAGCTTTGAGTCGCTCTTGCACAGGGCCAAGAGCGACTCCTAAGCAAAGGCTGGGTTCCTTGCCAAGCTCGTCGATTGAGTTCAAGGGCTCCACCTTTACACCGAAGGCGATATGAGCGCGTTGAGCCGCGTCTTTTAAAGCGACTTCATCGAAATCTAAAACCTTGGAATCAAAGTGATCACTTAATCCTAAACCGCGAAGAGAGACCGAGACGATCCGCTTGGGTTTAAAATCTCTTATCTCAGAGAGCTCTGGGATTAAATCTTCAGAGTGGATCAAAAGAGTTTGAGCCCCATCAAGAACTTTCGTTGAAGCTGAGAGAATCAGCGAAGATGGGTTAAGATCGAGATCTTCAAGGATCTCTTGATCATTTAAGGGTGGCAACTTTGGCTCTCGAAAAGTCGAAAACTTCTCGATGTTTTTGGCGCTAGCGAGGTAGCGCTTACCGCGAGTTTGAAGTCCGGCTACCCAACGCCAGCTTAAGGTGTTTGAAGCCGGATCCCCATCTAAAAGATGTCGGTAGAAGAATTCGGCGCCGAGCTGCCAAGGCAAATTTAAGGCGTAAATCCAAATGCTGGCAAACCACATTCGAGCGTGATTATGAAGGTAGCCAGTGCCAATCAGCTCTCGAACCCAAAAATCGAAGCACTCAATTTTGGTGCTTCCCGAAACTGCCATCTTATAAGAAGTTTGATCTTTTATTTCTTGAAGGCGATCACATTCTTGAAGGTAGCTTGCCCAAACTTGAGGCCGCATTTCGAGCCAGCCTTTCCAATACGTTCGCCATAAAACCTCTTGAATGAACTTCTCGGCCGCTGAAAATGAGTAGATATCAAAGACTTGGTGAAGAATCTCGGCTTCGCTGATCAAGCGCTTTCGAATGAAGGCAGAAAGTGATGAGACATTTTGGCGATCTTTAGGGCCTTCGTCGAAATTTCGATTCTGCGCATAGTGATGACCTGCTCTTGGAATGAAGTTTTTCAATTGAAGTAGGGCAGTCTCACGCGTGGCTTCGAAGGGCATGTCTCAGTTTAGTTGGCCCCCACGAAGATGCCGAGCCAAAAAAAGTTAAGCGAGATTCGAAAAGACTTGATTTCCAACTCAACTCGGGCGAACAAAAGAGATTCTAACCGCCTTTAAATGACGGTTAGTGAAGTTTTTGGGTTAACTTTTGGGGGTCGAGTGCGGAGTTCAATTTTTTTTAGCATTATTCTGATTGCTGTAGCACCAAGGGCTCAGGCTGAAGTTTTTAAATCTAAGAATGAGCTTTGCGAAGTGCAGCTTCAGGTTGAAAAAGTAGCCTACGAAGCACGAGCCAACTCAAAAAGCGATCACGTTTTTGTTTTCACTCGATTGGCTTGTAATACGACAGGCATCGCCTACGCCTTAAACATATTTTCAGATGTTCCCATCGAAGTGGCTTTGCCAGTGGGGGTGATCGGCGGAATGATATCGGCGGCTCAACAGCTTTTTCATGCCCAGCTGACGTATTGGCAGACTCACAAAGGCTTGGCGATTCCTGACCCTAAGAAAAAAGCGAGTTTGTTTGAGGCCTTTGTTCTAAAAGAATATGCCCTTCACGCGGTTTATCTCGGAGTTTTGCAGATGGCCCAAGCCGCGCTTGGAATCAAATCCGAGTGGATTACGGCTCAAGTCTTTCAGACGGCTTTTCTCAGTTTGATTAGTGAGGGCTTTTTAAACCTATCAAATGTGAAGGCCACAGATAATTATATTACGAAGCAAAAAAAAGAACTTGTTGAGCTGTCAAAAGAAAGAGAATTAACTCCCGAGGATTTCGAAAAGTTTAGAAAAAAAGCCCGTCGAGCTTGGACTTTCAGCAAAGCTGCTGCGGTTGGAATTTCTTTTGGTTCTACAGTTTTGGCCTTACTCGACATGGATGGAATTAGCTGGGCCGCGCCCTCGCTGCAAGTTTTAGGAGTTGGTGGTGCCCTGACTTCTCTTTATCTTTTTAAAGAAGACATCAAGAGAAAGCTCTGCACGATGACTCTTATCAAGCTAAAGTCTCGCTAGGGCTTTTCTTAGGTTAGTTCTGTTTGAAGCAAAATCCTGCTTTAACTTCTTTGAGTTAAAAATAAGTTCAAAGGAGAAAAGAATGAAAAAATCAGATAGTCAAATTCAACAAGATGTCATTGCCGAGTTGCAATATGATCCTGTGATCGATGCTAGTGAAATCGGAGTGGCTGTTAAAGATGGCATTGTTACCTTAAATGGTCGGGTCGATACATTTTTTAAAAAAAGTCATGTCGAGGCCGCTGTTAAGCGAGTGGCTGGTGTTCGAGGTTTTGCTGAAGAAATTGAAGTGAACATTTTGAGCTCCTCTCAAAGAACTGACGCTGACATTGCTAAGGCCGCAGCGAACGCTTTGGAATGGCACGTTTCGATTCCTCATGAAAAAATCAAAGTGAAAGTTGAAAATGGCTGGCTCACTCTTGAGGGCGAGCTCGACTGGTTTTATCAAAAAGAAGCTGCAGAAAAAGCAGTTCAAGGGCTTTTAGGCGTGAAAGGGGTTTATAATTTCATTCATCTCAAGCAGCGTGAGGTCTCTCCCAGAGAGATTAAACAAAAAATTAAAGAAGCTCTGCATCGTCATGCTGAAATGGACGCCAATAAAATTGAAGTTCTCACTGATGGCGGAAAAGTGACTCTCACGGGAACCGTAGATTCAGACTCCGAGCGCGAAGACGCAAGAGCCGCTGCTTGGCGCGCCTCAGGCGTTTTTCAGGTGCAAAACAACATTCAGGTCGCAGCTTAAAATCGAAAGCTGAAACCTAGGCAGAGCCTCTGGCCTTTCATCTCTAAGCCGAGATGGGGCCGCCTCTCTGCAAACAATCTTGTGTCATGGCGGGAGCGAAATTTTGAATATTGGATTCAAATTTTTTCGCTAAATCTTTTGCTCCATCAACATTATCAAACTCAAGATATTTTGAATCTAAGTCAGGGCATGCCACAGGAACTTCGAAGTTAAATACGGGATGAGTTTTTGTTTTCTGTTGAGCCAAGCGTCCTGATTGCATTTCAGAAAGCAAGCGTCTGCTGACTGTGAGAGGATACCGTTGGCTTTTGCCATAACCCCCAGCCATCCAGCCGGTATTTAACAGCCAAAACTGAGCGCCCGAGCGCTGAGCCAAATCGGCCAGAAGGCTTGCATATAAGCTCGATGGTCGAGGCATGAAGGGTGCTCCAAAGCAGGTGCTAAATGCCGCTTGAGGTTCTTTCACGCCGAGTTCAGTGCCGGCCACTTTGGCTGTGTATCCAGAAATAAAATAATACTGAGCTTGAAGTGGATTAAGTTTGGCAGCAGCCGGCATCACACCAAAAGCATCGGCCATCAAAAAAACAATATTTTTGGGCGCCTGCGCTTCTTTTTGAGAGCTAAAAA
>JBMTHG010000131.1:0-4151 GCA_049436045.1 Bdellovibrionota bacterium
GTCGCCGCCATCGTAAGCGCGGCCACCTCTCCCGCTTCAATGTTGCGCCTCAAGTCTTCAATGTTGACGTGCTTTTTAAGAAGAGTTCTCAACGCCTCTGTTTTGAGAAGAGCTCTGGTTGATGTGTGATGGTGAATTCCTCCAAAGCTGAGATCCCAAATCAGTTTAAATCCAGTTTTTAATAAATCGAAAATTCTTGTGCTAAAAACTTGGTCTGTCGAGAGTGACGACCAAAGTTGCTCGAGCCTTAATGTGGCTTGATCAGGCTGATGAATCTGCGAACCGAGAAAAGCTGCGTTAATGGCTCCAGCCGAAAGCCCCGAAATGATAGAGCCACGAATAGGAAGTTTCATCTCGACGATCGCTTTCAAAACCCCCACTTGAAAAGCCGCTCGAGACCCTCCCCCTGAGAGCACAATGCCCAATTGCGATTCTGAACCCATCACTTAACATTATACGATTAAATTGAAGGAATTTTTAATTGAGCAAAAAAAAGCCCCCCATTTTGGATGGGGGGCTAAATTTCAGCATTAAGCTGAGCTTAATACTAAGTAAGAATCATAAATTAGAACAAGTATCCTAGGTTCGCGCCAAAAGCCACATTGTGGAAGTCACGAGTAGTCTTGTCTAAAGGAAGGCTTACAAATGCGCTTGTCAAAACTGGCCCAAAATTTCCAGAGATGGATGGAGCAACAGCATGCTTCCACTTTTTGCCAGCGCCAGCAGTCGCCTTGTCGAAAAGAATATTATTGTATTCAAGGTTTGCGCTTAGGTTTGGAAGAGCTTTCCAAGACGCAGCAGCTTGCCAAGTGAATGTGTTTCGATTTTTGTCAGAGCTTCCTGCGCCGTCAGAAATATAAGACCAGCCGTATCCAAGATTTGCTTTGATCATCATCATTTCGTTTTCAGCGAAAACGCCAAAAGTAGGAGCAAATGTCGTTGTTTTAGGATTGTACTGATAAAAATCAGTGGTTGGGTTTACGGCAGCAATTGTTGAGCCTTCAGCGTTGCGAGAAGTAGGCATGAAAGCATGCATAGAAGCCGTGTAGCCCCAAGACATTGAATCAGAGCTATCGCTCAAAGCTTGGCCAAAACCAATGCTCAATCCCATGTTTCCGATAGCGTTCTTACCGCTAGCAGCTGACAATACTTTCTTGTTGGCCATGTAAAAAGGAAGAGTTGCTCCAACACTCACATTCTCAATAGGAGTGAAGTCTGCTTTTAGCTCGAAAGAAGCGATATTGCCTTTTTCGCGAGCTCCAAGTTTTTTAGTCATCGTATCTTGAAATTCAAGAGTGATGTTATTTTGAGGACGAATGTTTTGTCCTACATAAAAAGGTGTTGCAGAAGCAGCACTAGCAGTTAAGCCGATCGCTAAAGCAAAAGTTAATAATTTCATAAGTTTTATCTCCATAATGAACGTTCAAGTTTAGATTCCATCGTCTCAGCTCCTCCTTCAAAGAGACCAAGCGATCAAAATCTTAAATCACCAGCCCGCAAACACTGTCAATGCTAGAAGGATGGTTTCTTTGCTCTATTTAAACCGGATTTTTTACTCCAAACTATTGAAATATATGACTTTTTTTGACGTGACTCGTCATACCTCAAGAGCCACACTGAGATTTCAAACCATAGTAGTAGGAGCCCAATTCATCGAACCAAAATTCGCCCTGAAAAGGCCAAAATTGAACGAGCTCGCTAAAGTCTACATTGCCCAGGTCGATAATCGACAAATCATCGCGCATTTCGATGGGAGCCCCCACAAGCACATTGACGCCAAGCTGCAAAATCTCAATCTGGATCATATCGGCTTGCTTAAGAGCCTCTTGAATCTCGGTGTTAGCAAGATTAAGCACCCGGTTCGCCTCAGCCACCAAAGATCTTCGCACGAAGGCCAGAGCTTCGTTTGCGACTGACAACTGCGCTCCTGACAGAGTCTTGGTTTCGTCGATCAAGCTAAGATAGGCTCGTTGCAAACTTCGAAATGTAGGATCAGCAATCATAAAAGATAAAATTCTTTTATCTGCCGTTTCCAGAACACGCTCATCAAACAGCCAAGTTTGAGGAGCTCTTCGTCTCAACTCTTGAATCTGAGCCTGAAGTGGAAGATAAGATGATTTCATATTTTCAATGACCTCATTCGCCCGCTCATACATACAAAGATGATAAAAGGCAGCCGCTCGAATAATTGGACCCTCTGGAAAAAACATTGAGTTTGAATAAGGTGTCATAAAAGCAAGGGTCGCTCCCAAAGCCCCATTCATGTCTCCATCCATATAAAACGACCACGCCTTTTCATAGACGGCCTGAAAAAATAGAGGGTCTAATTGACTGACTTTGGAATAATAAAAAATGGCCTGCGAATAATTGCCAAGCTCGTGAGCCACTCTGGCCGCCCCCATCAAAGTTAAATTTCTTAAACGCGGCGACATGTTTTGTGTGTTTTTCAAAAGAGTTTGAAAAGCCTGCATCGCTGGCTGCAGCTTTCCTGTCATCGCTAAAATCACAGCTTCAAGATAAGCTTTTTGGTTCGCATGCGACCTCACGCTTTTTAGCAGATTACTCGCCGCTCCATAGTCTCGATCTCTAATTTTTTTTGCAGCGGCTCGCAGATAATAAAGAGAGCTCAGAGAGGAGTTGGCTACCCCTTCATAATCCAGAAAAAAATCAATCTCGTTTTCAAGAAAAGCGTTCTCTAAAGATGCAATGTTGCCCTCTCTTAAATCATAGACGAGGGCTGTCATGGGCGCTTTTGATCTTATCTGATCTGCGGTTGAGGCATGAGCTCTCGAAAAAAGAGCCAAAACAACGCAAAGTGAAAAAGTGAACTTGCTTGAAAACATTTTATCCCCCTCACAACTCTCTTGCCTTCGCTCTTAAAGCGACTGCTGGAATGGAATCAAAACAGAAATTCCGGCAAACAAAGCATAGTTGTGCAAAATTTTCGAATCAGGCTCGAACTTTCTTTGATAAATCAAATCACGAAACTCGAGCTTCGCCGATAAAAAATCTGTGATGAAAACCCGCGTACCAATGCCAACGCTGCCCATCGCCGAGGAGCCCTTTTCTTTTCCAGAATAATTCACGAGCCCAGCACCTGCGACAGTGTATAAATCAAAATTTAAAACTGCCCAGGTAAACCAACTGATTTTTCCATAGATCGGGCTAAAACTTAATGAGGCCTGATAAAACATGAGTTTGTCATTGTCACCAAACTGAAAACCATACCCACCCATTCCTAGTTCAAGGCCCAAGCTTTCAAAAAAGTGATATTGATATTGCAAGCCAGTGATGGCGTATCCGTTGTTGTTGAAAATTCCACCCGCATAAGCAGTGACCTCATGTCTTCCAATTTTGGTGAAAAGTCTTTTATGGATGCTATGAATATCGTCTCGATCAAAATCTTTGAGCTGCTGACGAAAGCTTTCTTGCCCCGAGACCCCCGATGACACTAAAACAAAGACGAATGGAGTTAAAATTTTTCGCAGTGCGCTTAAACCAAATGTTCGTAACATATGAGAACTAGTTTATTATGAAGAATCAAAAGCACCAAGAATATGTTGCTAAAGAAACATCCTCCGGCATTTCTTTGAAATCGGTTTACGGACCAAAACCACAGCCTGGAGAGTATCCATTTACTCGAGGCCCCTATTCGAGCATGTATCGAGGGCGCCTTTGGACCATGCGACAATATAGCGGATTTGGCAGTGCGAAAGAGACGAATCGACGCTTTCATTATCTTCTCGAAAAAGGACAGACCGGCTTGAGCTGTGCTTTTGATTTGCCCACACAAATGGGTTTCGACTCAGATCATGCCATGTCTTTGGGGGAAGTGGGGCGTGTGGGCGTGGCGATTTCTAGCCTCGAAGATATGGATCAGCTACTTCACAAAATTCCCTTAGATCAAGTCTCTACCTCCATGACCATCAATTCAACAGCGACCAGTCTGCTGGCTTTTTATGTGGCAATCGCGAAAAAAAGAGGAATCCCTACACATCAACTTCGAGGCACCATTCAAAACGATATTTTAAAAGAATATGTGGCTCGCGGAACTTACATTTATCCTCCTGAATTCTCTCTTCAACTCGTGACGGATAGCTTTCGCTTTGCGCGTAAGCTTTGCCCGAAATGGAATCCAATTAGCATCTCGG
>JBMTHG010000132.1:0-4069 GCA_049436045.1 Bdellovibrionota bacterium
TTTGTGTCACAAACAAATCTCTTAACCGTGAGTCGGGCTTCCAGAATCTGCGTCAAAGGCTTTCCTGGGGGGCAACTTCCCTTGTAGACCACTTCTTTTATCAATTTTTTTTTGAAATTGATGATTTTGGGGGGGAGGGGGTGGGCGTAGCCCAATGGATTTCAGGGGCAAATTTCAATCAAAAAATAAATTTGATCGCATCACCGTGGGAGGCCTCCCCCCTCCCCTCCCCCCCCCTGTCCCCCCAGTCCACGAGGTTTTTTCAATTTAAAATAAAAATTGACATTACCGCTGGGGGGAGGGGGGGTCGCCTAGGTATTTTAACTGAAAGTGGCCTAGAAGCAGGTACCGACCAGTTCCTAGTAACACAGTTGGCCGCACTCAGCGATAAGAGATTTGTTGTAACCGCAAAACCAAAGGGTTACACCGCGAAGATAAGTTTTCAGAGCAAACAGTCCAGCAATTTCAAGATGTCGCAAGAAGATTTCGATCCGAACGTTGACACCGAGGAGGTCGTTGAATTGGACGAGGAGCAAGAGTTGGAGCTCTCCGTCGCTGTGGAATTCGTTTTGGCCTCCTTGAAGGGTATGCGTGCTTCCGAGATGATGAAAATCGTCAAGGCCGTCACCGCACAACTCGACAAGAAGATCAAGTCCGAGGAAAAGCATTCCGAGAAGTTGTCTCTGAAGGCTGCCAAGGGCAATCCTCGCAAGGGCTTTCGCCCCCCACAACTTCGCAAGAATGTTGCTTGGGTTGAATTCGTCCTCAAGGATGCGTTGAAGAACGGCTGGCCGTCTTTCACCGTTCCTGATGGAGACGATGAGATCCAAATGCCCAAGTCCGTGTTTCACGATGGCGCTCATATCTATGAGGATTCCATCAGTGCCGACACGCCCGATGGTCGTCAAATCATCCGAAAGGAGGCGATGAGCCTCTCCAAGATGTATAAGACGGCCAATCACGACTTGGTCGCTACATTCGAGCGTGAGTACGCACAACTGCCTGTTCCTGAGGAGGAGAAGAAGTCCTCGGAACCCGAAGAGCCAAAGCCCAAGCGGGTGATGTCTCTTGCGGAGAAGGAAGCCGAGCGTGCTCGTGTCAAGGCCCAGAAGGCTGAGAAGTTGAAGGAGGAGAAGGCTGCTGCGAAGGCCGAAAAGGATCGTCTTAAGACGGAAAAAAAGGCACAATCTGACGCAATCAAGGCAAAGGCGAAAGCCGCTGCTGATGCTGCGAAGGCTGCTGTCTCTATTCCCAAGAAGGCTGTCAAGAAGTCCACCGCTCCCGTCAAGGCGGATGGCGTGAGCATTCAACTTTCATCTTCGTCTTCATCTTCATCAACCAAGTCTGCCACACCTCTGCCCACTGTGGCGGCGATGCCAAAGCTCACTCTTCCCAAGCGAGCTGTGACACCTGCCGCACCAGCTGTTGTTGCCTGGTCGTGTCCCAATGACGGCGGTGTCTATCCGTGGCCGTTCAAGGGACGCAACTACTTGCGTAACTTCGACAACGAGGTCTGGGTCGCCAACAACGGCTCTCTCGGCAAGTGGGTCGGCGTCTTCAAGCCCGAGACGAATGCGATCGACACCACCGTGCCTGAGCCCGAGTTTGACGAGGAGGACGACGAGTAGGACGAGGACATTTCGGCGTAAAAACAACTCCATCATAAAAAGCACATAATCTCAAATACAAATAAAAAGGAAATAAGATGAATGCCAATAAAAAGGAGAAAACACACAAATACAAAAATCCACAATGGGTTTTTGGGGTCGCAAGACTTTTTTTTATTGCTTTATACTTGGTATTGGAATCATTTTTTTTATTTTCCCCTTTATATTAAGTAAAATATAATGGGGATAAAATATTATATTTCCTACTTAGCCTAAGGAGCTTTTTCTTTTTTATTTTTTTTATGGAAAAAATTGAAATTTTTAATGGGCTAAGTAAAAGTACCGACCCGTTCTAGTAACACAGTTGGCCGCACTCAGCGAAAAGAGATTTGTTTGTAGCTCAAAATCAAAAGTTACACCTCGCTCACAATGTCTGCCCCGTCTCAAATCAACATTTCGATCAAGATGCTGAATGGCGATCTCATTCCTCTTGGGATTCCATCAGATATCACTGTCAAACAATTTTACCGAATGGTTTGGCAATTGATTCCCACCCAAATCCCTCTTCAGTCTCTGGATCTCTTTCGTAGTGATTCCGAGCAACCTCTTCCTCATACTCCTATGGCTCTTCTTCCTGAAGAGGATGAGATCTTCTGTGCATTTATCCAACCCTCGCACTTTACTCTTCGTCTTGAATTGGTTGCTGATGCCTTTGATCAAGAAAATCACTACCAGGCCTTTGAGGTTGTGATTCACGAGAGTCATTCGGAAGCAGAAGAATCCAAA
Organism: Bdellovibrionota bacterium; assembly: GCA_049436045.1. Classification (GTDB taxonomy): domain Bacteria; phylum Bdellovibrionota; class UBA2394; order UBA2394; family UBA2394; genus JBMTHG01. Next base: position 2,394 of record JBMTHG010000132.1, read on the forward strand.
TCCAATCCTCCATCCATCGTTAACTTTAATCTACCTCACACTCAAGATGGAAATCTCGTCAAGGCCTCTTATCGTTACGATACCTATCGTATCACCTTCTTTGCCCAAACTCATCTGGATTCCAAGGGCAAGGTGTCACGTGAATCCACTCACACCTTTTACTCCGAGGAGAACATTCAGATCTTGAGACGTGGTCGCTATGGAGATGAATGGGAAATTCATATTCCTGAAGACAAACAGTCACTGTATCAATTGATGGATGTTCTTCATTCACTTCCTCTCAGTGAGAGAACACTTCGCAAACTCTCTGAAGCACTTCAAAGCGAGTGGGATGAATTCTTCACGATATCGTTAGGTTCTCAAATTGAGGAGATTCCACTTGACCCTGCGGTTCTTCAGGCGGCTTTTGATGATGGTGTTCTTGCCGCCTTTGAATTGGATCAGATCGATCAGGGCGATGATGAGATCCTCGGTGAATGGGCGTAATTCTTCTTCACAATTCATAAAAATTCTTCTTCGCAATTCATAAAAATTCGGATAAACCAACAAAAAACCATAAAAAGTTTTTTGTTACTTAGAATACCTTGTGTTTTTATTTTATTTTTATTTTTTTTATTACTTAGAGTAAGTACAACATTTAAAATTTTTATTAGTAAAATGTTTAATTGGTCTAAGTAGCATTTTGATATTTATTTTTCTATTGGGAAAAATTGAAATTTTTAATGGAATAAGTAAAAGTACCGACCCGCTCCAAAAAGCACAGTTGGCCGCACTCAGCGATAAGAGATTTGTTTGTAACTCAAAATCAAAAGTTACTTCCCGTTCACAATGGCAGCCGAATCTTCTGAGACCATTACCGTCTTCATCAAACTCCTCTCTGGAGAACTTCAATCCCTTGAAGTTGAACCAGACATCACTCAAGATATCTTCTTCAACCACGTTTTCCGTCACGTCCATCCTCGTAAGATAGAGCAACTCTCCATTTCTCGTCTTGTTGATGATGAGTTTGTCTCTATTCACCTCACCTCCAATCAACCACTCCTTCCTCAACCTGAGGAAATCTTCACTGTCTTCATCAACTCTTTCACCTATACCGTCAAAATTAATCTTGCCTCCACGGAGGTCTGGGATGATAATCGCGCTCGTTATGAGCTATTTGATTTTACTCTCAAGGAATTTGACGAAATCCATAACTATCGCACCGTCACACAGGGCATCTATATTCTTCCTATTGATGCCGACACCACTCCTGAAAACATCACTTTCTTCTTGGAGAGTGAACAAATTCCTGCTCATCGTTTTGGACGATTTGGTGATGAGTGGGACATCGACATTCCTCACGATATGGTTCCTCTCAAAGGTATCCGTCAACTCATCGAACAAAGTCCTCTTGGCCAAAATCTCTCAGATTCCATCAAAGAACACATCATCAACAAGTTCTCTAAGGAATTCACTGAATATCTTGATGTCGAGTTTCAGAGAGATGAACACGAACAAGAACATCAAGCCTGGATGCAAGAACAGGCTCAACGCGATCTCTGGGCTAACGACGGTTCGGAATGGATCTAATTTCATCTCAGCATCACATATTTTCTGCTAATCTCATAAAAATTATATAATGCTTATCATAAAAACACGAAAAAACCCACACGGTTTTTTCTTTTTGAATGTCTCCT
>JBMTHG010000133.1:0-4061 GCA_049436045.1 Bdellovibrionota bacterium
GGTCTGCAAAAGTTAAAGAAAACGCATGGTCTCAGTCGGCCATTTTTGAATTAAGCAGCGTCTCAAAAAAAGATGAAGAGTTTCAAATTGCTTTTCAGGAGGGCGATTGGTCTGGGCGAATGCTCTCTCTTCAATTTATTCTTAGCGATTTAAGGTCTCGAAAGATTGATCGAGCTGCGCTGAATGCAAGCTACCCCGCTCGTTGGTACGTTGAAGTTCAAGAGGAGATTAACTAATCTTGGCCAAGCAATATCCCACCATTGCCGCCTGTGATCTCGGAAGTAGCAAGATGGCCTTTTTGCTTTGCGAGATCACGCCAGCAGGACTAGAAGTCGTGGGCTTTGGCCAGTCTTTGTCACAAGGAATTCGAAAAGGTTCTGTGGTGAATATCGACGCGGCAAGTGCGGCGATGAAAGAAGCTTCTCAAGAAGCACAGAATATTTCTCAGCGAGAAATTGATCTTTTGATTGTTGGAGTTTCTGGTAGCCATGTTTCGATTATTCCATCACATGGAATGCAACCGATTCGTGATAAAGAGATTCGAAAAGTAGATGTTGATCGAGTGCTAGAGGCAGCGAGTGCCGTGAATATTCCACTTGATCGCGAAGTGATTCAGGTTTTGCCACAAGAATTTATTGTTGATGGTCAAGATGGTGTTCAGCAGCCAATCGGAATGTATGGGAGAAGATTAGAAGCTCATATTCAACTGGTGACTGGATCTGTCACCAGTCTGCAAAACTTGCGTCGAGCACTCTCTAAGGCCGAACTTCAGCCTCAACATTTTATACTTAATTCTTTGGCCAGCGCGCGAGCAGTATTGCGCCCAGAAGAAAAACAGTCGGGGGTCTGCTTGGTTGATCTTGGAGCTGCATCGACCGATATTTTAGTGTTTCAAGATGATATGCTTCGATTTGTGAAGAGCATTAGTATCGGCGGTCTTCATCTCACCAACGATTTGGCGGTAGGTTTGAAGGTGGGGCTGGCAGAAGCCGAGGAATTGAAGCTTCATTACGCCTCCGTAGATCAAATCGATGATGAAGATGAGATCGAGATTTCATCTTTTAATGGCTTAGAGAATCGCAAGATTGAGAGAGCTCTTTTAAGAACGATCGTGCAGCCCCGAATAGAAGAGATTCTGCAGATGGTTCGAAACGAGCTTTCCAAAGAAGGGCTTGATGAGAGCTTGCCAACGGGTGTGGTTCTTACAGGTGGTGGGGCCGCTTTAAAAGGAGTTTTAGATGTGGCTCAGCGAGTGTTTCGATTGCCGGTGAGGTTGGGTAAGCCCGAGCGACTGGGCGGACTCAGTGAAATGATTTCAGCTCCCGCATTTTCAACTTTGGTGGGGCTGATTCAAATTGGATTTGAGCAAAATGAGGATTTAAAATTTTATACAAACTTGCATGGCAAAACGGGATTCAAAAAAGTTCACGCACAAATTGCAAAATGGATGAAGGATTTCTTTTAAGGAGGGGATATGAACAAAAAAATAACAACGGATGCTTTTGATATTGGCGCTAAGATTAAGGTGATCGGAGTTGGAGGTGGTGGCGGAAATGCCGTCAATACGATGATTCGACAGGGACTTCGAGGAGTTGATTTTGTTGTTGCCAATACAGATGCTCAAGCTCTTCGAAATAATTTGGCGACTGAAAAGATTCAGCTCGGTCAAACTTTGACGAAAGGTTTGGGGGCTGGAGCAAATCCGGCCGTAGCTCGTGAGGCGGCTTTAGAAGATGCACAAATTATTATGGAATCTTTGGATGGCGCCGATATGGTATTTGTCACCTGCGGACTCGGCGGTGGCACGGGAACGGGAGCTGCTCCTGTGATCGCTCAGCATGCCAAAAGCATGGGAATCTTAACGGTAGGAGTGGTGACCAAGCCTTTTGGATTTGAGGGCAAGCGTCGCCGACGTCAAGCCGAAGAAGGTCTCGTTCAAATGAAAGAATATGTCGACACTTTGATCACGATTCCAAATCAAAGATTGATGGACATCGCTACCGATCAAATGACGATGCTTGATGCCTTCTTAAAAGTTGATGAAGTTTTGCTATCAGCGGTGAAGGGTATTAGTGATCTTATCAATATTCATGGAATGGTGAATGTTGACTTTGCCGATGTGAGAACTGTCATGAGTGAAATGGGAATGGCTCTTATGGGAACAGGTGAAGCTCGCGGGGATAATCGAGCGACGATCGCAGCAGAGCATGCGATTTCATCGCCGCTGCTTGAAGATGTCTCCATTGAAGGGGCCACTGGAATTCTGATCAACATCACGGGTACTTCATCCATGACTTTATATGAGGTCAATGCAGCAGCCACTCTGATTCAAGAGGCCGCACATGAAGATGCCAACATTATTTTTGGTAGTGTGATTGATGATTCGTTAGGCGATAAGATTCGTGTCACGGTGATCGCTACTGGATTTCAAAAGCCAGATTCGAAAGCCATCGGAGCAGCACCTCGATCGACACTATCGGCTCCCTCAGAGACGCGAGCTCAAAGTTCTCAAGCGATGAACTTGGCCATCGGAGAAGCACGCTCAGAGGCCCCAAGAGTTTTGGGCCAGCGGGCTCGACGAGGCATGCCAGCTTTTGAAGAAGACCGATTTGAAGTGCCGACTTTTCTTCGAAATCAACTCGATGCTTAAAATTTCAGCTTTTTGAGTTCAGCCTTTTAGGGCTGTACTCAAAAAGCGATCCATCTCTTCTTTTGAATCTTCCCCCATGAGTTGAAGGGGAAACCGAGCGAAATGGGCTTGGGGAAAAAGTTTTTTCAGAAGCTTTTCATTTTTTTCTTCGTTTTTGAGACGGCATTGAACTTCTTGATGAAGCGAGACGAAATTTTCAGAGAAGCTGGGCAAGTCTTTTAGACTCCGATTCATGATGATTTGAAGGTTTCTACAATTTTGAAAAAATTTAAAGGTCGATTCGATCTGGTGCTTTGAAGTTTCAGGGCTGAAAACTAGACTGTGGTAACTGTTGGGTCGATCAAAAATATCTTTTAAAGTCTCAGTGCTTTTTTGAAAGCGCTCTGCATTTTTTGAAATCCAGTCGAGAAATTCGAGTGCTTGCTCTACCCCCAATTTGCCAAGGAAGCCTTGCGCAAAGTGAAAAATTTTCTTGAAGCTTGAATGGAGAACATTTGATTTTAAACCCTTCGCAAGAATGGGATTTTTGAAAAAATTATTCAGATCTTCGATGGCCTGTGCGAGACCTCTGGCTTCTAGAAATGGTGGGGTATCGATAATGAGTGTTTGACTGGTAGACTTCAGCACTTCATCAGAGAGATCAATCAAAGATAAGTAGTCTCTAAAACGATGCAGGCCTTTAAACAATTCATGGAAATAAGACTTCACTAAGGGGCTAGCCGGAGTCATCGCGTTTAGATTTTCGAAAAGCCGATCAGCACTTGTTTGGCGAACTTTCCAAGATCGTCCCTCCCAGGTCACGTCCTGTTCGATGGAGCCCGTTTTCAGGCCCAGCAAATGAATAAGACGAGGGCTTGGGTCTAGTGTTAAAAGCTGACAATCAGGCGCTTTCTGAAAAGCAAAGTAAATTGAGAAGTGAGTTTTTCCCACGCCTCCCGGGCCCCAAATAAAATGCAAAGGTCTAGACAAGTTTTACCTCCGCCTCTTTTAAAATGAAATCAAAGTGAAGGTCTTTTACTCGTTCATTTTCTTTGATGACTCGATCGTGGGCCAAAAAATGAAGCTCTGGAGGCAAGTCTTTCCAGTTTTTTTCTTCTTCATGTTTGCGATTCAGCACTCGAATAATCTTTGCACGTGGAAAAAGATCTTTAATCTCTTTTTCTAGCTCTATCATTTCATCCAATGCAGATCTCTCTGGTAAAGCCACTAAAACAAACTCGGTCTTGTTTGGATCGTTCAAAAAATTGAAAATTCGACCTGAGTTTTTTTTCATCATGCCCGCATCAAACATTCTTTTGGCTGACTGAACTGACTTTAAGAGGCCGAGAAAATTTCCAGTAGACGGGGCGTCGACAATCAGGTCGCTCTCGTCAGATTCGGCTAACTCAATCATCTGAAGCAAAAACAAAAA
>JBMTHG010000134.1:0-4061 GCA_049436045.1 Bdellovibrionota bacterium
ATCAAGCGGACGATCGAGATCGTCGACGAACTAGAGCGGCGCCTGATCGCGCTGATCACGCACGAATGGGCGGCCGACAAGGTATTTGATTTTTGGTATTCAAAAAGTGAAGACGCAAAAGCTTTCCAGCTTGATTGATCTTCAGAAAAACAATCCGATCGTGCCGCTTGAAAATACAAAGGATAGTCCGATTTAAATGGGCATTGTCTTAGCTCGAGGCGGTAGTCAACTTTTTGATCTCTTTTACCATATTCTTCTTGGATTAGTTCTACTGCAAAGCCGAATGTTGAAAGCTGAGCTGCGATGGCTTCGATAACTTTTCGATTTGGAAAAAAGTCTTCATAACCTATTCGGATAGCTTTAGAGGTCGGAGCGGGAGCGTTAGCCGGCCTTATCATGTTAGGCGCCGGCCCCAAGCCAAAGATTTCAGAACAGCTTTTTCGAGGCCAAAGTTGAGAATCCAAGGCTTTTGAAATTTGATCTCGGTTGATTCTTTGAAAAAGAAATTGTCTAAACTGCTTAGAAAAAAAATCCGAACCTCTAACGGGCACTAGAACCATCATAATGCCGGAAAAGCTTTTGTAAAAATCATTTCTCGATTTCAATGAGGATACTTTAGAGAATGGAAATAGAGTGTCACAAGTTAAATCTAATTCCTCATTTTCAAAACTCTTGATTCCGTAGGGGTCAGATAAGCTGGGTAAATGGTACTGGATCTCATCGACGACTTGAAAGCTTGTATTTTTGTTGGATTGAAATGAAAAGTATTTGTTTCGTTTAAGTTTTAAGGCTTTATGATCGGAGTAGTAAGGCCCACAGACTAAGGTTTCGTCGGATTTGTGCAGCGGGGAAAAGTTGGGCATTGAAAGCACATCTATGAGAAATCGATTCGGGCGTCGCAATTGAATTTTCAAACAATTTTCAGATTGTGTTTCGATTCCAATCTCATTTGCTTTCGCTTTTTGATTACAAAACTCTAGAGCTTTTTCTATGCTCCAAAGATAGCCTCGGAAACGAAGATGAGAATCTTTTAGATATTCAACTAGAGCTCGGTGATAATCCTGAGCGAAAACTTTTTGGCCGTTGTTCCAACGTAAATTCTCCTTTAAAAAAAATGTAAGCCTTAATTCATCGGCACTTAATTCGATTTTCTCGCAGGCTTTCACTAAAGGGAGAGCTGTTGGCGACAAAAACTGGTATCCACTATAGTCATGAATTTCCCTCAAAGATTTAGAAAGAGGGGCTACATCGATGAGAATGTTTTTCTTAATCTTGTTTTTGATTCTCATGGTTTTTTTGTATTTGCAGGAGTCGTGCCAATTGGATGAGCCGCTACGGGCTATTAACAGCGCCTTTTCTGGCAGGAGTCTTCAAAGATTTCAAAATTTGTCGTGAACTGCCAACAACAGCTGAACAAATTGTCGATTTTTAGAGAAACTGAAGGGTGCCGGGGAGAATTATGTCAACAAGTTGCCCGGCACCTGGGGGGTGATCGTCGCACCTAAAAACTGCATGAAGAAAAAAAGCTATTGAAATTCCAAGCCTTGATCAAAAATCGAGTTGGCCCAGAGATTGCAGTATTATCAAGGGATTCCGGAGGCTTGAGCCGGTGCCGGGGAGAATTATGTCAACTCGTAGTAAGAAGCGCCAGAGCGAATCGTGGCGAAGCCAAATAAGGAGTCATGATTGAAGCAGTCTTTAAAGCAATTTTTTGAAGTTCTTAGAGTTTCAAATGCTCGAAATATTTTTGGAGCTCAGGTGATTTCAGATTTTGGAGACTGGTTTTATTTCGTCGCCATCATGGCATTGATTTATGAAAATTTTGGTTCGGTCGGTGTTGGTCTCTACATGACGATTCGATATCAGCCTACGATCACATTAACGCCCTTCGCTGGAGTCATCGCAGATCGCTTTCCTAAAAAAGCCGTTATGATTTTTTCGGATGTCGTTCGAGGAATTTGTATGATTTTTCTCGGTGTGATTGCCGCAGGAGTTATTGAGTCAACATTTTTGACAGCCGCCTTATTGATTCTTTCGGCCTTCACCTCTGTGCTTTTTCGGCCAGCGAGAATGGCTCTTCTTCCGCAGCTTGTTTCGAAAGAGATTCGACTTTCTTTAAATGCCCTTGATGGAACGTTTAGCACGTTGGCTCTTACCCTCGCGCCAGCATTGGGCGGTCTCTTTCTGGCCGAGTTTGATAAATCATTGTTGTTTTTCATTAACGCGATGTCGTTTTTTATTTCAGCTCTGCTCGTTTATCTCGTTCGATTTAATGAACAGATAAAATCAAAAGCTTCTCTGCCAGATTATTTTAATGATCTTAAGCAGGGAACAATTTATCTTTTTAAAAATTGGCCAATTCTTCAAATGACTTTTGTTTATACTCTAAGTCATATCGGAGTCGGCGCCACTTTTGTTTTTATTTCTTCGTTAGCGATAGAGCGATTAGCCGTTGGCGAGGAAGGGATTGGATTTTTAATGACGGTGCTTGGCCTGGGCTCAGTGCTTGGTCTTGTCGCGGCGGGAAGTGTCAAAGAATCTTCGTCAAAGAAAGTAGCGGTTTTAAGCATCGGAACCTTCGGTTTTTTCATTCTTGCGCTGGCTCACATTCCATATATGATTCCGGCTTTGATCTTACTTTTTGGAATGGGAGTTCTTGCCAACGTGGCCGAGCCGCCGCTTTGGACGTTTTTTCAAAACTCAACGCTAGAGGAATATCATGGGAGAGTCTTCGCCATGATTGATACGATTTCGATTATAGGCCTGATGATCGGCTCTAGTCTTTGTGGATGGTTCTTAGACTATTATTCATTTTCAATGGCTCTTTCGATCATCGGGGCTAGCATGATTTTGCCGCTGATTATGGGCATCTTGTTTTTTTCGAAATCAAAAGCAAGTCTTCCAAGTTCTGAGACTCTGAAATAACTGGAGTCTCCTTATGAAGAAGAGCTTGGTCGATCGAGCAAAACAAATGTGAGTGCAAAGATTAACGAGCCGGTGAGAATGAGAGAAGAAATCAAATACAGATTTGTCGTCGTAGAGGTCAGCAAAAATAATGAGCTGAAGATCATCGAGACCGTCTTTGAGAGATTGATGAAGCTGATTCGAAGACCCATGACCGTCGAGAGATCTTCTCGACTCACCATAGATTGAAGCCCTGATCGAGTGAAAATGGCGCAGGCCGAGAGCCCCAAGCAACAAAGAACATCGCTGCCTAAAAACCAATACACATTCTCAGAAAGATAAAAGCCATAATAACCCATCGTCACCAGCGCAAACGCGAGGGGATAGAAAAACTTATTTTTTACCAACACGGGAGCAAGAAGGGTGCCCAAAAGCAGCGCGAGAGCTTCGAAAGCGTCAAAGACGGCAACCTCGCCGGACTCAAGAGAAAAATTTTGAACGAGATGCACATAACAAGTCACACTGAAGATTGAAAATGCAAAGTTATTCGAGACCGGCATGAGCATATAAAAAAGCATTTTGAATTTTGGATATTTCGCGAGAGATCTTCTGATCGAGATTTTTTCAGTCGGGGGTGTATAGCTAAAGACAATGCCTCTTAGAATCAAAGCTGATGCCACGAAAGTTGCAGCATCAAAGATGAGAGCGGTTCGAAGATTCGTGAGCCACAAAATTAAGCCAACGACCAGAGGGCCGACAGTGCGCCCAAAATAGGTGGAGAATTCAAATGCACTATTGAAATGAATGCTCAAATCAGTGGAAGTCTGCTCTACAGCTTCTTTAATGATGTATTGAGTGCTCGTTCGAGCGATCGCCACAAAAATATATTGTACGAATGCCAGTGGTAAAATGCTGATCTCAAAATATGGAAGATACGAAGCAAAAATAATCAAAATCGTTAGTAGAGCTTGAGCTAAATTTGAAATCTGACAGAGCTTGCTCGGATGAATGCTTTTCAGTTTCGGAAGAATCACTTGTGCTCCCGTGATCGTTCCAAGGGTTCCGCTGAGGAGCGCCACAACAACATTTGATGCGCTATTCGTGACCTCTAACACGAGCAGCGGAATCACGATCATTGAGGCGGCATCTCCCGCGAG
>JBMTHG010000135.1:0-4038 GCA_049436045.1 Bdellovibrionota bacterium
TTTTAATCGGTCACTGATAAAAGTTTGAACAAGCCCTTCGTTATACCTAAGCCTTTCTGTGGCAACATATCTTAAAAACCTGACATTCGTGGCGTTTGTTTCAAAGTCAGCGGCCTCGTCTCCCAAAAGCTTCTGAATCTTTGATACCGGCGAAAAAAGATTCTCTAAATTTCGTTTAAATTTTTTATTGAGAGAAGTGATATTGGGATGGCGGTTCAGCAAGCTTAAAATAATTTTTAATCGCCCTTCAAGCGAATCAGGATTGGCGCGCCAAGAAAGAACACGAAGACTCTGCTCACATGAATCCCCCACAAAATCTTGGGCCCTTAAAGCAAAGCTTAAATTGAAAGCCAAAATGAGCAATAAACTAGGGATGAAAATTTTAACGAAACTCTTCATTTTTAGTCGGTCTATCGGCGATCTGCTTTTCGGGAGAAGCTGTAGCGCACCCAGAGCGTTTAAGCAATCCCACCCCCAGCCCAAACAATAAATTTTTGGGCCGACAGGTTTACATAATAAATTTGAAGCCTTAGCAACTGCGACTTTTGCTTTTGTTTTCATGGGGAGCGTGAAAAAATTCATTGTGACCCTAAACGACTGGATGAAATCTCACCCCAGAGAATGGCAAATTGCTCGCGATGCAGTGCTTGAAGTCATCGAAACAAAGAACCCCAAGAAAATCGCTGAGTGGGAACAAAAAATCAACCGAGAGCAAAAAACTCTGGCACAGCAAACACAGCGAGGTTTGCCTTCGCATCAAGCGAAAAACTTCGGCTCGAAACTCATCCAACTTCAGATTCAAAATTTACTTCTCAATGAATATTACCAACGCTTGAGCCATCAACATCTTGAAGGCTCAACGCCCCTTAGCTTTCGTGATCGCTGGATTTGTAATTTTCTTTTCTTCCGTCAAAACTTAGCGAGAAAGCCCGTCTCTCTTCGATTGTTTAAAATTTTATGGCCTTTCGTTCAGCAAAAAAGTCGTTTTTTATCGCTCGTCTATAAATCCGGTATCTATTGTTTTTTCTCAAAATCGCTCATTTCGAGAATTGCCCAAATCACCCGCGGCCAATCTACACTTGAAATCGCTGCCGGTGATGGCAGCCTCAGCCGAATGTTAAATAATTGTGGAGCCAAATGCCTGGCCACAGACGATCACTCTTGGACTCAGCAAATCAAATTTCCAGAGGATGTCGAAAACTTAGACGCCGCAACGGCGCTAAAAAAACATCAACCGACCCATGTGATTTGCTGCTGGCCTCCGCCCGGCAATTCTTTTGAACGAGAGGTTTTTAAGACTCAAAGTGTTGAGCGTTATATCGTGCTGACGTCTCGACATGAATTTGCTTGTGGTGATTGGGCCGCCTATCGCTCGCAAACAGAATTTGAAATGCGGGTGGATGATGAGTTAAGCGCTCTACTTCTTCCACCAGAAGTTGACCCATGTGTTTTGATTTTTGAAAGAAAATCTCCCCAATAATTTACCTTTGAAGACTTGGTTTACATAAAACTCCCCGGCACCTTGGTCCCGGCACCTTGTTTGAAGACTTTGTTTACATAATTCTCCCCGGCACCTACCTTCCTACCTAGGGCCTTGGGGTTTTGATGAAATGTTTGCATAGAAGCTGACGAAGCTTGGCATTTTTTTCAAAGACACGATTCTAAGTGTCTAGAATCACGAAGCTTTTTTTCGGCACGCCGCTTGCAATTCTTCTCCTGCAAAGGAGTGGTCTTATGAAATCAAACAACCTACGGATAATTTTTAGTGCTCTAATATTAACGATCACCTGGCAGTCAGACGCTTTGGCTCAAAGAACCGGCGTGCCCAACCCAAAGGCTCCAGGCTCATCAACATACGTTCCAAATGCAGGCACCCCCAGCGTGCAAAACGAGAACCTACCCCGAGCCGTGGATCCAAATGCAGCAAAGATTATTGATCGTCTCAATTCAGACACGCTAACTTGCCCCCCAGTTAACTCGGGAAATGTTCGGCAATTTGAAATCAACACTGAACTAGCCTCAGAAATCGCCGCAACTTCAGCTGAACTTGCTGGCGTCACAAATTCTATGATGGCTTATGCTCAGGCCGCCAACCTTGCCCTCGACACTTTTGGATTCACACAAGCCGATTCTTTAAGTTTTCAAGGTTTTCTTCGTGAAATGCCTGCCGAGGCGCAACAAGGCGCTCAAAACTTACAAGCTCGCTACTTAAAACGTCTTAAAGAATTGCATCAAGATCAAGATGGAAACGGCTTTATGGATTGGATCGACGAACTAATGAAACGAGGCGATTTGAGCCAAGAAACTCTTGAAAACCTGATCTGGGAAGGAGTGCTCTCAAAAGAAGAAGCCGCTAGTATTGGAATTTCAGAGGCTCTGTTCGAAGAGTGGAACAAAAACTGCCGATCTAGAATTTCAGGCGTCTAATTCCATTCAAAGACACCTCTTTATGACGGCATATTTAAAAATGCTGGTGGCTCTCTGGTTGTTCAGCAACCTGATGAGCCCAGCATTTGCCCTCATTTGCCCGTCCGATGAAATGGGTGATGTAGAAACTGTTCTCAAACAGGCTGAAACAAGAGCCAATCCCGAACAAATTCTTCAGAGTCTTTCAGATTCACAACTAGAAAATCTCACAAAATTTAACAGAGATGTTTTCGAAGAGATTTCTTCATTTTATGACGAGACCGCTTCACTTTCTTTCGATCCCAAAGCTTTTCCAAAAATAAAAGAAATTCAGTCTCAACTTAAAAGCATTTGGGAATCAGATCTATCTCTGGCTTCGCATGAAGACTCAGAGATTCTCTTCGATTTCATCTGGCAAAACGCCCTCAAAGACTTTCGCCATTCGAAAGTCGCCGAATGGCTGCACCAGCAAATCGGCCTTCCCAATTTTAATTTTCAGAAAGCGAAAGAACTCTATCTTCAATATTTTGAAACAGAAGAAGACTTTCAGGCCTTTTATCAAGAACGATTTGAAGAAAAAAAACTTCAACTTTCCTCAGCCATTTTAGATCTCGCTCTTGAGACCAGATATACAGCCAGCGCCTCTGAAATCGAAGGCTTCGATGCTGAAAAACACGGGTCTTCATTAGGTTTTTTGCTGCAAGAAGAGCGAGCTCGAATTGAAGGCGAAGTGCGATCACAGTTCGAGCAAAAATTTGATTCCGCTGAATTTAATCCCCTAGGCTTTAAAGATAAAGCTTTCGCTAACCCCATGATCTTTCTCGGCGGTGAAGTTCGATTCAGAGATGGGCGATGGCAACGAAAGACCTCCGCTCAAAAATTGATCAACTCTCCCAACAACTTCGACGGTCGCACTAGAGAGGTAACAATCTGGCAAGACATCTCTGAATCCGAGTTCAAACAGCTTGAAGAAACTGCGATTCAAAGAAAAATAGAAACAGAGCTTGAATCATCTTTTATTTTTAAAGATCACGAAGAACTCCAAAGCTTTCGAAAACAACTTGAAGAACTGCGACTCAGTGACCCAACACTTCCAGCATTCACAGCCGAAACGCTTGAAGCCGAGTGGAGAAAAATATTACTAGGTTTCGAAACACAAAGAGAGGTCGAGCGTTTAAGATTTCTTCTTGAGGATGATTTTTTTAGAAAAGAAGATGGTCGACTCGATTATATGGCCATCGAAGCTCACCCCGGCTATACGGCCATGCAGTTTGCGAGATTCGATCCACATCACCCAGAGGCAGCCTTCCCCTCGGGCATGGCCGGTCTCGAATCGGCGCATATTATTCATTCTTCTTCAAGTTCGAAAGAAATTCTCGACAATCTCTCTCTCGTCGCAAGACGCGACAGAGCTTATGCCAGTCTTGGTCTTGAAAGAGGCTTCGATCAAAGAGCCATCCGATTTCTGACTCTGATGTCAGAGAGACAAAATCGTTCCAATGGAAAACTAATTTTAAAACCTGAAGATGTCGATATCGATGAGTTTCTAAGAGAAAATCCTGAAATTGATCAACTACGAGCTCTCAATGAAAGCATCAGTCGAAGGCCTCCTCGAATAGAATTTTTCACAAA
>JBMTHG010000136.1:0-3938 GCA_049436045.1 Bdellovibrionota bacterium
TGGTGCCGATGCTCCCCGAAGTGCTTTCAAACCACGCCTGCAGTTTGGTGCCCCACCAAAAGCGATATGCCATTACCTGCGAGATGGTCATCAGCTCTCAGGGAGAGATTGTTAAAACAGAGATTTTTCCATCGGTCATTCAAAGCAAGGCTCGCTTGACCTATACGCAGGTCGCTGGATTCTTTGCCACCAAAACAGAGGATTTTGGCGCGCCCATTGAACAGATGCTCCTTGAAGCTCGTGAGCTTGCTGAGGTTTTGCAAAAATCTCGTCTAAAAAAAGGATATCTAGATCTCGACCTTCCCGAACTTGAAATCGAAGTGAATGAGTTTGGTGACGTCTTAAAACTCCAACATGGAATTCGAAATGAAGCTCATCGCTTGATTGAAAGCTTTATGGTGATTGCGAATGAAGCCGTCTCTGAAGCGATTGAATCGAAATCTTATTCATCTATTTTTCGCGTCCATGAAGAGCCCGCACCCCTCAAACTAGAACGCTTTCACGCCATTGTTAAAACTTGGGGAATTGATATGCCCAAAAAATTGGGCCCGATTGAAATTCAAAATTTTCTCGAAAAAATTAAAGGCCATCGAGATGAAAAGCTGCTGGCGCTGAGTCTGCTTCGCTCTTTGAAACAAGCGCACTACACAGCCTCAAACCTAGGGCACTTTGGCCTAGGCTCTACATCTTATTGTCACTTCACAAGTCCGATTCGAAGATACCCTGATCTTATGATTCATCGAATTCTTCACGCGTCAAAATTTCTTAAACTCAGAAAAGAAGTTTTTAGTTTTGATTATCTCGAAAAGGTGGCCCTTCAATGCACCGAAAGAGAGCAGCGAGCCGCTCTCGCCGAGAGAAGCTTGCGCGATATGAAAAAGGCTCGATTCATGGAGGCCTACCTAGACCGAGCGTTTGATGCCTTCATCGTGTCAGTGAAAGACTTTGGCTTTTTTGTAGAAATCGTCGATTTTGCCTGCGAGGGCTTGGTGCCTCTTCGAAGTCTTCCCTTGGATTATTGGACGATCGATCCCCTTGAAATTGAGCTTAAAGGTCGAAAAGCTCGCCGATCATTTAAACTCGGCGATAAAATCAAGGTGCGGCTGGCAGAAGTCGACAGATATCGAGCCCAAATGAGCTTTCAATACCTTTCCCATTTAGAAGAAGCAGGCTAAAACATCTTGTGGGCATTCGAGAAAGAGTCAAAGAAAGCATCACGAATTGGAGTCGCTTTCAATTCATTTTGAAAGTTTTCGCACGGCACGGTTTCTCAAGCCTTGTGAAAGAACTCGGCATTCCTTTTTCTGCGGGTTCTACATCAGACGGAAAGCCCCCACTTAGCCCCGCTCAAAATCTTCGCCTCGCTTTTGAAGAACTTGGGCCCACCTTTATTAAACTTGGCCAGATTTTAAGCACAAGACCCGATCTCTTGCCTCCAGCTTATATTGAAGAGTTTTCAAAGCTCACCGATAGAATTCCTGCCTTCTCTTTTGCAGAAGTAGAAAAAATTCTTCACCAACAATTTGGTGGGCATTTTCAAGAACTTTTTGAAAGCATCGAAGAAAGCCCCATCGCGGCGGCCAGCATCTCTCAAGTGCACCGAGCACGCTTAAGAGCGGGCTCTCGCGCTGTTGTCATAAAAATTCAACGTCCGGGAATCATCGAAGACATTGAGTCTGATATTCAGATTCTTTATTTTCTTTCTCGCGGGCTCGAAAAAGTGAATGAAGACCTTCGACTCTTTAACTTAAGTGGAATCATTGAAGAGTTTCAAAAGAGCATCTATGAAGAGCTCGATTTCAGTCTTGAAGCTAAAAACTTAGAGGCCTTTGCGAAGCAAATCGATGCCGATTCTTCTGTGATTGTGCCTCAAGTCATTTGGGAGGCAAGCTCTCAAAAAGTTTTAACGATGACGGAGATTGAGGGAACAAGCCTCTCTCAACTCAAAGACTGGCCAAGCTCGATCAATCGAGAAGCTCTGGCTGACTCTCTCGCTCAGTTTTTTTTAGAGGGCATGTTTTTTCATGGCCTCTTTCACTGCGATGCTCACGCGGGCAATTTGATTTTGGTAGAACAAGACCAAGGACGAATCGGCCTTGTAGATTTTGGCATGGTGGGTCGAATGGGCCCAGAGCTTCGAGATAAAATGAGCAAACTCTTCATTTCTCTCGTGAGTCAGGATTTTGAAAATTTAGCTCTCAATTACGCCGGCATTGCAGAAGTCGGCAAAGAATTTTCGCTTCGGGATTTTAAGACAAGTTTAGAGAAACTTTTTGCGCCAAATCTCAGCAAGCCCTTAGGCGAGGTAGACGTTGGTCAAATGATGATGGATTCGATTGAAATCGCCAGACGAAATCAAATCAAACCTCCTCGCGACTTGATTTTATTTTATCGCTCTTTGGTCACTCTCGAAGCCGCTGGACGACTGATTGATCCTCAATTCGATTTCATTAAGTTTGGCACTCGATTTTCAAAGATACTCATTCAGCGTCGTTTTTCTTCCGACAATCTAAAGAAAGATTTGTTTCGAGCGCTTGAGGGCCTTTTTATTTTGGGAACTGAAATTCCAACACAACTTAAAGGGCTTCTCTATCGAATTGAAACAGATAATCTATTCCCCCAATTTTCTCGACTTGAAGAGTCTGTAAAAGAATTTAAACGAAGCCATCAGATTTTGAGCCTCGCGATTGTGCTTTTTGGAATGCTGCTTAGCAGTAGCATTTTAAGTCAGAACCCTTCCTACGAAGTTTTGCCGCTCATCCTGTGGTCTGTCACAGGGCTTGTGGGGATTTTCTTTTTGATTCGACTGATAAAGCGCTAAAATCACTACAAGCCTTCATCGAGCTCAGTTATCATAGAGATTCACCTATGAAGTTTTTTCTATTTAGTGTCGTATTAATGAGTGGCTTAGGCGGATTCGAAAAGCCCGATCAGGAACTCGGCTGGGGCAATCACAACACCAAGCTTTATTTTCATTTCCCGCCTGATCCGATCAACGTCAGAACCCTTAATTTTTTCTTACCCGTAGATCAGATGAGCTTACCTTGCTTTTTACCTATTGAAATCAAAACCGCTTATAATTCTTACTCTGGCTCAGACAGTATTTTCGGCAAGAAATGGACTTTCAATTACAACATCAGCGTCAAAGATGCTGTGACTCATTTTGAAGTCACCGAAGGCGATGGTTATACGAACCGCTATACTCGAGAGAAAAATCTAGAAGAGGCGACTAAAGCTCTTGTTCAGCAGATTCTTATCGCGCAGAAAAAGAATGATGCCATGAAATCTCAAACAAAAGATGAGTCGCATTATGCTGAGATGGAAAAACGCTTAAAAGAAGATAAAGCCTATCGCGAAGAACTCGCAAAAGACATGATCAAAACGGCAAGGCCGCTAGGGCCAGGCAATTATTATAGCTTGGCGCGAGGTCAAAGCACTTTGATCAAAAAAGAAGATGGTAGCTACGAAAGAGATTTTCGTAACGGCTCTAAGGAATTTTTTAATAACAAGGGTCAGCTCACGCGGAGCCAAGATCGAAATGGAAACTACCTCACCTTTGCTTATCAAAACGATCAGCTCATTCGAATCAATGATATGTGTGGTCGCAATGTCGCCTTTAGCTATCATGCAAAAGCGCCTCATCAAGGATTAGTGAGTGGTTTGAAAGATTCGCTCGGTCGAGCTTGGACCTACAAATATGACGAGGCTCGACATCTCGCCAGTGTAACAGGGCCAGATAATCTTCAGATTGATTACGCCTATGACAAAATCGGAAACATTGTGAGAATTCGACACTCCACTGATCCAGGGCAAAATATCTCTTTGAGTTACAATGAAAAATACGAAGTTCAATCTCAAGTTGGACCAGGCGATGAAAAGACAGAATACAAACGAAGTTTCGTCGCCAATAATCAAAATCATTCGATCACTGAGATCAC
>JBMTHG010000137.1:0-3931 GCA_049436045.1 Bdellovibrionota bacterium
TAAAGGTTTTGGGAAGTACGATTATTCTGTTACTCCCGCTAGCTTTGGCAGTGTGCTGGATTTTGTTTTCAGCGGAAAAGCTAATCAATTTCTGAACTAATCATGAAACTACAATCTGAGTTGTATTTGCACGAACTCAATGCGTTAATGCAGGGTTTGTTTATGCAAATGGAGCATTGCATTGAAACGCTGAAAAAAGAAAAAAGAAGGGCGCAGATTGCTGCATTTTTTGCGCCGTGGGTTGGTCGAGAGATTTATTCAGCGCTTGCTTTCAAGGCTGATGTAATCATTAAACACGTCGAGCTTCTTTCTGAGCTGCGCGAGAAAATTCTTGAGGCAGAAGGATTTGACGACGACATGCGAGCTATCACATACAAAGAGATTTGTGAAAAAGCTCAAGAGATGAATACTTGACAAGTAGCAAGTAACGTGCTACAATACAAAGACCGCTCAACGCAGGGCGGTCTTTTTTATCGTTTATTTCAGTATCATGCAAAAAGCATTTAAGACAACATTTGGGCTAGAGCTTAACAACTTCATTCTATTTCTTGAAAATCATGACGGGAACTCTTACAACGCATTGGGTCATTCTTTGACTTGGATTTATGAAAATGTAGATCAAAGTGAGTATTACGACGCAGCGCTTTTTGGAACATCACAATTTGCCTCAAGCTTTTTTGCTCTTTTCTGGAGCAAATACTCCACTCAAAAGGACTTGTTTGCTGCACACAAAAACGAAATTATTTCTATCGTCGCATTTCGTCTTGCTAAATCTTTTCTTGATGAGTTCAAGCTGGGTAATCTTTACTGAGAATCAATCATGAAAATGAATCCAACTTTAATCGCGCTTGCTGAAACTGTTTTGTGGTCAGAGTGCGACGATCATAGTGTTTCGCTTGATGCGAATTACTTTGTTAAAGATTTTGACGAAGAATCGCTCAAAAAACTTTACGGCGAGTATCAGCAATTTCTTTCAGTAGTCGAAGAAAAGATTACTGAAAAGATTGGCGGGGAGTGGGATTGTATTGATGACTTTTATGATCTCGCCCAACCCGCATTGAATCAAACTGAATACGATTACATACTAACTCGCAACAGGCATGGTGCTGGATTTTGGGATGGCGACTGGAGTGATTCTGTATCTGAAATTCTTACTGATGCAGCACAAGCGCAGGGTGAATTTGAAGTTTATGTAGGCGACGATCAAAAGATTTATTTATTATGAAAGATTCCAGGAAAAATGGAGTGCAGTGCCCCACTTGCGGGAGTACAGAGAGAAAAGTTGTTGAATCTCGCCCTCAAACAAATGAGGTCAGGAGGAGATGCGTGTGTCAGAGTTGCTCAAATAAATTTACAACAATTGAAAAACTGATTGATCGAAATGACAAAGTTAGCCCTGAATTTTTGTTTGCAGTTTTGAGAGGGCTTTCTTCAATCGAGAAAGCTATTCACAACTTGCGGCAATCTCTTGAGACGGGGCTGGAAAATTACAAATACGACAGCGACAGATAAATGCTTGACAATGCGTTGAGCATGTAGTACAATGTAGTCGTACGGCGCAAGAGCCGTACTTTCTTTGCTTCTCAGAAAAATGACTCCTGACGACCATTACGTTTTTGCAGAAACCATGCGTGAATTCGGTGGGCATTTCTGTAAGAAACTTGCAGATGCTTATTGCGCCGCAGATCTTACAAACAAAGCAAAGATTTTGAACGCTTGGCCGGAGCTTTACGAACAGTATGGCCCCGGTTCTCGTTTTGCTCAAGCCCGTATTGCTGAAATTCAAAATGTCTGATTTTATTTACGACCCACGCCCACTTGATCCCCCAGATTACTTCGATAAAGAAATGTCAAACACTGCTACTTGGACTGTTCAGCGCACTAAAGTTCGCTACAGCCCTGAAGAAAAAATCTTCAAGAAAAATGTTTCTCAAGAGCACGGCGAGGGCAACATGAAAGATGTGTTGCAAGTGATCGCACAAATTCATGGGGGAGATTCCCCTGATGATTGCGAAATCTTTATTGATGCGACGCAGATTGTTTCACGATCTGAAGTCGCTCAGCCCGTTTACTATCAAGTTAATTTTAGTGACACGCATGATGTTCATTGGGTGTTAAAAGAAAAGAATGGCGCAGTGGATGAAGATACAAATCCCGACGAATTGTTTGCACTTGCTGAATACATGATTAACGAGGGTAGGGAATTTTCGATTGAGTTCGGAACTGTTGATCCTACGCCGCAGTATCTTTATGACAATTCTGGCGGAGAAGCCCCTGTAACGATGCGAGAGATTTGTGATTCAGCTTTTGCACAAAAGCAGGAGCTGAGCAAGTGACCGACATCCAGAAAAGTTTTCTTGATTGGTGGGAGAACGAGGGATCTGCGCTGCGCCCTCTCGGAAATGAAGACCATGAAGAATTTGCCAGAAGGGTCACGGAAATTGCTTGGCTGAATGGTGCTTTTGTGCAAAAGTATGGGCTTGAAAAATGAACACTGTAACTTTTGAGGAGTTGCTCAGCAATTATCATTTCTGGAAAAATGGTGAGCGCGATGCTTCAAAGATGGACCCGTTCGATCTCGTGCAATCTTATTTGCTTGAGGCGGAATTTGTGATTGGGGCGATTTACATGTTTCGCCTGTGTCTTCAAGAATCACAGAAGGGTGCAATTCCTTTCGTGAACATGGAATGCAATTTTCTAAGATTCCTAACAGTTGAAGAATTGCTCACGCTTTGCGAAACTGTTTCAGATCAAAAAACTAAAGAGTGTTACGAGCTGATTCGACATTTGAAAAATGAGTCTAAGTAAGAAAGAAAAAATAGCACTACTCAGTGCTATTTCTTTCATGCACAATTTTGGTGAGAACTTTGTTCCTCTTGTGAAAGATGGCGACAAAGAAGAAAATCAACGTGCGTGGAAAGAAGCTAAAATTATCTACAAAGATTTGCACGCTCGCATCAAGAAAACGCTCGATTCATGACGGGCCAGGGTGATTTCTGCGCCCTGAGCCCCCGTTTCCTGCCCCTGTAGCAGGCTTCTAATCGCTCGCTGGACATTCGTGCGCCGAGCAGATTTCTGAGCGCTACAGGGGCTTCTGGGCAAAGCGAAAGATTGATGATCGACTAACTTAATTTCAAATAAGTAATGAGTTCAAAGAGTTTTTCATTGCGCACAGCTGACATTCTTGCATCGCAGATCTTGACAAATAAAAAACATGCGAGAACGAGATACGTTTTGACGAGGGGTAACTTTGTTGCTTGCGCACAATGCTGCCATACGTTCAGAGAGCGATTTGCAACGATGGATGCCTGGATTGTTAAAACAGACTGCGTGAATAAAAACGACAGATTTCTTAAGTGTGATGTTTGTGAGCAAAAGATATTTGCTAGAGAATTGATCAGATTAGTACTTGACAAGCAAGGTGATAAGTGCTATAATGGTCACATGCGATGAGAGAGGACTGCTTTCTTTCGTTGCATCGTTTTATTCTTTCTGATTCTTAATCATGCAACTCACAAAAACTGACATCATAAATTTTCGCACTCAATTCAAGTGCAAGCAAGACATTTTTGATTACGCACTAGAAATCAACAAAGAGATTACAGACGATCAAGACAAAGACATTGTTAATTTGTATGCGAAGGGAGAAGCATTGAAGCTTCACATGTATTTATTTGGCAATGTTCCTGCAGCAACATTTAACGAATACGTTAATTATGTGCATAAAAAACTAGATCGTCCCAACTTTCTTTGCGGGATGCCGGGCGTTACTTACTCGGAGGTGGAAGGTTAATACTTGACAAATAAAGTGATAATTGCTATAATGCCCTTGTTGCGATGAGGGCATTAGCTTTTATCGCACTTTTGTTCATTTGCATTTATTTTCGTGACAAACAAAGAAGCAATTTTGATGTTTAATGATGAATGGGCG
>JBMTHG010000138.1:0-3878 GCA_049436045.1 Bdellovibrionota bacterium
AAGGCTGGATCAGCCAAAGCTTAGTGTGGATGCCCTAAGCATCAAAAAGAAAAGAGCCTCAGTTATCTAAATCTTATAGCGATGAGGTCTCATCTTGAGCAGAGCTCATCACATCAGGAGGCAATTCTTCAAGACGTGGAATTCGAAGTTTTGTGCCTTTTTTAATATCTAAAAGAGAGAGCTCTGGATTGAACTCCTCTAAAAGCCAGGGTGGCACTTCGAATTTTTGATAACAAATCGACCACAGATTCTCGCCATCTTGAACTGAGTAGTCTATCAACTGCTTCACCTGATAGCGCGAGAAAAAGTCTTCGCGAATCTGAGCGTGATATTCTCGTCGGTCTTGTTCAAACTGAGCAGGAGTTACTTTTTCAAATCTTATCAGCAACTTTTGCCCGAGTCGCGCCTGACCTCGATCACCAAGTCCATTCCACTTGCGAATCTCGGCCACATCGACTCCGACCCAATCTGAAATCTGAGAGATGCTTTCGTTCACCTCTACCTTGATCCAAGCTCGGCCCTCTACTAAGTTTTGAATCCGATATTTGGCACCATGATCTAAGTCTTCTAAAGTCGGCAGCTTGCCCGGCGCAGAGTCTTTCTCTTTTATTGCGGCATCCGCTAGGCTTGCTTTTGATTTTTCTGGTCGAGGCACTTCTACTTTGAGTTTGATTTCAGGTTCAGTTGATTTCAAAATTTTTTCAGAAATATTTTTGTCAATCGAAGCCACGGCAACGTTTGATTTTCGTGAGCCTTTCGGCAGCCGAACTAAAGTGCCCCTTGGAATTGGCTTTTTGTTTTGAAAAACCACCGGCCTCAGGCCTAGATTTAACTTTTTAAACTCGGTCAGATTAAACGTGTATTCTTTTGAGAAATCTCGAAACCTTGTGTCTTTTTTCAGGCGAATCTCTTCAAATTCATCCGGCTGAGCCAATTCAAGAGCTCCAAAATATTTTTTATAATCTTGCGCTACCTGTACGGCCGCTAAAAATTGGGCGTAAAAGTTACGAGACGCAAAACCAAAAGATCGAGAAGAATATTGAAATGCGATCTCAGCGATATCTGATGTGCCAAGCATTTTCATCGCACGCTCAACTCCGCCCGCACCGTGATTATAGGCCGTAAGAGCCAAAGGCCACTCGCGCAAGCGTCTGTAGTTTTGCAGAAGATATTTTGCCGCTGCTCTTGTGGCCGACCAAGGATCCAGTCTCTCATCGACGGCATAATCCACCCGAATAAATTGTCGTCCGGTAGCGGGCATGATCTGCCAAAGTCCTGCAGCTCCATATTTTGAAATGGCTTTTTCTTGAAACGAAGACTCAACGTGAGGCAGATATTTGATAAAATCTGGAGCTCCCTCTTCTCTTAAAATTCTTTCAATATCTCTCATGTATTTGTTTGAGTTGATAACTCCAGCCTTGAAGCGATCGGCCTGCCCCAACTGAAATCTGATGTTTTCGGCTGCCTGAGACAAGCGACTTCGAGAGGCATACTTGGGAAACTTTGAAAGAATTTCTTTCTCAAAGCTTGTGAGGTTTTGACCTCTTTTGCTAAGAATTCCGTAAATTGCATCTCTTACTCGCATGCGTTGAACATCAGCTCTTTCTTGATCTCGAAAGGGCCCCAAATCAACGTCGGTGTAAATGATGCTGAGATCTTCAGAGTCATGAAGAATACCCTGGCGAGTGGTATATTTCGTATAGACGAGTTTCCAAAATTCAACTTTATGATAAAGCGCACGCGGATAGGGCAATGTTTCGACACGAGCAAAAACACTCGGACTAAACAAAAGGGCTACGATAATCCAATGACGAAAACGTCCCCGAGCCATTCCCTATTGTATAGTTTTTAGGCAGAAAGCTCTACGTCATCTCAAGAACTAAGAAAATTTTGCATAGCATCATAGAGATTTAGCTTTTCTCGCATCTGAATGCTGCGAAGATTGGGGCCTTTTGATGCTCCGAACTTAGCGGTGACGAATTCTGTTTTGCCGAGCTTCTCGCAAAGTTTAGCCCTTTCATGAGATTGGGGAACTTTTCTCAATTCGCCTGTGAGTCCGATCTCAGCACAAAAAATACTTTTCGAGGAAATTGGTTTATCTTCAAGGCTTGAAAGAAGCGCCGCAGCAACAGCCAAATCTGCGGCAGGGTCTTGAATTTTTAAGCCTCCGACCACATTCAGATAAACATCCATTTGAGAAAGATTCACTTTCAATTTTTTTTCTAGCACTGCCAGAATCAAAAAAAGTCGGTTTAGATCAAAGCCTGTTGTGCTTCGCCGAGGAGAAGGAAAGTGAGTCGGTGTGCACAGAGCTTGAATCTCTACACAATAAACTCGGCTTCCAAAAAGCACGGCCGTCTGAGCACAACCCGAAAGATTCTGGTTGTTTTCTTGAATCCAAAAGCTCTCCCCGCCTTTTTTCTCGTTTAAGCCAGCCTCTGAAATTTCAAGAACAGCGAGCTCGCCTGACTTTCCGAATCGGTGTTTCTGAGTTTGCAAAAACCGAACCCCAGGCTCATCGCAAGAAGAAAAAAGCAAAACGCTGTCAACAAGATGCTCTAAAGTCTTTGGCCCCGCAATGTCGCCGTCTTTCGTCACATGGCCGACAATCCATAGCGTAAAACCTTTTGCCTTCGCCGTCGTGACAAGCTGATCAGAAATTTCTCGCAGATTGGCGGCTCCGC
Source organism: Bdellovibrionota bacterium (assembly GCA_049436045.1). Taxonomy (GTDB): domain Bacteria; phylum Bdellovibrionota; class UBA2394; order UBA2394; family UBA2394; genus JBMTHG01. Next base: position 2,685 of record JBMTHG010000138.1, read on the forward strand.
CTCGCGCACGATCGAGAGATTCGGTCGAAATCATTTGAATGGAATCAATGGCAACCATTTTTGGTTGCAGTCTTTCAATCTCTTCTAAAATTTGAGACAGCCGATGGTCTGTCAAAACAAAAAAGTCTGAGTCTTGCTGCTTGGAGAACGAACGAAATCGTCCTGCCACTTGAGCCGCAGATTCCTCGGCTGAAACATAAAGCACTCGCTCTTTGGATTTCGAAAACATTTGAAAGAGCAAAGTTGATTTTCCAATGCCGGGTTCGCCCGCCAGCAAGACGGTGGTCGCTTCTGGTAGTCCGCCTCCTAAAATGTCGTCAAGAAAATCTAAATGTGTGGATCGCCGAACTAAAGTCTGACCTTCAGAAATTTCACTGAGAGCTCTCGCCTTTAGCTTCTGTTTAGAGGCCGAAGAGATTCTCTCGATCACACTATTCCATTCGTCACATTTCGGACATCGACCATACCACTGAGAAAGCTCTGCCTCACAAGATTCACAGCGATAGGCTAAGGCTTTTGTCTTTGCCATATAAATCAGCGAACAGCCTTTGAATCAACAAGACTCAATTTCACTTTTCCCATCACGGCGGCAATTTGAATCTGCTGATCGGCCCCTCCTTCGATAAAGGCCAAGTGAGTGACATCCGCTGGAATCTGATTCCATGTGGGATCAATCGCCACCCATTGCTTGCCCGTAAAAACCTCAACCCAAGCATGATAATAAAAACCAGGTTTTCCGCCCTCGTAGAAAGAATCACTATAAACCAGGCCCACCACGGTTCGAGCGGGAACTCCAGCTGCTCGCGCCAAAGCTGTATACAAAGCAGCGTGCTCATTACAGTCTCCCTTGGCTGTTTGAAGCGCCTCAATCGCGTCGGGTAAAGAAACGTAAGGGTCTTTCTCTAAGTGTGAATACACAAACTGATGCACTGCCTTTGCCCGCTCCCAAAGATCGTTCTTATCTCCGACGATCTCTCTTGATTTTTTCTGGATCACGGGATCAAAGGCCGGAATCGAAACCTCAGCCATCAGATATTTTTCGAGGTCTTTTCTTCCAACAATACTTTGAATCGGAGCCGATTCTATAGAGGTCTCTTTCTTTATTGTTAGCACTCCGCTCTCCAAGCGCTGCCGATGTCGATTAAGTTGAAAAAAATGAAGCGGAATGCCGTCGACCTTTACTTTAAACTCTAC
>JBMTHG010000139.1:0-3873 GCA_049436045.1 Bdellovibrionota bacterium
GATTCAAAAGCTTTTGGCATAGCTTTTCGGAATTGGGAGATTCGACGCGGATTTCGCACCGAAGATGCCCCCAGCACTCCTCTCCGTGGTCGGCCCGCTCTTTATAAAAAGAGGGCGGAAAATCTCGCAAAAGCAGAACAAAAAAAGCTTGCGCGGAAGCGGAAAAAGGCTTAGTATTTGCGAGTCATGAATGAAAATCGTATGTCTGTTCGCAAGCTCGCGGAAGTTCACGGTTACGACGATGTGAGCGCTTTCCTTGAGGAAGTTTGTAGTGATTCGGTGGTTCCCGCGTGCTGCGCCGAAGGTTGCGAGGTTGAACCGGATGGGCGGTGTCGCCATAACAATCCGTCGCCATTGATTGCGATGGGCATTATTTAATTTGACAAAACAAGCTTGGGGTGAGCTTAAAAAGCCCCAAATTTTTTTAAGTTGTTTTTTTTATATTTTTTTCCTTTTCTGTCAATGTCTTTTTATAATAAGAAAAGTTCTTGACAAAGTATGAATAACATGATTTGAAAAACATTGTAAGTCATTGATGATAAACGACTTACGCAGCGCGGGGCCCCAACGTAACCTGTTGAGGCAGAAGCATTTACAAAGAAAAGTTAATCGACATTTCGACGAATTTCTTTCTTGACATTTGCGCGCTCTTTACTCCAAAAAACGCGCTTCCATTCGCGCAGGTGTTTCCACCATTGCGGCGGCCTTGTAAGTTTGCTTTTAGAAGCCATTTTTCAATGGATTTTTTAGTGTTAATTTCCCAAACATTAGAATTTACTGTAATTGTAAGTATGACTACTATTATTCCCAGCGATTTTAATTTCAATCCGAATATTCATTATTTAGGAAAACCTTGTAAACGAAACCATAAAGGATATAGATATAAAAATGGTCACTCTTGCTGTATATGCAACCATTCTCGCGTAGATTATCAGAAAGCCTATAACGCATTAAGAGCGACTAAGCCAAAGTCTTTAGCTTTACGTTTGTTTATAGGTTGCAAACACAGACATAAAACTAAACACCCCGAAGCGCCGTTCACCATCACACAAGAATGGATACAAGAAAAAATAGAGAAAGGCGTTTGTGAAGTCACTAGAATTAGATTTAATTTAGAGAGAACAAAAACCCCTAGACGCCCATTCTCTCCGTCAGTCGACAAAAAAGACCCGAAAGGATTTTATACGAAAGAAAACTGTCAAATTGTTTGTTTCATTTACAACGTAGCAAAAGGACCGTTTTCCCATGAGGATGTTTTAACAATGGTTAAAGCTCTTAGTGCTGACGATAGTTTACATTGCCCACCGACCGGTCCCAACACGCCCGACAGGAAAGGCACTTATTCCCCTGATTTGATGCTGGACAAGTGAAGCCGCTTTTGGTGACGCCGCTTGTGACGCACCCCAACCGTTCCGCGAGCTTTGTCGGGGGCTGGCCGTCGATCATGTAGGACGAAAGGCGGACCGTCAGATTGTCGGGAAACGCTCCGTTTTTCTTGACATATTCCGAAACGATCCCGTACTCCCGAGTTGGAAGCCAAAAACGGATTTGCGGGAGATTGTTGGCGATTTGCACGATTTTTTCGAGCATTTCAACACTTTGAATGTCGCCCGAGTCTACCCAACGAAAGCACCCCGAAGATTCAGACAAGCCAATCGCGACCGTCATAGCCTCGACCCATTGGGGGTGCGAAAGGGCAGCGAAGCGGCGCTCCATTGCGTTCTGGACATTGGGAAAGGGATAACGGCCTTTCAAAGCGTAGCACTTTTCGCAAACGCTTCCTTTTACCTTTCGAAGCTTGCTCCCTGTCTTGCAACGCTTGGCGGAAATGCTCCAGCCGTGACCCGGCATCTTGCTGGGCTTGGAAAGACCCCCGACAATCTCCAACGCCTCTTTCAGTTTCATGGGTTAGATACTAGGCCGAAGCTTGAATGGATGCAAGCTTTTTCTGTTCGATTTCTTTTTCGATACTTTGGCGGAAATTCTCCTTTTCATTCCAAAGCATTTGTGCATACTCGCGAGCATTTTTGCTTGCAATGCGGCGGGCGGCGCGTTCGTCGTCATTCCATCGAAGGCTGCGGGGAATCCAATTGTTCATTGACTGATTTTTTATTGAAGATGATCGGCAGATCAAGAACTTTTTTTTATTTTTTTTGCGCTTGACAGTTCTCGGCAATTGTGATAGAGGGCGAATTTATGTAAACCCTTTGTATTCAACGACTTACGTCGGCGGGGGCCCCAACGCAACTTCTTCTCGCGCAAGGGTTTGGAAAATGGTAGGGCCGGACGGGATCGAACCGTCTTCAATCGGTTAAAAGCCGATTGCATCACCTTAATGCTTCGACCCCCAAAAGTCAAGGGGCTTTTGACGCTGACCCCAAGCGGGCGGTTTCTTTAGCCCCCACAGTGGCAACCGCCAAGTTCCTGCTGGGGGATTTCGGGCCTACTCTTTGCCGTCGCCATGAAGTCGTCGCGGCTCGGCCCGAGAAAGTCAAGCGAAAACTCGTTCGCTCTTCAAAATTCGGTCGTGGCGGAAGCCGCGCCAACCCGCTTGTTCGCTGGTCCCAGTGTTACGGCGCTTCCACGCACGAAAACCAGAAACGACACCATCTTTCGTCATGGGCCGCTTCGTAAAGCGGGCGACCTTGTAGATGGCAACGTTGCCGTCTTCCCGGCGATAGGTAACAGCTTCGAATGGTGCGATTGCTCGGATGATGTTATTCATTTTTTTATTTGATTTTAAAGCTTTTCGGTGATGATGAGAGAATCAGCCTTTACAAGAGTTTTTTTCCAATCTTCAAAAAGTTGCTTCATGAGCTTGTGCTCCGGTGGCGTTTGATTGATAAGCCTTTCCACCGCTACATGGGCAACAGCAAGGGCTTCGCTCAGAACCGCAAATTCTTTCGCATTGCTTTTCATTGTTTTTTTAGTTTAAAGGTTTTTTCGAAGTTGTCAATCAATTTTCCAGATTTCTCCATCGCGAGAACTGGAAATTTCTGCGCATTCGATTTCTCTTCCATAACTTTCCACAATCCGAAATGCGTCGTCAAGACCTTCCCGAGTGTGTGGGAAAACCATGCAGTAAATCATCGTCGCCGTTTCAAAGAGGAGTTCGTATCGCATGGAAAGACTCTATCAGAAAAACGCTCGCCGTCAAGGGTTTTTTATTTCCTTGATGGGGAGTTGTCCAATTAATTTCATATTAAATTAGGAGTCAAGGGCCGGTTCGTTATCCGGCTATAAAAGGTTGATCCGGTAGTCATTCCGGTGTCCTTTGTTCTTTCCCCATTAGCCATTGACTACTACGGCTGGCGGGAGGCGTATTACTCGCTCTCTCCTTGATGTAAATGAGACTAACAGAAAAACGCTCGTCGTCAAGGGCTTTTTATTTCCTTGACAATGTGGGCGGCTTCGTGGTAGACGATGAATCCGCGTAAACCGTTCTTATTCAACAACTTACATCGGCGGGGGCCCCAACGCAAGTCGTTGCGGCAGAAGAACTTAGTTCATCTTGTTCTTTTTTACATCTAAGACACACAATCTTATTATCAAATGTCAAGAAGCAATTTGTTAACGCTTCCTTTACTTGTTTTTGATTGTCGCCGAACTCCAGCAGATATTGTGGGGATTCAAGACGACGTCGTCCTTTGTCAACTGCCGAGCAAAGTAAACCTCATTTCGATCAGAATTCCAAGCAGAAAAAAAGTATTCTTTCGACTCAAAAATCAAAACCTTGTTGACAAATTTCTTTACATCGTCCCAGCCGTTTTCGATGGAGAAGGTGAGAAACTCGCGGCCGACATCTTCGCGAATCGTATGGCGAACGGTGATTTTGTTTGGGGCGATGGTCGCTTGCATGGGTAAAATCCTATC
>JBMTHG010000140.1:0-3853 GCA_049436045.1 Bdellovibrionota bacterium
GCCCCAATCGAAGTGCTAAGAGCTGAGCTTTCGTAATTTCTGTGAGCATCCAAACAAGTTTTGACTGCACCAATTGCTTTTGAGCAAGAGGCTGACCAAAGCTCTCACGCTCCTTTGCAAAATTAAGGGCCTCTAAATAACAGGCTTCGGCCGCCCCAATAGCACCCCAAACAATTCCATAGCGAGCTTGAGTTAAGCAGTTTAGTGCCGCTTTTAGCCCTTTAGCCTCTGGTAAAATCGCATCGGCTGAAACTTCACAGTCTTCTAAAATCAATTCAGAGGTTACCGAAGCGCGCAGTGACAACTTTCCTGGAATGTCTCGAGCAATAAAGCCTTTTGAGTTAGTGGGCACAAGAAAGCCTTGAACTTCATTGTTGAGCTTTGCCCATATCACAGCCGCATCCGCTATGGTTCCGTTGGTGATCCAACGTTTTGTGCCATTTAAAATAAACTTATCTCCCACGGGCTTTGCGGTCGTCAGCATTCCACCTGGATTGCTTCCAAAATCAGGCTCTGTTAATCCAAAGCAGCCAATTTTTCTGCCGGCCGCCATCTCTGGAAGCCATTTTTTCTTTTGCTCCTCTGTGCCGTATGTATAAATCGGAAACATACACAAAGATGTTTGAACGGAGGCAAATGATCGAAGGCCGCTGTCTCCTCGCTCTAACTCTTTCATGATGATGCCATATTCAATGTTGTTGAGGCCCGCACAACCATAGCCCTCTAAGTTGCAACCCAAAAGTCCCATCTCTCCTATTTTTGCAATGAGCTCCTTGGGAAACGTTCCATTCCGGTAGTGCTCGGCCACAACGGGAAGAAAATTTTGATCAACAAAATCCCGAACAGACTGCTGAACTTGCTTTTCCTGATCGGTGAGTAAATCTTCTATGTTTAAAAAATCAACGCTTTGTGAGCTCATTCCTAATCCTCCTCTGTATCGGGCAGTTGATTGATTCTAATCTTTTCAACTTGCCCTTCGACGACACTTAAAATTGTAAAAATATAATTCTTCCAAATAATGACCATGCGCGGGCTGAGCTGCTGATGACTCGCATAGTGCTGCAAAAATCCGTTTAAAGTCGAATAGGATTCTGAAGCCTCAAGTTCAATTTCATATTTGGACCGCAGATCAGAAAGTGACGTATCTCCCTCTACCTCTATTCCAGATTCAAAAAGGTCTATGACGGGCTGCTCTTGTCTCTCATCATGCTCATCTTCGATTTCACCGAAAACTTCTTCTAAAATATCTTCTAACGTAATGAGCCCGACCACATTCGCCCACTCATCTTTCACAATGGCTAAATGAATTCTTTTTTTCTTCATTTCATTCAAGACGTTTGAAATCATCGAATGTTCAGAGACAAAAAAAGCTCTTCTCAAACAGGTTCTCAACGAAAACTGATTCAAATTCAACTTTTCTCCTGAGTCGAAGGCATAATTTTTGAGAACAGAAAAGAGGTCTCGTGCATGTAGAAATCCAATAATTCGATCGAGACTTGATTTGTATACGGGGTAACGAGAATGGTTCTCTCGTCTCACTGTGTCTAAGACGTCGATCAGATCTGAGTCTACCGATAGTGCAGAAATCTGATCTTTTGGAATCATGACATCTTTAACTCGCCGCTTAGAAAATTCAAAAACAGACGAAAGAATTTTGGTCTTATCTTTTTCAGTGCTTCCATCCCGATTAGCCATCAACACCATTCTTTCGATGTCTGCAATTCGAATGCTTCGCTTAGAAGACAAAACGACACCAAAGGCTCGTAAGACAACGACAACACCTTGAGTAATCACTTGCGTCAGAGGGTAAAGAACATAGTTCAGCATCACGAGTACTCGGCAACAAAAAGGTGCCAAAAACTCACTATAACTTCTCGCAAACATTTTGGGCGCAATCTCCCCAACAATGAGAATCACGATCGTAAGAGCTCCTGTGACAATCGCCAAATTGATCTGCGGGTGAAAAATCTGAAAATAAGAAGCCGTTAAAGTAGCGGCCGCAGTGTTCACTAAGGTATTTCCCAAAAGATTCGTCGCCAATAAACGATTCGGGAAATCAATCCAATGTTTTAAAGATTTAGAGAACCAACCTTTATCGGCAGCTAGCTTTTCTGCCTGAACAGGACTCAGCGAAGTTAATGCTGTTTCAGTGCCAGAAAAAAAAGTGGAACCGAGAAAACAGAAGAAAATTGCAATCCAATAATAAATGGCGATTGGATCCATAATTATTTGAGAACTGAATTCGTTGGTTGATGTTTACCCATGAAAATGTTTTCGTCTAAAAGCATTAAACGCCTGCGCGCGTTTGTCAAATAAGGCATAGAGGTTGATTGTGAAAACACCAAGTTTAAGTGAAATGGAATTCCTGGTTCTTGACTTAGAGACGACAGGCCTTTATGCGGACCAAGGCGATGAGATCATCGAGATCGGCGCCTTAAGAGTACAAGGCCTCGAAATTACTGATGAATTTCAATGCCTTGTGAAGCCCTCTAAGAGTATCCCAGAGGCCTCAAGCGCCATTCACGGCATTCGTGACAAAGACGTGAAAAACGAGAAATCGATTCGGGAAGTTTTACCAAGCTTTTATAGCTTTTGTGGAAAATCCACCTGGGTGGCCCAAAACGCTCGCTTTGATTTATCATTTTTGCTTCGCGATTTTCGAATTTGTGGACTTCCTTCGATTCAGAATCTTGTGATCGACACCATCGGCATCTCAAAAATGCTTTTTCCTTATGAAACTTCGCATAATCTCGATGTGATGATGGCGAGGCTTGGAATTTCAAAAACGGGTTCGCGCCACCGCTCGTTGGATGATTGTCGCTATACCGCCTTAGTGCTTATTGAATTTATCAAACTTCTAAAAAAGCAAAATCTTGAATCACTACAAGACATTCAAGACAGTTTCGTTAAACTCGACACGATCATTAAAAAAGAAAAACCAAAAGTCAGAGGCTTATTCGGCTAAAAAATCTCACTCATCTTGATTCCAAATCACATCGGATTGGCCCTCTTCATGGTTGGCCCATCGAGCCGCCACAAAGAAAAAATCTGACAGTCTGTTGAGATATCGAATCACCTCAGCATTGATCTGCTCATTCGTAGCAAGATGAACCACACCTCTCTCGGCCCGACGAGCCAATGTGCGACAGATATGAAGCCTTGCCGAAAGCTCACCACCCCCCGGCAAGATAAAGTTTTTAAGAGGCTCAAGATCCGCGTCTAGTTGATCAATCCATGATTCCATCGTCACAGATTTATCTTCGCTGATTCGTTCTATTTTTAATGAACTATCAAGAGGAGTGGCCAAATCAGACCCGATCAAGAAAAGGTCGTTCTGAACAGTTAAAAGTTTTTCTTTAAGTTTCGGCGCTTGGCACAAAACAATCGCAAAACCTAAAAAAGAATTGAGCTCATCTACATTCCCATAAGCTTCAATTCGATCTTCTGATTTTTTCTTGCGCTCCCCAGAAAAGAGACTCGTCTCTCCGGCATCTCCAGTTTTGGTATAGATTTTCAAATGATTTTCCTTTTTGAGAAATATTTATTGAGTTTTCGGTTTAAAAAAACATCTAGCAAACTTTCAACAGCAAGTTGGTAAACTTTGTTTCGACTAATTTTGTTTTGGTTTACATCTCTTTTATTTTGCCAAAAAAAATCAAGACTATGAACTCCAATCTTCAGAGGCATCATGCTGGCCCACCGAAGCCTAAACTGCCCATAACGTATCGAATCACAAAAAAACACGCCGCGAAGAAACAGCGCTCTTGTCTCTTGAATATAGGCTTCAAGATACTCGCCCCAAGCTTTCTCTCTCCAGGGTTCAGAGGTATGAAGCCCGTATTTTTCGAGCTCC
>JBMTHG010000141.1:0-3843 GCA_049436045.1 Bdellovibrionota bacterium
CGAGCTGTGCCAGATCAAGGCGGGGTGCTCAGAGCTCCACCAACTCCAATCGTTAATGTCAGATTCATCAAGATTCGCTAACAACTCGGTTTCGAAATAGGTATCAAGCTCATCTCTTCGTATCAAAAGAGTGGCATTTCCGACTTGATCAGAAACCTTAATCACATTGACCTCTAGGCTTTCATTCTCAGTGAATCCCCAAAGATCGATCGAAGAGGCTTCTAGATCGAACCAAGCTGCTAGATCTATCGGATTTTTTTCAACACGCTTTAAGGGGGATCGAAATACACCCATTGGTTTTAAATCCCCATTTGATAAGCGGTGCTGAAGATGAAACTCTAGATTTAAGTTGTCTTTTGAGAATTGATCGAATCCAGAAAGCCTGAATTGAATTCGATTAATCTCTCTATCTTTAAAAATCGACCAATCCATTCGATAAATTTTCGGGCCTGCAAGATCGAATCGAATTCTCTCGACTTGGTGAGAAAGTTTGATCATCGCCTGCTTTTTAGTGGTCACGATTTCACTCACAAGAATTTGACGATAAGGGCTGAGAATAAGTCTCAGCTCATAAAAACGTCCCTCATCTTCCCATCGAGAAAGTCGACTTAAAAAAGTCGAAGTGTTGGCGTCTTCAAATGAAATTTGTGGAAGATTTTCTTTAAAAGTGGCTTCGAGTGCCTCCAAATCCTCGATCGATTTTTTATCACCTAGCTCGGTGACTGCAAAAACTTTAAAGATGTCTCCGTCTTCGGGCGATTCTAAACTTAAAATCGTCTCAGCCTGATTTAAATCGATCTTCGAGGTCGTCGGTTTTTCGCTTGATGAGCTTCGTTGAAGTGATGCCGGAAGATAGACTTTAAACTGCTGATTGGCGCTAAACTCTCTCATTCTGTCAGAGTTTGCAATAGGCTCGTCAATCACGATAGGTGTTTGAGGTTTTTGCCCATCTCCTTCATCTTGAAAGGGATTTCCGACATGGATTCCGCCAAGTTCTTGATTGGAGCCTTTGCAGGCTACGAAAAAAAACGCGCTGATCGCAATCAACGTCACATGTTTAAATTTTAAAAAGTTAAAGTTCATTTTGAATCCTCATTTCGAGATGAATCTTGCGTTAAACTTAAGCTAAACATTTGAAGGTTTATCTGATGAATCTCTTCAGATTCATGAAATTCACTGAGATAAATATTTAGTTCTGAGAAAAAATCTCGAATTTTTTGCTTAATAACTGGAATTTGCTTTTTAGGTATTCCTATCGTCAATCCCCTAAACTCTCTCTTTGCAGATTCTTCGAGCAAGGCCTTATCGGCTAACTGAAGCATCGATTTATGGTAGCGAATTAAGGCGTGACGCTGCACTTCGTCGTCGGTGGCAAGTGTTTGAGTGGTTTGAGCCAGCACTCCATTTGCTTCAGTCAGCAATTTCATGTCGATAAGATCGGCTATAGCTTTTTCGACTTCTTCAACCCGAACGGGATATTTCAAAAGACCAGAAATTTTTTGGGGGTCGTTTTGAAGCTTTTTTGTTCCGACAAGAGAATAAATGACGGGGTAGTACCAACTTGAGAGAAGCCTGTATTGATTAAGTTGAAGCAGATTCTCAGAAGCTTTGTCTTTTGCTTTGAGCTTAAGAATCTCATTTTCAATACTAAAGCGTTCCTCTTCTGATCTTGCGTTATGTAGCTTGGCGAGTTTCAAAAAATAAGTTCGGTTTCGACCACGAAGTCCAAGCGCAAGAGCCAATTTTTCAGCACTTCTTAAAGTCACCAATCGCTTTCCCTTCAAAATCAAGCTGATGAGGCTCGATGAGAGGCCTGACTTTCGTGATAGAAGACTTAGATTAAAGTTTTTATTCACACGTTTCTTTTCAAAAATCGCATGGCGAAGAGCATCTAAAAAAGACGTCTTCTTCAAATCTCCAAAGCCTGATTGTGGTGAGATCACCGATTTCATGTAGGCAGTCTCTAGTAAAGATTCTCTGAAATATCAAGATGTCGGCAAAAAAATTTTCAAACTGTAAAATTTAAAAATTCATTAGAGGCTAATATCTATATGAAAATACTGCATAAAAACAAATCAGTTGTGATTCTGAGTTCACATTAGAAACTAATTTGTAAATTACCCCCCTTTTGTTTTGAGAAAACTTGAGCTAAGAGGCAGGCGAGCTGAGAGTCTCAAGTGATGAGAGTTTTTCTTGTGGCGTTAAGACGATCAAAAGCAAAAACGAATAAAGCGATTTTGAAAGGAATATAAAAATGAAACTTGGATTTAACTACCAGACAAATAGTCTAAAAATAAAAAATACAATGAAGCGACTTAGCTTGCCTCTGATGGCGGCCATAACGCTCGTGGGATGTGAATTTTCGGATTCACAAGGCTCGAATTCTGAGCCGGCGACTCAGAAAGAAATGATTGAGCGTCTAGCGAAACTTGCCAAAGAGAGGGCTGAGCGATTTTCGCTATCATCAATCAAAGGTGAAAAAGCCCAAGCTCTTTCGGAGCTTGAAGTAGAAATTGTGAACCATCTCTTTGCATTTGGCTCGGCTGAAGCTGTTTCTCGAGAGGATGTGGTGAGTGATTACAACTTTAGTTCACGCGATTCTATCGCTTTGATGAGAGTTCTTGATAATATTTGGCGATCGGCGGCTTCTAAAAACGGCTCCGAATCTTTGGCTGGCAACTTTAATATTGTCGAGCGATTAAATTGTCTCTATTGGGATGGGCTTGATGTAGACACGGGCCATATTGATCACACGGCCACGGCAAAAGTTGATTTTGCTAAAGCTTTGGAGAGCGTCAATGGTAAACCAACAGAGAAGGCTGACTTTGAGTTTTCAACTCAGGGCGTGTTTGATTTTAAAGATTGTAAATCGCATGATGAGAGACGCTATGAGCGTTCGTTTTCATCAACGGATATGCGAATGCCTTGGGAAATTAACAGTGATATTTACAATCTTACATCAGAACAGAATGATCTGTTCGATCCGCATAGGGAGTCTTACGAGCTTTTGAATGAGCTGAGGACTCGTTTAGATGAGACTACTGATGCTTCAGATCGCGAAGCTCTAAACTCACAAATCGAAGAAACCGAGGTCAAGATCGAAGAGATCGAAGTTAAAAGTTCCGAGATCGATCAAAAGATTGCGACTTTAAAAGAAGAGCTTCGTGCTGCAGAAAATTTTGAAAATCTACTTAATGCGACGGTCGGAGAGAGTCTTCTCAACCGTTCGGGCAAGATAGAATATTCGATTTCATCTGTGATGAATCTCACCTCTAATTATGACGATCGAGAGTCTATTTTTGATATGCCGCTTGGCATTTCTGGGCGAAGCATGTTTCAAAAAGCGATTGAAGAGGTCTCCGGCAATCTTGCTGGGCGGGTGGCTTTGAAAGGAAATGCCTCCGTTCAGGTTTTCAATGAAGAGAGCCAAAAAATTGAAACTCATCGAGTGCGACCAAATCTTGAAATTGCTTTTAAAGGCGAGATGGTCGACCTTTATGATTTAGCCTCTTTGCCCTTCGATCCTATTTTGTCGAAAGAAGACAAGCGTGCCAATATGCAGGCGATTGCTGATCGTGTGATCACTTGCTCTGGAAGCCTTCAGTTTGGAAACGATAAGCCCATCGAGTGTGCCAATCTTGTTCAGGGTCTGATCGAAGATGCCTTGAACGAGGCTCTCGAGACTGAATCTTTTGAGGATTAAAAAAAAGAGAGAGCGCTCTCGAGGGGAGGGGGCTCTCTTTGCTTTTTGCTTTGTGTTTTGTCGAATATCATCAAATCAAGTTAGGGAAATCGGAACCTCTAAACACTCTCCAAAAGCTCTAAGAAGTTCGAGGGCCTCTG
>JBMTHG010000142.1:0-3828 GCA_049436045.1 Bdellovibrionota bacterium
GCATGCATTTGAACCTTCGCATTACTGATGTTCACATCAAAGCTTGAGATCACTTGAGTGATTTCGGCCAACATTCCCGGACGATCCACCGTAATCACTTTAATGCCCGCCTTAAATCTCTTTTTCTGGCCTGGATCCCAAACCAAATCCACTTGTCGCTCAGGGTCTAGGTCGAGAGCTTTTTTACAATGAGCCGCATGCACAGATATTCCCTTTCCTCGCGAGACAAATCCCACGATGGGCTCGCCCGGAATCGGATTACAACAGCGCGCAAACCGCACCAGCATATTGTCGATACCCTCAACAATCACAGGGCTTCTATCACTTGATGTCTTTGTCGTTGTAGGCACCTGGGTTGATGTCGGCTCTAGCACCACATCTTCTTCAGGTAGGTCTAAGCCCAATGCCTTCATCACTGGCTTGATCACATCGGCGGCTAAAATTCTTCCAAAACCAATCTTGATGAGAAGGTCTTCTTCGTTGGCAGACGAAAGACTGGAAGCCACTTTTTGTAAAACGCCCTCTTTTTGAAGCTTTGCAAAATTTAGTTTCTTTTTTCGAAACTCTCGATCTAAAAGTTTTTCACCCAAGATTTTTGAATCGTCACGCTGAGCTTTTTTCACGTGAGCTCTGATTTTTGATCGAGCTCGGCTCGTGATTACAAAATCTAACCAATCTTTTCTCGGGGTCTGCCCCTCAGATGTCAAAATCTCAATCTCATCTCCACTTTCGAGTCGGTGTCGAAGTGGAACAAGCCGACCATTGACCTTCGCTCCAACGCAACGGCTTCCGACTTCAGAGTGAATGGCATAGGCAAAATCAATCGGACACGAGCCACTCGGCAAGGCCACCACTTTTCCTTTGGGAGAAAAAACAAAAACCTCTTCTTCGAAAAGATCCACCTTGAGGCTATCTAAAAATTCTGAAGGATCTTTAACATCTTCTTGCTGCTCGACTAGCCGTCGAATCCAAGAAAATTTTTCAACCTCAGTCGCCTCGACACTACCGTCTTCTTTGTAGTTCCAATGAGCTGCAATTCCAAACTCTGCAATACTGTGCATTTGAAATGTTCGAATCTGAACTTCCATTCGATGCCCCTGTGGGCCAACCACCGTGGTGTGTAAGCTCTGATATAAATTGGCCTTCGGCATGGCGATATAATCTTTGAATCGCCCGGGAACTGGCTTGTAAAGCGAGTGAATGATTCCTAGAGCTTGGTAACAAGATCGAATATCTTCACAAATAATTCTAAATGCCAACAAGTCATGAATCTGATCAAAGGTCAGATGCTGCTCTTCCATTTTTTTGTAGATCGAATAAAAGTTTTTTGGTCGCCCAGAAATTTCAAATTGCTTGAAATGATTTTGCTCTAAATGACTCGTTAAAATTTGAATCACATCTTCGATATATTTTTCACGACTGCTCTTCGTCTGTGAGACTAGCTGAACGAGCTTGAAATAAACTTCAGGTTTTAAAAAACGCAAACACAAGTCTTGAAGCTCGGTCTTCACCCAGTTGATTCCTAAACGATGAGCCAGTGGGGCATAGATTTCTTCTGTCTCAGATGCGATAAGAATCTGCTTTTCTGGAGACATATGCTGCAAGGTTCTCATGTTGTGAAGACGATCGGCGATTTTGATCAAAATCACTCGAATATCTTTTCCCATGGCCATGATCATTTTTCTAAAATTTTCAGCTTGAGCCGTATGAGAAGATTTAAAAGAAAGCTTTGATAGTTTTGTGACCCCATCGACTAAGAAGGCGACTTCTTTTCCAAATTCATTTTCGACTTCTGAAATTTCTAAGGCCGTGTCTTCGACTGTGTCGTGCAAAAGTCCGGCGACAAGAGAGGGCAAATCGAGGTGAAGATCGAGTAAAATTCTTACGACTTCAACGGGATGAACAATATAGGGCTCGCCGCTTTTTCGAACTTGGTTTTCATGAAGTTTGGCAGAGAGATGAAAAGCCTTCTCGATGGGCCCCAAGGGAAACTGGGGTCGAAGAGAATGAATGTCTTTTTTCAGGCCTTCTAACAGATCCACAGTGAAAATCTTATCACTGTTTAAAGACTTTAGGCAGCTTAAGCTTGAACTTCAGAATCGTCGCGCTGAGGGCGAACACAACCGGCAGCAACCTCTCGAAGAGAAACAACAATCAGGCGATTTTGAGAGAAAGTATTGTCTACCAAAGGCCGAGCTCCTTTCATGAGCTGACGAACTCGTCGAGACGCCACATGCACCAATTCAAAGCGATTTCTTACGTTCTCTAAACAATCCTCTACTGTAATTCGTGCCATTTTTGACTTCCTCTCTTTGAGCCCAAGAAAGCAATTTTACGAAAAATATTCAAGGTCTTTCAAGGCGTTGCTTCAAGACAAAAGATTTTAACTCCGCATAGGCCTGATCAAAATCTCGATTGATGATACTAAAATCATAGCGATCCACTTCCAAAAGCTCTCTTTTAGCCTCTTCCAGCCTTTTCTCTAAGTCCTTGGAATCATTCTGCTTTCTTTGCTCAAGCC
The DNA here is from genome assembly GCA_049436045.1 of Bdellovibrionota bacterium. GTDB lineage: Bacteria > Bdellovibrionota > UBA2394 > UBA2394 > UBA2394 > JBMTHG01. The sequence continues at coordinate 2,522 of JBMTHG010000142.1, forward strand.
GATTTTTAAGTTCCTCCATCGACGGGGGCTCAATAAAGACCGTCACGCAGCGATCCGAAAAGGCCGCCTTCACATTCATGGCTCCGACGGTGTCAATATCCATCACGATGATTCCGCCCTGATCAAGGGCCTTTTCTAGAGGCTCACGCGGAGTTCCATACCAATTACCAAAGACCTCGGCGGTTTCTACAAAGTGATTTTCGCTCTTCATCCGCTGAAAATCTTCAGGTGACACGAAAACATAATCCCGCCCAGAGACCTCACGACTTCGTTGCTTTCGTGTGGTCACCGAAACACTTCGATAGGCGAAATCAAGCTCATCAGCCAAGCGATCGCACAAACTTGTTTTTCCACTGCCTGAAGGCCCCGAGACACAAAGAACGAATGCTTTAGCCGACACGTTTAAACTCACTCACTCTATATTCTGAATCTGTTCTTTCATTCGTTCAACTAGACTCTTCATGTTTATGACCTGAGTGGTCCATGACGAGTCTGAGCACTTCGATCCAATGGTATTGAGCTCGCGGTGCATTTCTTGAACGATAAACTCTAAGCGCCGCCCCACTTCTCCGCCCTCTTGAAGCCGAGAGCGAAAGCTTTCAAGATGATGGCCCAACCGATCGATCTCTTCTTGAAAATCTGATCGAGCCACCCAAATCGCAATCTCTTGCTCGAGTCTCATGGCATCAAATTTTACATCATGCATGAGCTCCTCAATGCGGCTTTTCAAACGAGAGCGAAGATTTTTAACAAGAGCTTCATTTTGATTTTTGATCTTAGAATAAATGGAATCTAAATCTTGAAGTTGATCTTCAAGAACTCGCTTGAGGGCTTCACCCTCCTTCGATCTTGAATCTGTCACTTGTTCAATGACGCGATCTAACAGGCGAAAGAAAAATTTTTTCTCTCCTTCAGGATCAATCGCCGCTTCGGAGCTGTGAAGCCAATCGGGATGCTGGAGCAAATGTTCAAGCTGAATTCTTTGCTCAATTTTAAGAGACTCACGAACTTGCTCTAAGGCTCTGTAAACTTGATGAAGCTCATCGGAGTTGACTCGAAGCTTTTGAGTGCTTCCCTCGATGACCTCTCGTGTCACATAGAGCTCTAAACGACCTCGCGTAAGGCTCTGTTTTATTCTCTTTGAAATCTCAAGATCAAAGCTCGAATAGACGCGAGGAGATCGAATTTGGAGATCCAAAAATTTTGAGTTTAGACATTTGAGTTCACAACTCAGCTGAATCTGAGCATCGCCCACTTGAAAAATCTCAGACACCGAGCCAAAGCCTGTCATGCTAAAAATCATAGCC
>JBMTHG010000143.1:0-3825 GCA_049436045.1 Bdellovibrionota bacterium
GATCGCCTTCATGCGACCACGCTTAAAGCCATAACCCACACTCACTCTCAACAGCTCATCCGGATCAGGCTTTAAGAAATGGTTAAAGGCCGACGCCTTACCGGCATTTGGCTGACGAGATTCTTTGCAAAAATTTTCAAGATCGGTGCGACCCTGATCCCAAAAAACTGACATCAAGGTCAAGATAAAGTCTGTTTGATTGAGCGACTTCCCTTGACTGTTTATTCTCACAAAAATATCAGCCACCTCCTCTTCAGTGACATTCGCTGAAATCTCAAGAGCGGTGAAAGGAAAGTTCTGAATATCGTACAAGCGATCAATAGCCTCTGACAGATAATCCTCTTCAGCCTCATTGAGTGGCCTCTTTTCATTGAGCCGATTTAAAAAATCTCTAACAACTCGATTTCGGCCTTTGCCTGCGTTCCATAGCTCGCTGATGTCAGCGATGTATTCTGCATCTTTTTTTATGGCGGCATCGGTCACAGCGAAACTTTGATCGACAGGTTTAAAGGCGATCATAATTTTTTCAGACTTATAGTTTTCGCGAATCACGGGATGACCTTTTAAAACCGCATATAAAGAAGTCATTCGTTGCTGACCATCCACTATAAGAAGTCTGGCTGGCTTTTGTTTTTGATTTGTACCGATTGATGATGTGCCATCGCCCGTAGCGTTTGTCCAAAATAACAGGTAACCCACAGGAAAACCTTTATACATCGAATCAAAAAGGTCTCGAATTTTACTGCTAGGCCAAACAAATGGTCTTTGAATATCAGGGAGCCCAATTTCACCCATATCAATATCAAGCATTAACTTTTCTAGACAATAACCGACCTCTTTAAACAAAGTTTTTGCCATTAGTGCATCTCCCTTTCTATCGTTTAAAATCAATCATCTAAACTCTCTCGCCAATATTCATAGAGCATCACCATCGCGAGCGTATCGAGCTCGCAATATTTTTTAAGAGCTGTGGCAATGGCCTCACGCTCTTGTGGCGACATCTCGGTGAATTGCATCTGTGCCCAGGCCGTCATGGCAGCACCACCGTTGGCCAATTCGTCTTCATCAAAAAGCAAATCGATTTCGTCTGCTGAACAATTCTCGAAGATTTTTGGCAACTGTCGATAAGGGTCGATCACCTCACCGGCCTCATCTTGCTTGACCCATGCATAGTCTTTAAAATTTAAACTCCGAATTCCATTGGCCGCTCCATAGATCGGCTTTGAATATTTTTCTTTCAAAAAAATCGAAGCATTTAGTGCTGCCGGCAAAACATATTTCAAAGAATTTGAACCACACTGCCGTGGATGATAAAAATATCGCTTCACCATCTGACACAAATCAATCATGTCACGCTCGCCCACCCACTGCTCTTTTGCATCTTTTTTCGATCGAGTGATCGTCTTTAAAAAACTTTGCAGCTCCGCTCGGTCGGGCTCATCTGATCGCTCCAACTGATTGAGAATGAAATTCAGATAAGTATTTTCGTGATGCGAATATCGAAAAATTGATCCCTCATCTTGCTCTAACTCTTTCTTCAGGGCTCGAAGAAAATGAAACGACGGAAACTCTCCCACTGTCGTGTGCAAATATTCACCCTGATGCGCTACGTGACCATTGGCATCGACAACATGATGTGAAAACTGAAAGGCCACTCCTTCATAGGGCCTTGCGCCCTCATGAAATGGCAAAGCGACCGCCGTGGTCTCGAAATCAATGAAATGAAGAGGAAACTTCCACGTCTTCATCTCAGCCTCTAAAGACTTTCGATCAATGAAAGCCTCGTTGTCTTTCGCCTTGGTCTTTTTGATCTGCAAAAGCTGGCGCTCGGTGCGACTCAGGCCCGGCTTATTGTCGATTTTTAATTGAATGTCAGTTTCATCGAGCTCATCGAGAAAGAATTTACCGGCTGCCATCGACTTGTGACAGCTTCGAAAATCCCAGAGCTCAAAGACTTTGGGTCGATCCCAATCTTCTTTTTTTAAACGAAGAGCTTCTTGCCAACACTCTCGTCGCCCCGACTTCAAAGACAAATTCGTTTCTGTTTTCGAAATATCAAACTCGCACTTCTTACAAGCCATTCCCACTCTTGGAGCAATGCGCTCGTCTTTTTCATAAGCGTCTGCGAAGGCCTTCACCTGCTCGTCAAAACTAAAGCCTGATTCATTCTTCGTGTTCAAAATCTTTTGCACCTCTTGATCAACATCAATCAAGGTGAGCAAGCGTTTGGCCAAATCTTCGCGCGTGAGCTCTTGAGTCTGCACACATCGAGTTCGATTATCTTTTTTGACTAAAAGAAACTTTTGATTGAGGCCAGAGCTCGGTGCTCCCACCGACTTATCAGCTAGCATTAGAAAGGGCGAGACGTTTGAGCTTTTAAAATATTTTTTGGCCACATGAGTTTGAAAAGCGACATCATAAAAATATTGAACCCAGTTGGCACGAAGCTCGCCGTTTTGCTTTGAGAAGCCTTCTGGATTTTCAGGATCATATGACTTTGATTTCACCTCGATGATGTCGATGTGATCGCCATTTTTTTGAAGCACATCGACTCGAATAAAAAGATTTTCAACCTGAAGAGCGGCTTCAAAAATAATCACATTCTCGCGCTGAAGAAGCTCTTTTGTTTTTGCAATGGCCTCATCATAGTCGAGGCTTTCAACCTCAACACCACCTGGAAAATAAGCCTTCGCCAGCTCGCCCACTTGAAAGCCGCCACGAGCTAATGCCGCAAGAAAAGGATCATCTAATTTTTTGTTGGCATAGATTTCAGGTTTGCCCGTATAAAAAAGTTTGGTTGGGCACTCAATCGCTAGTTTAAAACGAGATTTAGTCAAATATCGCGGTTTTGCTTTGGCCCCCGTCATAGAGAATATCTTCATAGTGTAGCGATAAATTTCTCAGATGCCCTCCCCGCCAAGATTTTGACTTCGATTTGTTTGAAGTTTTTAGAACGATGTGACCTATGTTGTCACATCGAGGCCTTAATCTTTTCTTTGATGGGGGTTCAATTTTGAAACTCTCAAAGAGAAAGGATGCATCGATGTTTTCATTGCTCTTGATGTTCGCAATAAATACAGGGTCAAATGCTGAATCAAATTTCGAGAGGAGTTCAGAGGGCAGCAGCAAGGTCGAGCCGACGAAGCTTGTTTGGCGAGTCGAAGTGGTGATGACAAATCAACGAAAAGAAATTTCGAGTGAACACTTTGATCTTTCGCGAGAGACTTTTGAGTTTCATCCCAAATTCGAAAATCTGATTTCGTGTTCAGTGAGTGCAGCCGAGAGAGATTGGGAGCTGCCCGGTGATCTTCGCTCACTGACCTGTCAATTCAATGAATCTGGAAAAATCAAAAAGGTCACAACGGCCATCGCCTGTTCTCTTGACTCAGCCATGGGCAACGCCGTGGCCCTAGATTTTGAGACGGAAGACGGTAGATCACTATTTCTTGGTTTGCTTTGCGGAAGAATCAAGCACGAAAGCTTCGAGCGACCGGGCTTTCATCCCTTTGGCTGAGGCTTGGTGTGACCGAATTTGTCACAGGAAGGCTTTAAGGTTTTAAAAGGAGAAAAAATATGAAATTAACAAATTTATCGCTGATATGTTTTGGCTGTCTGGCATTAAATTTTTTAGCTTGCTCTTCAAAGAAGCTAAAGAGCGCCCAGTCAAGTGTTCCTGAAATTGTTTATTCGACGACAGGTTCGAAATCGATTCCTGACTGGGTTTATCAAAAGCCAGTCTTTGAGAAGGATGATCGAATTTTTGTAGCGGGCGTGATTGACTTAAACGGAAATCAAAATCCTTCACAGGGTTTAGCTGCGGCGGAT
>JBMTHG010000144.1:0-3710 GCA_049436045.1 Bdellovibrionota bacterium
AAATCAGCTTTTGAGCGCGCGACTTTTCGGCACACACTCGCAATTTCTCGCTCGAAATTTCTTAAGCCTGCTTCGCGAGTATAGCCCTGAATCACAGCTCGAATGGCCGAATCAGAAATGCTGACGTCTGAATCTTCTAAGCCGTTTTCTTTAATCTGCTTTGGAATCAAATAGCGTCGAGCGATCTCCATTTTGTCTTCTAATGAATAGCCTGACAAACGAATGACCTCCATCCGATCTCGAAGCGGCCCAGGAATCGTATCCAATACGTTCGCTGTGCAAATAAACATCACATTGCTGAGATCAAAGGGTAGATTCAGATAGTGATCTCGAAATGAATAGTTTTGTTCGGGATCAAGCACCTCTAAGAGCGCAGAGGCTGGGTCACCTCGATAATCTTGTCCTAACTTATCAATCTCATCGAGCATCATCACAGGATTATTCGATTTTGCTGTTCTTAAGCCTTGAATGATTCGGCCAGGCATCGCTCCCACGTAAGTTCTTCGATGACCTCGAATCTCTGATTCATCTTTGATTCCGCCCATACTCATTCGAATAAATTTTCGCCCCATCGTTCGAGCAATACTTCGCCCCAACGAAGTTTTTCCGACTCCGGGAGGACCAACAAAACAAAGAATCGGCCCTTTCAAAGATTCCTTCAATTTACAAACACCTAAATGATCGAGAATTCGATCTTTGATTTTTTCGAGATCAAAATGATCTTCGTCTAAAATTTTCTTCGCTTCTTTAAGATCTAAATTATCTTTCGAAGCTTTTGACCACGGCAGATCAAGCATCCAATCGAGATAGGTTCGAATGATCGATGCCTCTGCTGAATCATTATGCATATTCTCAAGACGCTTGAGTTGTTTTAAAGCTTCTCGCTCTGGCTCATCGGGCATCTTCGCATTCATGATTTTTGCGCGAATCTCTTCTACCTCTTCGGTCTTTGAATCAATATCGCCGAGCTCCGAGCGAATAGCTCGCATTTGCTCTCTTAAGAAATACTCTTTTTGCGTGCGATTCATTTCGTCTTTTGCTTGGTTCTGAATTCGCGACTGCATATCTAAAACTTCGATTTCTCTCGTCAGAGCGTCGTTCACTTTTCGCAAGCGATCTACCGGATCTGAAATTTCAAGAATCGCCTGAGACTGCTCGACCTTTAGTCCTAAATTGCTCGCGACAAGATCAGCGAGTCTGCCCGGCTCTGTGATTTCATCTAAAACAACGAGGATGTCGGGCGATAAAACTTTGCCCATCGAAATTACTTTTTCTAAAAGGGCTTTAACATTTCTGATAAGAGCTTCGGCTTCAAGAGCTCTGTGCTCCCAAGCATTTTCTTGAATGCGATTGATCTTCACTTGAAAGTGAGGAAAATCCTGATCGAACTCTTTTATCTCTGCCTTCACTAATCCTTGAACTAAAATCTTAATCTTTCCATCTTCGGGCAGCTTATTCATTCTCATGATCATGCCCACGCAACCGACTTTGCAAATTCCATCTCGCTCGGGATTTTCTTCTTCCGTATTTTTTTGAGCTGCTAGAAAAATTAAACGATCTTTATTAAGCGCTTCATTCACGGCATTGATCGAAGACGTTCTCCCCACAAAAAGAGGAATGATCATATATGGATAAACCACGACGTCTCGAACTGGTAAAAGAGGTAAAGATTCTGGAATTTGTATGTGATCTTGATCGCTAGCCATAGATCTACTTTATCAGGCTAATGATTAGGCAGCGAAGCACCAAAAAACTTACTCATCGCGCTAAGAACTCTGTAAATTTTGCAGACCTGATTCCCTGCATCAAGTTCAAAAAGAAGCTAGAATATAAAGAGCATGATCGATTTAAAATCAATACTGTCAGAAGCGATTTCTCGAAAAGCCTCTGATGTGCACCTTAAATCTGGTCGAGCGCCCAGTTTTCGAATTGATGGTGAATTGGTGAGCTCGAACAATATTTCACCTCTAAGCCAAGAGGATTTGACACGCCTCGCCGACTCGCTCTTAACCGAAAAACAGCGCGAGCGTTTTAAGGAATTCAATGAAGTTGATATTGCATTTGGCACGCCCAGTCTTGGGCGATTTCGAGTGAATATTTTTCATCAAGGCGGAAAAATTGGCATGGTTCTTCGAGTCATTCCCTATGCCATCGCATCATTTAAGGAGCTTCACCTTCCGAAAATTTTAGGAAAAATTGCTGAGTCTGATCGTGGCCTCATTCTTGCAACGGGTGCCACCGGCTGCGGAAAATCAACGACGCTTGCCGCTATGATTGATCACATTAACTCTCATCATGCTCATCATATCGTCACCATCGAAGAGCCGATTGAGTATCTGATCAAAGATAAAAAATCGATCGTAAACCAAAGAGAAGTGGGCTCCGATACTCTCAGTTTTAAAGAGGCGCTTCGCACGGCCTTAAGACAAGATCCCGATGTCATTTTTGTTGGCGAAATGCGCGATGCTGAAACAATGGAGATTGCTTTGAGTGCCGCCGAGACCGGTCATCTTGTTTTTAGCACCCTTCACACCAATGACGCTGTGGAAAGCATCAGCCGAATTATCTCAAGCTTTCCGTCACATCATCACCGACAGATTCGAATTCAACTCGCTAGCGTGCTTCGAGCTGTGATCTCGCAGCGTCTGATTGCCCGAAAAAATGGAAAGGGACGAGTTCCAGCGCTTGAAATTTTAATTAACAATGCTCGTGTTCGAGAATTGATCGAAAATCCTGAGCGCACAAAAGATATCCACGAGGCCATTGCCGAGGGCTTTCACTCTTATGGCATGAGAAGCTTTGATCAGTCTTTGATGGAATTGATTTCGGCGAATCTCATCTCTTATGAAGAAGCGCTTCGTCAGTCGACGAACTCGCATGACTTCGCTCTTCGATTTTCTGGAATCTCGTCAGGAAATGATAGAACTTGGGATCCATTTGAATCTATGATTGAGACAAAGGATGAATCATCGAGTTAGTCGCCTCATCAAATCAAGCCGCTTTTACTCGTTGGTAAGAGACCTCTCTTTTGATGCCAAAAACACTTGGCGATGGTGCCGCCACAATTTCAATCTTAAGCCGACATTTAAAGCTAGCTTTGTCGCCAAATCACCTTATCGACCTGTGATTCTCGTTCAAGGCTTCATGGGAAGCTCAGGGGTCTTGCAGCCACTTCAAAACTATCTCATGAAAAAAAATTACAATGTCGTTCTTTTAGATCTCGGCGCTTTTAACATTCGCGATATTCGAGAATCTTCAGAGAAACTTCTTTTTGAGGTGGAGCGAATTTTTGAGAGTTTTGCAAAAAAACAAAATTTCAAAGAGGTTGATATTGTCGCACACAGCATGGGTGGTCTTATCGCACTTTATTATATCTCTCAGCTTGGTGGGCATCGACTTGTTCGACGTCTCGTGACGCTAGGCACTCCCTTTCGAGGCACCTGGTCCGCTTTTTTAGGAATTCTTGCGTTTGGTTGGTTTTCGAAGGGCATTTGGCAGCTGCATCCACACTCTGGATTTATTGATGAGGTTTCACAGATTACGCAAAAGCCAATGGAGACCGAGATTTTTTCGATCGCTGCAAAGAATGATACCTTAGCACCTCCTGAGTCTTGTTTTTTACACGGCGCCATCAATCGGGTCTTGCCCCTCAGCCATGCGGGCCTAATTATGGATGAAAGACTTTTTGACTGTGTCGATGATTATCTTCG
>JBMTHG010000145.1:0-3551 GCA_049436045.1 Bdellovibrionota bacterium
TACAGCTGTTTTTTAACAGCAAACTCGCTCTTTCGGCTTTTCCTAATCAAACACATGACCTGAGCTGAGGCGACGAGAACGAAGTATGAGGAAAAAGGCGGAAGATTGGTTGCGGGGGTTAGATTTGAACTAACGACCTTCGGGTTATGAGCCCGACGAGCTACCAGGCTGCTCCACCCCGCGTCCTGATTGATGCCTCTATCCTTAAAATGAATCAGGGGCCACGACAACCCCAAAATTGCTCTCTTTTGATTTCGCCAACACCCAGCGCAGCAAGCCGATAACAGCCATAGCTCGATAAATTCTCGCTCAAAAGCGAGGCCGCCTAAAAAGATGGATTAAACTTCGGATCGGTCGCCAGCTTTTGAATCTCCTCCAAAAGCCGCGCCTCTTTCAAAGTGCTCGATTCGGTGCGAATCCAAGTATAAATGCTGCCATCAAAATCTACACCCGCCGTCACGATATCACCCTTATAATCCTCAATGTTTCGAATGCGAATCACGCTCCGACTCGAGTTGCCCGACAAATACACATAGAGCTTGTAACGAATCGTATATGGAATTCGCACCACATCGTAACCCGAATATAAAAGATCAGACTTTCCCTCGATCCAATTCGTCACCAAATAAGCTCGTGAGGTCGCCCCATCTTCTTCTTTTCTCTCTATCGGAAACTTACTAAAGGTCTGCTCCACCGCCGCCCAAGTTTTTTCAAAACCACTGGCAATCTCAATCTCAGTGGGTCGCTTTTCAATGCTGACCTTTCCGGGCTCATGAAATTCCTTCGCATAACAAGCCGTCAAAAAAATCAAACTCGATAAAATTCCAAAATTTCTCACCTCTTCATTTTAATACACTCAAGGATGATCTCGAAAGGCTTTCAATTCCCCCACTCACAAATTCTCGCCCCTCATCTTTGACGCAGCGACAGGTTTACATAATATTTGAGACGGATGAGGCTGATTATTAAAGACGAATGCCGATGGCGTGAAAAATCGAAATAATGGTGGTTCGGGGTGGATTTGAACCACCGACCTATGGGTTATGAATCCATCGCTCTAACCACCTGAGCTACCGAACCGAGCCTCAAAAACTAGCCCAAGCCTTGAATGCTCGTCAAAGACCTTTTGATTCGAAACGGCGAGTCCTCGAAACGGTGAGACGCCAGACTTAAAGGCTTTGACGCCGTTTATCGAGCTTGTGCTTCGAAATCTTCTTCATGAGCCCCTGGCGCGTGATTTGAAAAAGCTCGGCCACCCTCGATTTGTTCCAATGATATTTCGCTAAGGCTTCAGAAATAATGCGTTTTTCAAACTCATCCACAATGCCTTTTAAGGTTCCACCTTTTTCAATCTCTTCAATCGGCGAAAGCGCATCGATGATCTTGGCGCTCAAATCAGAAATCTCAATAAAAGAATGAGGCTCTTTCATGGCCACTAATCGCTCTACCTCATTCTTTAACTCTCTGACATTTCCCGGAAAGCCGTGAGTCTTTAGCTTCACCAAAGCTTCTTCTTTCCATTGAATTCCAGGCTTGTTCATCTGCTTTGAAAAGTTTTGCAAAAAATGCTCAGCCAAAAGCCCGATGTCATCTTTTCGAAAGCGAAGTGGAGCCACTTCGAGCTCCACGACATTCAAAAGAAAATAAAGATCTTCTCGAAAAGTTCCCATCTCGACCAAGCGCTTCAAATTTCTTTGAGTCGACGCAATGATTCTGACATCTGATTTTAAAATCTCGCTTCCACCAAGCCGCGTATAAGTATTGTCTTGAATGATTTTCAAAACTTTTAACTGCATCGAAAGGCTCAGATCACCAATCTCTTTCAAATAGAGAGTTCCACCCTCGCAGAGTTCCACTAAACCTTGCTTCGCCTGATAAGCTCCTGCAAAAGCGGCCTTCTCATAACCTAAAAGCTCGGCCTCTAAAAAGTTTTCGGCCACCGAAGCACAGTGCAAAGTGCGAAAGTTTTTTTGTGCTCTTGAAGATCGCTCGTGAATCATCTTGGCTAAAAGCTCGCGCCCCACTCCTGACTCGCCCACGATCAAAACTGTCGAAGACGTATCCGCCACCGCGGGCACTCGACGCAACAACTGCCGAAGCGGCGGATGCGAAGTGACCATTTGATTAAAGGTATGCCTTTGCACGGCAGCCTCTCGCTCTTTGGCCGACAGATCTTCTTCAAAAAATTTCACAATCTCTCGAACCAAAAGTTCTAACATCTGAATGACGATGGCTCGCTTTTCTTCGTTGAAGACCGGAAGCTTTCTCCACTCATCAATCGCATCTCGAAGTTCAGTGCCTGCGAGCATCAAAACTTTTAGTCGCTCTTCTAAAACCACGTCTCCGGGCAGAGGAAACTCTGTGACCAAACCCGAAACTCGCACAAATCCCAAGCGATCACCCGCCAAAATCACAGGCACGCAAATTTCTGTAAGGCCTAAACCATTCGTTCGAAAAATAGTCTCTTGAAGTCGCTCGCTTTCGTCTTGAACTTGCTGCCGAGTCTTTCGCAAAATCTCAGCACCCACTTCGTTGCTCTGAACTTTTTCGATGAAGGCGTGACTGCCCTTCAACCACATGGGTAGGCTGATCCAATTCTGGTCTTGACCTTCTCTCAATTCGCGGCGCACGACCTCAATTCGATAAACACCCAACTGCTGAAGCGCCACACAAAGACTATTTGGCGCTCGAAGCTGCTCTAACCGATTCCAATCTAAATTCCACTGCCCCATCTTGATATCTTATTCATTCACCGCTTCAAAAGCGACTGCAATTCCTTGCCCACCGCCAATACACGCGCCAGCGATCGCTCGTCGATAATGCCCCGCCCCAATCAAATTTGCCACATGAGTGCTAATTCTCGCGCCCGTCGCTCCCAACGGATGCCCTAAAGAAATTCCACTGCCGTGCGGATTTAATTGTTCGTCTGAAAGCTGCAAAGCTTTTTTCACTGCAAGAATTTGTGCTGCAAAAGCTTCGTTGATTTCTACATAATCAATCTCAGAAAGCTTCCAGCCCGTCTCTTCACATAATTTTTGAACAGCTTGCACGGGCCCAAGACCCATCTTCGCCGGATCACAACCCACCACTTGAGAAGCGACAATTCTTGCCAGCGCTGGCCGCTTTGAATTCGTCTTCCATTTTTCATAAAATTTTGAGCCCGACACAATTAAAGAGGCGGCAGCATCATTCATGCCCGAGGCATTACCGGCTGTTGTTACGCCTCCAAAAACTGGACTAAGCTTTTGAAGTTTTTCAATCGAAGAATCTCGTCGAATATGCTCATCATGCGAGAGATTTTCGAGTGTGAGCATTTCTTCTTTGGTGAATCCTGCGTCGGCGGCACGCGCTGCTCTTTGATGAGATTTTAAAGACCATTCATCGCAATCCTGTCTTGAGATTGAAAACTCTGCTGCTAAATTTTCTGCCGTGATCCCCATTGGCTGCTTGATATAAGCATCGGTCAAAGCCTCCCAGAGTGAGTCGATCATTTGAGGAGGACGCGCAAACTTAAATCCCTCTCGAGCCTCCCGCACAATCAAAGGAGTTTG
>JBMTHG010000146.1:0-3515 GCA_049436045.1 Bdellovibrionota bacterium
GGTTGAGTTTGATGAAGCGGGTGTAGTTCGAAGTCTTGAGGAGAAGCCATCAAAACCAAAAAGCAACTATGCTGTGGTGGGGCTTTATTTTTATGATTCTAAAGTGAGTGAGCTTGCTAAAACTCTGAAACCCTCTGCTCGTGGGGAGCTTGAGATTACTGACCTAAACAAACTATATTTGCAAAGAAAGGCTTTGTCTGTCGAGCTGATGGGCCGCGGTTATGCTTGGCTAGATACCGGAACGCATGACTCCTTACTCCAGGCTAGTCAGTTCATTGAGACGATACAAAAACGAACCGGTCTGCAAGTCGCATGTATTGAAGAAATCGCCTTTCAAAAAAATTTCATCGATCGAAAGCAGTTGATACAGCTAGCTGAGCAGTTAGGAAATAATTATTATTCGCGTTATCTGAGGATGCTCGCTGATCAAAGTGGAGCTGGCATTTAGTGTGAGTTGCTATCTTTGGAGCAAACGGCCAGCTAGGAAGAGAGCTCGAAGAGCAGGCAAAGCTTCTTGATCACGAGTTTTTCTTTTTCCCACATCAGGATGCTGACATTACACAATTCTCTCAGATTCAAAGGCATTTAAAAGATAAAAACATTGATCTGATTATAAATGCTGCCGCCTACACGAAAGTCGATGCGGCAGAAACTGAGGAGAATGCGGCTCGTGCGGTGAACGTTCTTGGAGTGAGAAACCTGCTTGAAGTTGCTCGAAGCGAATCGATTAAGCTCGTTCATTTTTCGACGGACTTTGTCTTTGATGGAGCACAGCAAGTGCCTTACGCTGAAAGTTCGAGCGCTAATCCCTTGAATGTCTATGGGCGAACAAAACAGGAGGGAGAGACTCTTTGTTTGGAGTCCGGTTTAGCGACGATCATTCGAACGTCTTGGGTTTATTCCTGCTTTGAATCTAACTTTGTAAAATCAATTTATAAAAAACTAGAATCAGGTGAGGCTCTAAAAGTTGTTGATGATCAAATTGGTCGACCGACTTATGCCGAAAATTTGGCAAAATTTTTGTTAACAAATATTGAGAGCTGGTCTTGCGTGACCAGCTCTCAGATCTTTCATTTCGCAGACGAGGGGAGTTGCAGTTGGTTCGAATTTGCCTCGCGAATCAGAGATCTTGCGGGGTTTAAAAACCTCATAAGCCCCATATCCTCTGGGGAGCTTAATTTGCCGGCCAAACGACCTCGTTATAGTTGCCTCGATCTTAGTCATACAAAGCAAGAGTTCAATTGGAGCTTCGAGCCATGGGAAGCGGCTTTGGGTCGTATGCTGAAGAAATATCAAAGCCTACGATAGTTGCTTTTGAGTTTTATCTAGTTTAACTTTTTGTATGGCATCAATTTTGGTGACCGGCTCCGCCGGGTTTATTGGGTCTCATTTCGTTGAAACTATTCTCAATCACGATGAAACACTAAAGCTAGTTAGTTTTGACAAACTGACATACGCGGGACGCCTTGAAAATTTAGAACCTGTTTTGGGTAATCCGCGACACAAGTTTGTGCAGGGTGATATCGGGGATGCGAGTTTAGTCGAGAAAATTTTTCAAGAGCATGAAATTGATGCGGTTATTCATTTCGCCGCTGAGAGCCATGTCGACAACTCGATTTCAGGACCAGAAACTTTTATTCAAACCAATATTGTTGGGAGTTTTAGATTGCTTGAGGTCTGCCGTAAATTTTGGCTAGATTCTCGTTCTCAGTTAAAAGAAAGATTTCGACACTCAAGATTTCTACATGTTTCAACTGATGAGGTTTATGGAAGCTTGGGGAGTCAGGGGTATTTTACAGAAGATTCAAAATACGCTCCCAACAGCCCTTATAGCGCATCAAAGGCGAGCAGCGATATGATCGCACGTAGCTATTGGAAGACTTACGGACTGCCAGTTGTCATTAGCAACTGCTCAAATAATTATGGGCCTCGCCAGCACTCTGAGAAGCTCATACCAACGGTGATAAAAAAAGCTTTGGCCGGTGATGCGATTCCGATTTATGGCACGGGTGCAAATGTAAGAGACTGGATTTTTGTGAAAGATCACTGTGAAGCTCTTTTGCGAGTCTTTAATCAAGGAAGTCTGGGTGAAACTTATGCTATTGGTGGCGATTGCGAGCTCGATAATTTAAAGCTGGCGCACCTGCTTTGCCAAAGACTTGATGAAATTTTGCCAAAGCCCACTGGTGAAACTTATGCCCAGCAGATTAAGTTTGTAGAGGATCGTTTGGGGCATGATCATCGATATGCGATTGATTCAAAAAAAATAAAACATCAATTGGGCTTTCGTCCTCAAACTGATCTTCATGAGGGTTTAACTGAAACCATCAAATGGTATATCGATGAGTTTCGTAAGGGCGAGATAATATCTGAGAAGAGCTTTCGAGTTCATTCATGAGGGTTTTGTTTTTTACTCAAGGCAAGAATATGCCCTCGAGCCGTTTTCGAGTGCATCAGTTTCTGCCAGGACTCAAAGCGGCGGGAATAGACTGTGAGGTTTTGGCTCCTTACCCAAGTGTGCATGGAGACATTGATTCTTTTCCCGTCAGGGGAATTTGGAGAGAGTTTACTCGGCCATTTAGTATTCCAAGTCGATTAAGACAACTTTCTCGAGTTCATGATTTTGATCTGATCTATGTTCAGAAACCTCTTCTTCGTTATGGCACAATTGCCTGTGAGACTTATGTGAGTAATCGCAAACCATTTTTATTCGATTTAGACGATGCTCTGTTTCACAATGGATTTGGTTTGGCTGGTGTACAGATAAAAAAAATTGGTAAATTGGCTCGAGGCATTGTTGCTGGAAATTCTTATATTTCAGATTTTTTTGGGATGCCCGAAAAGACGACCATAATACCGACGGTGATTGATACGTCTCGCTATTCGCCTCGAATCGATAACGGAGGGCAATTCACTCTAGGATGGACTGGTTCCAGAAGTAACCTCAAAGAACTGCGAATCATGGAATCGAGTTTGAAAAAAGTTTTGAAAAAAACAAACGGTAAGCTCATCATCATTTGTGAAGGTAGTCTGCCATCGTGGCTTTCGATTCCTGAGGTAGAGCATATTCCTTGGTCGCCTCAGTCAGAGGTGGAGGGCTTAAGTCGAGTTCATGTAGGACTAATGCCGCTTCGAGATACAAAATATAATCGTGGAAAATGTGGTTTCAAGCTTATTCAATGTATGGCGCGTGCGATCCCCGTCGTCACAACGCCTCTGGAAGTGAATAAAGAGATTGTTCGAAACGGTGTTGATGGTTTTTGGGCGCAGAGTGAGTCTGAGTGGGAGAGCGCATTGTTTCAACTTTATGAATCACAAGACGAAAGAGTTAGAATGGGGCTCAAGGCTCGAGAGAGAATTTCAGAGAACTATAGTATCGAGGCTGCTCTTCCTAAAATGATCAATGTGTTTAAAAACGCGCTGTCGGTGGATGAAAAATTTCGACAAGTCGGATGAGAAGATTCTCAGCCGGCTTTGATGAGATTCAAAGCCGGCTGGAATGATGAGTTATTTCC
>JBMTHG010000147.1:0-3514 GCA_049436045.1 Bdellovibrionota bacterium
GTAGCCGCGATAGCCTTTTGGCATGGCTTTGACCGGGTGATTCGAGGAATCGCTAAGTTCAAGCAGCAAAATTTAAATTCGAATAACACGCCAGAGATTGATTTTTATATTGTAGGGCCAAAAGAGGGCGAGGAATACAAGCGACTTGCAACTCTAGCCAAAGAGCTTCATCTCGAAGATCAAATTCATTTTCTTGGCTCTCTCGAGGGTCATGAGCTTTCTCTCGCCTTTGAGAGGGCTCATATTGCTGTTGGCTCCATTGGTCTTCATCGCATTGGTCTAAAAAGCGCTTCTCCCTTAAAGTTTCGCGAATATGCCGCGAGAGGCGTTCCCTTTTTAGCCAGCCTCGAAGATCCTGATTTTAAGCCATTGCCAGACTTTGTTTTTAAAGTGCCCGCTGACGAAAGCCCCATTTGCACTGAGGATATCATCAAGTTTTATGAGTCTTTTGCTGACTCAAACCAGAGATTTTTGGCGATAAGAAAGTATGCTGAAAACAAATTGGATTTCAAAAATAAAATTGAAGATTTTAAAATCTAGTAAAATAAGTTGGGAGCTTCTTAGCTATATCTAAGCCCAGCCCTTATCTTAAAGTGCCCGCCAAGATCTCTTTGATCTTATGAGCACTTCGGCCATCACCATAGGGCTGAATGCTCGAAGTCACTTGCCAAATCTTTGCTTTTAAATGAGCTTCTGTCTGATTAAGCAGATCTCTAGAACTGTCGGGATTAGCCAAGCGGCTCCAACCCAAATCAATCAGCTCCACCCACTCTGTTTCAGAGCGGCATACCACCGTTGGCGTTTTCAGAAAGAAGGCTTCTTTTTGCAGGCCACCTGAATCAGTAGCCACAATTTGCGCCGACTCGACTAGCCTTAACATGTCTAGATATCCGCACGGCTCAATAAATTTAACATGATCCCAATTCCCACCTGAGAGCTCCGCCATCATTTTTTTCGTGCGAGGATGAAGCGGCAAAACAACGGGCAAAATCTCCCTCGCAATCAAATTTAGCTGGCTTAAAAGATTTTTTAATCGGCTGGGGCTATCAACGTTTTCAGCTCGATGAAGCGTTGATAAGATAAAAGCCTTAGACTTTAACTCTAATCGATCTAAAATCTTACTTTGCTTTCTGGCTAAATCGCTAAACAAATTGACTGAATCAAACATGATGTCGCCCACTTGATAGATAGAATCAGCAGCGACATCTTCTTTTCTCAGATTGCTTGAAGCCGTGTCTCCAGGAGTGAATAAAAATTTTGAAAGATGATCTGTCAAAACTCGATTGATTTCTTCTGGCATTTTTCGATTGAAAGATCGAAGACCAGCTTCGATGTGAGCGATTGGGATATGCAATTTTGCAGCCGCAAGAGCTCCAGAGAGGGTGGCGTTGGTATCGCCATAAACAATCACCACATCGGGTTTTTCTTTCAGTAAAATCTCTTCGATTGAAATCAGGGCTCTTCCGGTCTGAGCCCCATGCGAGCCAGAGCCTATTCCTAGATTGTATTTTGGTTTTGGAATCTTAAGCTCCTCAAAGAAAATCCCAGCCATATTGGCATCATAATGCTGGCCGGTATCAATGATGATTTCTTCAATTTGAGGTGTCGCGCTCAACTCCTTTGACAGGGCGGCGGCTTTAACAAACTGAGGTCGGGCTCCGATGACGGTTACTGATTTCATCCTAAAGCCAGTTCTAAGCGAATCAAGACTCACAATCAATCATGCTCTGACTTGACTTGAAAAGATTGATCCGGCACTGACCCCCCAAACTTTGTGTAACGTTGGCTGAAAATTTGCTAGCATCAGTAGTTAAGTGGAGCTCCTGGTTTATTTTTTTCTACTGTTTATCGCGATTTATCTCGCGCTTACTAAAGATAAGCGCGACTATAGTGCTAAGTTTTTTTTCTTCTTCAGCCTATCGTGCCTTCTCCTATCGCTAACAGTCCGGCTCTCAAGTTTTGATGCTGATATAGTGAACTATGCCTCTAGCATGCTTTGGGAAAAAATTAATTTTTACATTTTACGAGAGACTGTTGTTTGGCTTTCACTGCGGCACATTTATAAAATAACCGGGAGCCCCGTCGCGACCTTCGTTACCAGTGATATGATTTTGCTGACATTTCTTTTTCTGTTTGCCAGGCATCTTAAATTACCAAGATATGCGCTTTTTGGTCTTCTTATCTTTTTTCCAATAATTTTAGGCTTTCAAAATGTTTATCGCCAATTCGCAGCCACCATTTTTCTTTTTGGTGCATTGGCTTATATTCGAGAGAACTCAATAAAAGGCTTGCTTTTGTTTTTAATGGCCGCCCTATGTCACAATGTGGCCCTTATATTTCTGCCACTCTTAATCTATATCCGCCACAGCAGGGGCTACAAGCTTCTTAGCTTTCTGGTAGCCATTTTGATCGTTGCGGCCATGAAATTTACTGCGCACACTAAATCAGCGGTCTCCACAGGTCTACCTATGGAGCTAGCTTACCTTTCCGTTCTTCTAACTTTGATTTTTTTTATAATAGGAATCTATCAACTTAGAGTGAATCAACGAAATCGTTTTGATATTCAACAGCTTTTGATCTTTTTAATTATCCAGTCTGGAGCCGTTATAATTTTAGCTTCAGCACCGGCTGAGCGAATAGGAATGCTCAGTCTTGTATTGATATACCCAATGATTGTTAAACTTATTGAAACAAAATTTAAAAATAAAGTAAGTCTAAGACTCTCCATTCTATTTCTGGGTTTCATTCCAATTCTAGTTTTTCAGAGCACTAGAGATTTTCTGCTTTAGATTTTATTACTCCATTTTTTAAATGCATAAATGCTTAAAAACAATAAGGCTTTGGCTGGATTTAAACGCTCCAACGTCCGAAGCACATGCCAATTATATTTAACTAGATGCCACTTAGAGCCAGAAACAGACCCAGGCCTTAACCGATATATCGCCAAACTCTCATCCAAACCATAAGCACGAGCACCCAGCCGAAGAAGCTTTAGCCAAAGAGCATAGTCTTGGCGCTTTCGAATAAGAGGCATTAAAACCTTGCCAAGAGCTTCTGAATCATAAACCGCAGTCAGACAGCCAATGGGGTTAAACTTCAATAAATCTTCATAACAAACTTCGCTTGGAAAGTTTGATGCCGCATCTCTCAACCGGCCAGACATATCAAGGCGTTGATAACGAGTATAAGTAAATTCATATCCATTGCTAATCATAAATCGAATTTGTTTTTCTAATTTTTCTGAATGCCAAAGATCATCGCTGTCGAGGAATGCAATAAATCGACCTCTCGCCTCAGAGATGCCCAGATTGCGCGCAGCGCCAGGCCCTTGATTCTTTTCTAATCTCAACAATCGAACTCGAGAGTCTCGCTCCGAGTAACTTTTAATAATCTCTACTGACGTATCACTGGAGCCATCATCGATAACAAGCATTTCAAAATCAGTGAGAGTTTGAGACAGGACTGATTCAATCGTATCTGAAATATACTTTTCACTATTGAAACAGGGTGTGAT
>JBMTHG010000148.1:0-3463 GCA_049436045.1 Bdellovibrionota bacterium
ATTTGAGGGTATCCGCCAAAAAGCCGACCAAATGACTTGCTTGGCCAAAATTGAAGAGGCATTAGATTTCATTAGAGCCAAAAACGAGAAAGCGTTTAGTTTTGTCAGAACCTATACCAGGATCATTCACATACGAAAATCTCCTGACGGAGTGCCGTCTGGGTCTTCATCTAATCTGCTGAGAAATGGTGCGACTGTATTGAGAGGTGTAGAGCTTGAAGAGATAAATGTTTACGACGTAGCGGAGTTTATTCTTCATGAGGCGATACATCATTGTTTGTATATTTATGAGATTTTAGAGAAAGAATTTGTTTGTGAGCATAATGGCCTAAGACCAATGAATCTCGCGATTGAATCTCCATGGTCTGCAAATCGAATTGCAGTTGATTCATTTTGCCATGCCTGTTTTGTTTGGTATGGTTTATATAATTTCTGGCATTCGATAGATTCAAATGCCCTTGAAGTGAAGCTTAAGAGACATGTGAGTGCAGAGGGTTTTCTAAAGCCAGTTCCTCTGAGTAATTTTTTGACGATTCATGGGCTTGGCATGGGTAGAGAGCTAGAGGAGTGTCTACTAGAGATGCAAAATGATGTCTTAAAAAGAGAGAATATTCGTTGAGTCGATTTCGTATCGAAATTTTGCTCTATGCCGCTCGAACAATCTCGAATGTTGGGAGTTGGTTTGCATTTTTGGTAATCGCAATTCGACTGAATGAGTCTTATGGCTCAGAATATGTCGTTTTCAATTTTTTGATTCAAGGTTTGCCACCATTATTTTTGGCAGATCGAGTTTCTAAAATTCTTCGATCAGGCGCTAACCTTCAGTTTTTTGTTTTCTTGAATTTGATTGCAGCGATCAATGTAGGCCTACTGTTTTGGAATGATGGCTTGATTTCGATCTTCATCTATTCGGTGATCAATAGCAGTGTTTCGTGTTTCACAAATCCGATTTTTAATAATTTCATTGGATTTTTCTGTGCGCGTGAAAGATGGCAGGAGGTTCATAAAAACATTGGAGCAATTAATGCTTCTGTTTTAGCGATAGCCCCCGTGGTCGGAGGGTGGCTGGCGTCGGTCTATGGCTCTTCGCTATTGTATCTTTTGAATTCTCTTGGATTTTTGATCGCTGCCGTCATCCTTTTGCCACTCTTCAAGCAGGAAAGCAAAAAGCCGAAGAGCTCCTTACACTCGGATGACAATCCGAGCGCTTCTAGTCTTTTTGATTTTCAATCGGCACCCAAAGCGCTTCGAAGTGTGCTGCTCGTTTTCATTGGCTCTTTGATTTTGGGGGGAGTTTTTAACGGCTTGGAATTCGCAGTTTTTAAGCACTACAGTTTTGATAAAGAAGCTATTGGATTTATTTTAGGAGCTTGGGGGCTTGGTAATTTATTTACGATTTTTGTGCCAATTCAGAAATTTGATCGTCTTGGAATCGGGTTGATGAGTGCTTTGCTTTCATTCGCGTTTATGTATTTTTGCTGGAACTCTCACTTCTTTTTGGCAGTCGCTTTGTTTGTGCTGGCAGGATCTGTGAATGCCGTTCTCACTGGCAAGCTTCGAGGCTTGATACAGCACTCGATTCAAGATGATATGAGTTCGATATCGGTATGGAGCAAACTTAATAAATATGTTTCTGTTACCAATATCGGCTGTTATGCAGTGTGTGGCTTGAGCCTGCACTATCTGCAGTTTGAAAAATCCAGATATCTAATCATTTTGGCAAGCTTGATCTTTCTGATGCTGGTTTATCGAATGGGTGCCGAGGAGTTTTATTCCACAGACGAGCCAAGCTGACCCGTTTTGCTCCAGCGGCTTTCATATTTAGCCAAGGTCTTTTGCAAAAGCTCTTCAGCGCTAAGATCACATTCTTCGCAAAGAGATAAAACAGAATACAAAAGATCGCCTAGCTCCTCTTTAAACTCGCTCGTCGCAAAAAAAGTCTTCGATCCATATTCGGTGGCTTTCAAAATTTCTTTTGCCAACTCACCAATCTCTGAGGAGACATCCAACAAACGAATCTCTGGTCGAAGAGGTTTTCGCGAAATTTTCAAATGGAAGTCTTTAAGCTTAGCTTGCATGTCGTTATTCTTCATTAGAACTTCCTTTCGGGTTGATAAGCTTCCAGGGAGCTTTTAGGTTTTTCGAGCGATATACATTCCATAACTATAAAAGTTTTTATAGGTCTCATAGAGTTCGATCTCTTTTTTTTCTGATTCCACGATCTCGATGGCTTTTTTCGAGTTGGTGTTTCTCTCAAGAAATCGAGAAAATTCATTTTGTAGAGGGCGATAATAATTTTCAAGCCAGCACGATTCGGGCAACTCAAAATAATCGACCAACGAATATCCAGATTTTTCTAAGACTTCTATTTTTTCTCGGGCAGAAGCAACTTCAGGATAGGCGGCCTTCCAATAATCTTCAATTTCTTTGGGGCGATTGTCGGTCGTCCAAGTGATTTCAGAAACAACAAGAGTGCCACCTGGTTTTAGAAACTTTCGCCATGCAGTAACGCCCTTCTCAAAACCCATATTATAGATGGCGCCCTCTGACCAAATCACATCGAGCTCTTCATCTGCAAAATCAAGCTCTTCCATCGAGCCGGTCACGCGTTTTATCTTTCCGTCGAGCCCACATTCAGCGGCTCGTTGACTTAACACCTCTAAAAACTGCGGAAGCAAATCTACCGCCGTGATTTGAGCATTTAAGTTTTTTGTCAGAATGAGAGTTGAGGCTCCGGTGCCACAGCCAATGTCGGCAATTCTCAATGGTGTTGAGCTGTTGAGACCGGCAAGTTCGATCGCTTTTTTTGTTTCGTGATCTCCGCCTGGCCCTTGGCGCTTTTGATGAGTGTGTAGGTCAATCAGCAATCTCAAGTCTTCATCCATCATTTGGAGCCTATAGCAGAACGCAAGTGAGAACAATGTCACATTCAGTTTGAAAACTAAGAAAGCTGTCGTCGAGTTTAATCTCTAAGCTCGGGCCGACTCATCTCATATTCATAGTGATCGACGAGGCGACCGTAGAGATTTTCATTTTTAGGAATCATTCTTGAAAATCGAAAGCCGAGGCGTTTGGGAATTCCTTGGCTTAACGTATTGCCCGTGGCGCAGCGGATGATGATTTTGCGCAGGTTGAGTTCTGAAAATCCAAAGTCGATGAGAGTCTTCACGGCTAAAGTCATTAGGCCTTTTCCTTGTGAATCTTGATCAATCCAGTATCCGATTTTTCCAAACGACTGCGACAAATCGATTTGGTTAAAACTCACAACACCAATAAGTTGTTCATCGGCGAAGAAGCCAAGCGAGAGCGCTTCTTTTTTTTCGGCGAGATCGGCCTGCGCACGAATGAAGGCGAGCGAGTCTTCCCAAGTTTTCACATGATCGAGCCAAGGCAGCCATTCTCTGAGTCTCGATCGATTGGCTTCTGTTAATGCAAAGAGAGTTTTGGCGTCTGTTTCGCTAAG
>JBMTHG010000149.1:0-3376 GCA_049436045.1 Bdellovibrionota bacterium
ACCAGTTTCTATTTTTAAAAGACTTTAAATTGGGGAGTCAACAGAGACCTGATGAGGGCATCAGTTTAACTGAGAATTATGGAATTAAGCCCTGATCAATGCCCAGCACAAAAGCATAGTCGCGAGCTCGATCTTCAAGACTTTTAAATCTTCCCGCTTTGCCAGAATGACCCGCCGACATTTCAGTGTGAAAAATAAGCAGGTTTTGATCTGTTTTTAAGTCACGTAGTTTCGCGACCCATTTTGCGGGCTCCCAATATTGAACCTGAGAGTCATGATAGCCCGTATTTACAAAAAGATGGGGGTAGTTCTTGGCCTCTACGTTATCGTAAGGAGAATAAGATTTTATGTATTCATAAAATTTTGGATCATTAGGATTGCCCCACTCATCGTATTCAAAAGTGGTCAGTGGAATGCTTTCGTCGAGCATGGTAGTCAAAACATCGACAAAGGGAACCTGAGCCACGATGGCTTTAAAAAGATCGGGGCGCATATTCATCACAGCACCCATCAAAAGACCGCCGGCGCTTCCACCCATCGCATAGAGTTTTTCTGGCGAAGACCAGTTTTCTTTAATTAGAAACTCCGCCGAATCGATAAAATCATAAAAAGTATTCTTTTTATTAAACAGCTTTCCTTTTTCATACCAAGGGCGACCCATCTCTGAGCCGCCTCGAATATGAGCTTGAGCAAAGATAAAACCTCGATCGAGGAGACTTAAAATATTTGAGCCAAAGTGGGGGTCGAGACTAAGACCATAAGAGCCATAGCCATAGAGTAAAAGACTTTGAGGTTTCTGGAGTTTGTCTTTTCGATAGACCATTGAAATTGGGACGAGACTGCCATCTCGAGCTGGGGCAAATAATCGCTTGGCTTCATAATTATTTTTATCAAAACCTCCGAGAACCTGTTTTTCTTTTAAGAGAGTTCTTTGTTTTGTTGTTAAATCCATTTCAAAAACAGAAGGTGGGGTCGTAGGAGATTCATAGGTATAGCGCAATTTTTTTGTCTGAAAATCTCCATGGTCGCCAAGACCTGTCACATAGACAGGATCATCATACTTGAGCAAGAAAGTTTCAGTCAGCTGATCTCGTGGAAGCACACGAATTCGAGTGAGTCCGTTTTCTCTTTCTTCTGATGCAATAAAGCTCTCAAAAACTTCTACATTTTCAAGAAGCACTTTTTCATCGTGAGCAATCACTTCCTTCCACTCGGTTTTTGAGGTGGCGCGGTGAGGTGATTCCATCAATCTAAAATTTTTAGCATTCCAATTCGTAAGAATGAAGAAACGATCGCCGCCATCGATGACTTCATACTCGTGTTTCTCTTCTCGCGGGTGAAAAATCTGTGGAGAAGACAGGGGCTGATCGGCTGATAAAAAAAGCGTTTCATTTGAAAGTGTGGAATGACTTTCGATGAAGATCAGCTTTTCATTTAAAGATTTACTTAAATGCACATAAAAGGTGGGGTCTTTCTCTTCAAAAATCAAAACCTCTGGCTCGTTGGTGCTTAGCTTTTTTCTAGCAATCTGAAAGTCCCGTAGGGTCTCTAGATTTTTTTTCGTAAAGAAGAAGTGGTCATTGTCGTTTGCCCAAACAAAATTACCACTCACTTGACGGATTTCGGGGCGTTGAAGTGTAGGCTCTTTAATGTTTTGAATTTGAATGTCATAGATTCTTCGGCCCACTCGATCAAAACTAAAGGCAAGCCACTCATGGTTCGGGCTTACGTCTACTTGGCCGAGCTGAAAATAGTCATACTTTTTCGACATTTCATTTGGGTCAAAATAAACTTCTTCGGTGTTTTCCATCGAGTTTAGACGGCGGCAAAAAATCGGATATTCAGCATTCTCTTCATAGCGAACATAATACAAATAAGGCTTGATAAAGACGGGAACGCTTTGATCCTTTTCTAAAATTCGAGATCTCATTTCTTGAAAGAGCTCTTTTTGCAAGGCTTGGGTGGGTTTTAAATTTTCCAGAGCGTAATCATTTTCTTGCTGAAGATATTTGAGAACATCTTCATGGTCTTTCTGGCGAAGCCAAAAATAGGGATCCGTTCTTTGGTCGTTGTGGATCTCCATAAGATGCGGTGTTTTTTGTGCTTTGGGAGCTAAAGTCATACTACAAGCTGCCAAACTCAGGCCTAAAAATAAAGATCGAAGCCAGAAAAAACCTGACATTTCTTAAGCTTAGAGCGGTGATAGTCTTCGTCAATATCAACTTTGGGATTTCCAAAGATTTTTGATGAATCGTTTGATGAAGAAGCTAAGATGAAGAGTGGATGAAGTCTTAAAAGCCTGGGGCTGGTCAGTGGAGATTGAAAAATCAGCTCGAGAATTCCTAATCAAAAAACCCGAGCTTTTGCGCGCACGAGTGATTGGTGAAGAGAGAGGCTTTTTGAGGATCATTTGTGAAGATAAAAATTTAATCTGGGCTCGATATAAAAAGAAAGAACCACAGCCAGCGGCTGTAGGCGATTGGATTTTGGGAGTTCGTCAGCCTGGAACGGATCGACTTTTATTAGAACACATTCTTCCTCGTAAATCTTTTATCGCGAGAAGAATGGCCGGGGGAGCCAGTCGTGCGCAAATTCTTGGAGCGAATCTGGATCTAGTTTTCATCGTAAGTTCGCTGAATGCTGATTTTAATCCTAAACGAATTGAACGCTATATTGCTCTGGCGCGAGAGGGAAACATTAGACCGGTAGTTGTTTTATCGAAATCAGATTTAGCACAAGAAGCTCTTAGCGATTTTGAAGCCGAGCTGAAGTTTATTGAGCCGGCGGTCGATATTTTTTCTTGTAGTCTCAAAACAAAGCAAGGCTTAGAGAAGCTAGAATCTTTTTTTGGCGAAGGCATGAGTGTTGGGTTTTTGGGTTCATCGGGAGTTGGAAAATCAAGTTTAGTAAATTATCTGCTCACTCAGGATCGTCAAAAGATAGCCGAGATTAGAGAAGATGATCGCGGACGACACACCACAAGCTCTCGCATGATGTTTTTGATGCCCCATAAAAATGTTTGTATTTTAGACACCCCAGGCCTCCGAGAGGTTGGCCTATGGTTAGAAGAGAATTCTATCGAAGAACTTTTTTCAGATATTTTCGAGCTGGCGAGACGCTGTAAATTTTCAGACTGTCGTCATGAAAATGAGCCCGATTGTGCGATTCGAGCTGCGCTTCAAAATGAGGCCTTATCGCTGAATCGCTGGCAAAGTTTTAAAAAAATGAAAGAAGAGCTTTCGGCTTCGGAGGCAATTCATTCTCCGGTGACAAGTCTTGCAAAAAAAAGGCGCCTCAAAAAATCTTTAGAGGCGCCCCGTTCAAAAAAATCAAAAATCAAAATCGAAGATTAAGCTGCCATCTCTAGCCTTTGCAT
>JBMTHG010000150.1:0-3343 GCA_049436045.1 Bdellovibrionota bacterium
CCATTTGTGCTGCAGCAGGCTTATCGCCAGATCGCTACGAGCTAAATTCGGGGCAAGGATTTTTTCGATACGCACAAGAAGCAAATCCGCCGATTCCTCCTAGTGCTATTTTGAACCCCGTCTTAAATCTTTAATCTGGGGTTTTTATGAAAAAACCACTGGCGCATAAAGTTTTGTGGCAAAACTTGCATAGATTCTGATCAGCTTTTTGTTAAAAATTTCATAGCAAATCGGATTAACTCACCCGCAGGGGCTCTAAAATGTGTTTTTTTGAGGCATAAAAATTGCAGCCTTCTCCCAGAGCATGAAATCAAAGTGGCGTTCAAAATTCATAGTGCGTGGATCTCTATTGATTCTGGTTTTTGGATCAGTGGCTTGCTCGAGTTCCAAAGAGGGGCAAAATTCTTTTTCTAGAGCGGACTCTAGTCGTGGAGTCGATGGAAGGTCTTGCTGGGAGGCTCCTGGCATGAATGATCGAAATGGCGACGGCAAAATAGATATTTTAGATTGTTTAGGCCCAGAGGGTCAGATCGGCCCAGAGGGTGTGGCTGGAAAAAATTGTTGGGATGATCTTGATGATCCCAATGGTGATGGCGTTAATGATGCGGCAGATTGTCGTTATGAAATCGTAAAACCCGTCGTTTATAGTTCCAAAGATATTGTAGATTTGAATAATGGCGCCGAGTTTTTTTTAGAGGTTAGCAATGTAGAAAAAGCTTGCGGTGATGTGGATGGCTGTCGAATGATATTCAAGGCGAAGAATCAAACCTCAGGCAATGATAATTTTAATGGGCATTCATGGGTGATTTTGGCTGAAAACTATCAACATTTTTTTAACCCGGTGAATGAGAATCAAGATTACAATGAACACACCTCAGGGGTTACCTATCGTTCGATGTATTCAGGTGGATCTACTCCCGATCGACTTGTCGGAACAGGTAATTCGAGTTCGGCAATAGACTATTTAGCTTATTCGCCAAATTACAATCTGACATTAAGAAATCATATTTATTTTCACTGTGCGAACTTTGGGGTTTCGACAAATCAGCCAGTTCATGCCGGAGCTCATCAGTTTACCTTGGAGGTTCATGCCGATTATTTAGGAACATTGATTATTCAAAATCGGCCCTAAAGAATTGCGCGGCTGGTATAATCTTACGACATTGTTAAAATTTCAGACGGCTATAGAAACTTGATGCCATTTTAAGTCTTGTCAATCTAGGGGTGCAAAAGATTAAAATGACTTATGATGAAAAAAATTCAACGCCTTCTCTTCTTCATATTTTTTCCCTCAAGCTTGTGGGCCCTTGATGTTGATAGTGTTTATTTTCAAGTCAATGCGCATTTCGAAAAACGAGGGAGTGATAAATCCGAAAATTTTGACGGGCAGGTCGGCTTTGATTTGGGTTTTTTTGATTTGCTCTTTTTAGGTCCAAGAATTGGTTATTATCGCTTCAACGAAGTCTCTGGAAGGGCTCGGAATAAAGTGGGTGGGGGCTTGCATGTGTATAGTCTCTTGCCCCTTGGACCTTTGGCGATCAAGGGGGGCGTGGCCGCCGATGTTTTAAACGGCGATGATAAAGACCCCGTTTATTTTTATATGGGTCTTGAAACAGGTTTAAGATTTAAAGCTGTTTTGCCAGTCTATGTTGAGATTCCTGTCGAAGTTGGAACTTTTGCTTTTCTCGATCCTAAAATATTTTTAGTTCGCACGGGATTGCAGCTTGGACTTCAGTTTTGATCTTTTAAAAAAAATATTGGAACAGGTTCAAAATGTTTAGTGCTCTTTTTCTTGCGATCTTGATTGGGGTCTCTCTTGGATTGCTTGGGGGCGGCGGCAGTATTTTAACTGTGCCAATTTTTGTATATGTGATGGGCTGGGAGCCTAAGGTTGCCATCGCTGCTAGCCTCGCCGTTGTGGGGCTTACGAGTTTGGTCGGAGTGCTTCCTCATCATCGTCAAGGAAATCTTAACTACCGAGTGGCCGTGATTTTTGGTGCGGTGGCCATGTTCGGCACCTATTTGGGAGCACGATTAGCGATTTTCTTTTCTGGAGCGGCTCAACTGATTTTGTTTGCATTTGTCATGGCAGCGGCTGCTTTTTTCATGTTGAAGCCGAAGAAGTCAAAGGAGGCTAGTCAAAGTAGTCTCAATAAAAAATCTTCTTATTTTTGGTTAAGCCTAGAGGGCTTAGCCACGGGAGTGTTGACGGGCTTAGTCGGTGTGGGCGGAGGTTTTATGATTGTGCCTGCGCTTGTTTTGTTAGCGCATCTTCCGATGAAGCTGGCTGTGGGCACGTCGCTTTTGATCATTGCTTTTAAATCTTTTGCAGGTTTTGTGGGTTATTTGGGGCAAGTTCAGGTGCCGTGGAAGGAGCTTGGGCTTTTTACGGCTTTTTCAGTGATAGGAATTTTCATTGGCAGTGCTCTTGTAAGAAAAGTTCCCGCTGAGAGTTTAAAGAAAATCTTTGGAATTTTTTTGATTTTGATGAGTCTTTTTATTTTTTATAAAAACCGAGATGTTTTGGCCGGATTTTGGTTTTAATTAGTTTTGTTTAGGGCGCAAAAATGTCATATTAAAGACATTTTTGCCATACTCGGCTCGCAAAAGCCGATCTAGAGCCAACTCTAGGCTGGTTTGCTTATGGAATGAATCTTGCTGCTCACTCTTAAAGTGGGTAGTTCGCGATCTGTTTTTTTTATAAAACTTCTAGCTTTAGCGACCTTGATTTCATGTGCTCGGCCTCCTGTTTTTGAAGCCAAAAATGTAGAGCCTGGTTTGGTGGGCGATCATGAGGGGGGTGGTGATGGTGAAGATAATTCGACCGATTGGATTTCGGGTGGTGGAGGCATCTATCAGGCCGGTCGCTTGGAGTTTCAGCAGCCATTGGCGCAGACAAGTGTTTTGAAGCTCGATCTTCTCTTCGTGATGGATACCTCAGCTTCGATGAATGACAAGAAGGAGGCAATCTCGAGTGGTCTCGTTCAGTTCGCATCACGATTGCCGGCTGACTCCGATATCAACTTAGGGCTTCTTTTGGCGCATGGCCAATCGCAATGGTCTGGTAAGCTTTATCGAAGAGGTGTGGAGCCTGCTGTTCTTCGATCTGTGGATTTGAGTCCCAATCAGCTTAGTGAGCAGTTCTTTTATAAGTTAACAGACCTGCCGGCCGAGGCTGGAAGCAGCGGCGAATTTTCGTTAGGTGCTTTAAAGCTTTTGCTCTCAAATCAGGAAAACAAAGAGATGGCGATCGCTCAAGGCCTTCTGCGAGAAGACGCAGCTCTCGTGGTGGTTTTTGTATCTGACGAAAATGATATCTGCACCTTTACAGATGAGCTTCTTT
>JBMTHG010000151.1:0-3326 GCA_049436045.1 Bdellovibrionota bacterium
CCGAGTTTCTCGCACATCAAGGCTACTTCATTCACAAGGCCAATGTTCACGGCTCGAAAGGTGTTTTCTAAAAGTTTTACCATCTCGGCACTCTCTGGCGAGCTGACCCGAACTACTTTTTCAATCACCTGCGAATAAAAAAGTGAGGCAAGCTCTGAGCAAGCGGGGCTAATACCCCCAACCACTTTTGGGGTGTTAAAGGTGTTAAAGTTTTTGTTGCCCGGATCTACTCGCTCAGGCGAGAAGGCCAAAAAGAAATCTTTGCCGACTTCGCTCGATTCAGAAGTTTTTTGAAGAGCTGGAAGAAGAATTTCTCTGGTCGTGCCCGGATAGGTGGTGCTTTCTAAAATAATCATTTGGCCTTGTCGAAAATTGGCTGTGACACTTTCCATGGCGGCCACAATAAAACTCATATCGGGGTCTTTGGTTTTCGCAAGAGGCGTGGGCACACAAATCACTACGATGTCGCAGTCTGTTAGGCGTGAAAAATCAAGAGTGGCTGCAAGCTGACCTTGCTTTACAAAACCTGAAATTTCATTCGAGGGCACATCTTGAATATAAGAAACACCTTCATTTAATAAATTTACTTTTTCAGGGCTTTTTTCAAAACCCAGAACTCTATAGCCGCCCACATTAAAGACTTGAGCCAAGGGCAGGCCGACATAACCTAATCCAATGATGCCGATCTTTGCCTCTTTGCTTAGAATTTTTTGATGTAAATCAGAATACGCAGAGCAAGGCTCAAAGTTTAAATTCTCGCGAGCAATGGCGGAGCTAAAAAAAATCTTTTCAGTGGCTTGAAGCATAAATGATCTCCCTAACTATAAATAAGACCTACTATAAACGAGAGTGCCTCGCCATCAGAATTAGGGCGGGGCCGACATTTTCGAGGTCTAATGATGACCAAAACCTGTAAGAATAGTTTTTATTGTTTTTAGAATGATTACGAAATCCAGTCGAGGTCCCATATTTTTAATATACATCAAGTCGTATCGAAGTTTCTTTTTAGTAGCCTCAAGCGAGGCGCAGTATCCTTGATGCACTTGCGCCAGGCCGGTAATTCCTGGTCGAACTAGGTGGCGTAGGGCGTAGTCTGGGATTTCAGATTCAAACACTTCTACAAAACTTAACTGCTCAGGCCGCGGGCCAATCAAACTCATCTCACCTCTTAAGACGTTGAGAAGTTGAGGAAGTTCGTCAAAACGATACTTGCGAAGAATCCTCCCAACTCTAGTTATTCGTTGATCGCCTTTGCTTGCAAAGAGGGCACCGCTGGCCTCGGCATCTCGCCGCATACTCCGGAATTTATACATCTCGAAGCTATTACCAAACTGACCTGTTCTTTTTTGTTTAAAAATTGCAGGCCCTTTTGATTCAAGTCTAATGATCGCCGCAATAAAAACACAGAAAGGCAAGACTACAGGGCTCATGGCAATCACTAAAGCAAGATCAAAAATTCTCTTAAATTTATCGTAGTATGGGCTTGGCTCTAAGTCATAAAAGGCAAAGCCCGAGGCCACTGGCTCATGTGGTCTGGGTGGAGCGGGCCATGAGATGGCTTGCCTGGCTGAAGCTGATTGTTTTTGTTGTGATGCCGATACGCTCACTAGTTTTCACCCCCCGAGTTGTTTACTCGATCCTGCCTTCATTTTAATGAAAAAAAAGCATTTTTAAGAGTTTTTAAATGAAAAGCCAAGGTTTAAGAGGCTTTTTTGTTTACTAAACGTAAACCAGTTGAGGCAAAGTTAGATGGTAGACTTGGCGAGGCCATATTGGGAAAATTCCTTAGACATTTAAGCCCTTCTTCGCAAAGACTATGAGAATGAAAGTCATGGTTTTTGGCGCAGGCTATGTGGGCCTTGTTCAGGCCGCGGGCCTAAGCTCATCAGGCAACAAAGTGAGTTTGATTGATATCTCAAAAGAGCGAATTGAAGCTTTAAAAATGGGGCACTGCCCCATTCATGAGCCTCAACTGCCTGAGCTTTTAGACGAGGGTCGCGAGAAAAAAACGATCGAGTTTGCTCTCGTTGGTTCAGCAGAATATCAAAGAGCTCTCAAAGAAGCAGAAGTTTTTTTTATTGCTGTGCAAACTCCGGGCGGTGAAGATGGCTACCCGGATCTTTCTGCTTTTCGCTCAGTCGTTGAGAGTATTTCAGCGCTTGAGGGTGATTTGTCTGATCGGATTGTTGTGAATAAGAGCACAGTACCCGTTGGCACGGGCGATGAAGTTGAAAAGATGTTTAAGTCTTTTGGCAAGGCTCCCGTCGTAGTATCTGTGCCTGAATTTCTAAAGCAGGGCAGTGCTGTGGTAGATTTTTTAAAGCCTGAGCGAGTGGTGATTGGCACAGACAATCAAATGGCGAGAGAAAAGCTTGAGAGTCTCTATTCGCCTTTTATGCGAAAACGAGATCGAATTATTTTTATGAGTCGTCGCTCGGCCGAGCTTGTGAAATATGCCTGCAATGCTTTTTTGGCGGTCAAAATTTCATTTATCAATGAAGTGGCGAATCTCTCTGATGCTGTCGGCGCTGATGTGCAAGAAGTGCGAGAGGGCATGATCAGTGATTCACGTATTGGCGATCAGTTTTTGTATCCGGGCGTAGGTTATGGTGGCAGTTGTTTTCCGAAAGATACAATTGGTTTAGTAACACAAGCCAATCGCTATGAAACGCCGATGCGAATCACGCAGGCAGCCATTGAAACGAATCAAGAGCAAAAACACTGGGCCTATCGGCGCTTGATTGACGAGCTTGATGACCTCAAGGGCAAATCCATTGCGCTTTGGGGCTTAAGCTTTAAACCAAATACTGACGATCTAAGAGAAGCTCCCTCGCTCTATTTTATTGAAGATGTGATTAAGGCGGGAGGCCGAGTTCGTGCTTATGATCCGGTGGCGATGGAGAATTCAAAGCATTGGCTTCAGCGATATTTAGATCGAGGCAATTTAGAATTAGTGAATGATCCCTATGAAGTGATCAACTCTTGTGAAGCTTTAGTAGTGCTCACTGAGTGGATTGATTTTCGAAGCCCTGACTTTGATTTGATTTCCAAGAAGCTTCATCAAAAGCTTATTATTGATGGACGCAATCTTTATGATTCAAAAGAGTTAAAGCGCCATCAACTTCGTCATGTTGGGGTTGGAAGGAAAGTTCATTCATCAGCTCAAAACAAAATTTTAACTAATCTCAAAATTGTAGAAGTTTAGATTTTCTAAATTGAACACATGAGGCTTGATGATTTAACGATTTTGCAAAGCCCTTTGGTGAGTGTGATCACACCCTGTTTCAATAGTGAAAAGTATATTTCAGATACGATTGAATCAGTCC
>JBMTHG010000152.1:0-3323 GCA_049436045.1 Bdellovibrionota bacterium
TCTTTAGTTTCGATTTGAGGGTCAAACATTTTTTGTTTTGCAAAAGAAAAACTAGGCTGACCAAAGTCCGAGAAACATTCCAAGATCGGCACCGTCGATGATTCCATCTTGGTTGAGATCAACTGCTGAATTCATATCACCCCAACTGCCTAACAAAATTCCAAGATCCGCACCGTCAATATAGCCGTCGTTGTTAAAATCTCCGAGCAGCTCTCCCGACTCGATACAGGCTTCAGGAAACTCATAAGACTCTTGAGCCACACCAATCGGAAAGACTGACGAATCAAGAGCGGCCTCTAAACCCATGCCTCGCTTCGCAAAAGCTCTCCACAAAGCGCATTGATAGGCTCCCTCAAAAATCATTTGATCTGCCAAAATCAAAGCATCTCTCATTTGAATAAAATCAGGAAAGGCCGGAGCTAACTTCGAGGATTCAACGAAGAGCTTTAAAATCGTTTGCTGAGTTTCAACAAATGAAATCATTTGAAGTAGCTGAGTTCGAACTTCCCAAAGCATGGCGGCCCAAACCTCGCCCACATTGTGTGGCAGAGTCGGGTCGGCATAACTCAAGGGGTTCATCGGAATGTCGGAATCCACCTCAAAACGATTGGGGTCGATGTCTTCGAAGGTCAGCGGGCTTATCTCCATATTTGATGAGTAAGGAAACCTTCGTGCACCAAAATAAAATGAATCACTAAGAGCTTCAGTGATATTTTTTGAAATATAACTTCCGATCGGATAATTGGCCTCTGTCGCATCGCTCTCAAAAGCCACGAGACTAAGCGCAATAAAATCAGCCCAACCCTCATTGAGGCCATCACCCTGCCAACCATTTAGAGGCAAAAGTCGGCGAGTCACGGCATGAGTGAGCTCGTGCATCAGCACCGTGGAATCAATGGCAGGGTCTCGAAGCTCACCTGAGCCCGTAAAAAGCCCAAGTTTGATGCGTCCAAAAAATCCATCAATAGGAATACCAGAAAAAAAGGCGATGTTGAATTGATCAAGTAGATAACCTTGCTGCGTGACGATCTCAACCGGATCACCTCCCACACCCCCACGGCCAAAATTATCAACCTGAAAATTTGAAAAGGCCTCCGTGAAACCCGCCTCATAAAGACGATCATGAAACCAATTTGCCGTATAAGCGGCCTGCACATGCGTCGCTTTTAAATTTTCAAGCGTCGTCAAAGCTTCATCAAAATTGATTTGATAGAGATAATTTCCAAACTCATCTGGTCTGACATCTTCAAATTCAGCGTCAGCAATATTGTTTGAATCCCAATCTCGATAAATTTTGACATTGTTTCCACTTAAAGAGCTCTCCCCCAACCAGCCCAAGGGGCTTGCGATCGAACTCACCCACGGAAACACTACAAACTGATTGGAATAAGGAGGTTCATTTTCACCCGAGCTGCTTGGTTCATTCGGCCCGGGGGTTACCGGCTGCGGACTATCCATCGGACGAAATCGAAACTCATGATCGGGCGCATCTATCGAAGTCAAAGATTCAGCGAATACTAAAAACTCTGCCGTTGGAGCGCTCGGTGGCAAAGAAAAATGAGTCATGCTCTCGCGAAACAAAAGCTTTCCACTAATCGCCGAAAAAATTCCACGATAAGTGCGATGATCATTTTCGAGATCAAAATAAATTTCAACCGCTGGAGTTAAATCGAGAGCCGTTTTTGCGAAATAAACTTGTCGTGCGAAATGAACTTCTTTGAATGACAGCTCTGGGTCAGAAAGCACTTCTGGAAAATTCTCAGCCTCTACATCATCGAGATTTACAAAACGACTGGAAATCGAAACCAAATCTCCTGATGCCGTAATCGCGGCCCTCAAAAAGGCATCGGCAATCGGATAGTCATTATATCTTTGCTGCAAAGTCAGATAGCGAACTTCTGAGCTCTCAGAAACCGCATCTCGAATCATAGTAAATGAATCCCAATGCTCTGCTCTTATGCCAAAAAGAGCCTCATGACTTTCGATAAAATCTTTTAGGCCTTCAAACTCATCGTTATCTGAAAGATTTAAGATGGCACCATCTAGACTTCGAAGAAACTGAACCGAGCCCATCATGGGATCAAGATCAAAAATCCAGTTCGGCTGGTTTAACTTGATCTGTGCAATCGAATCACTTCTCCATTGAAACAAAGATTCCTGAAGAGCGTCTTTTACCTGATTTTTCCAATCTAAACTTTCCTGACGCACATCAAAGACAAAAGATTTCTCGAAATCAAAAGGAGTTGAAAATGCATGAGCAAAATCAAAGGATAAAAAAGACACGACAAAAAAAACAAAAAGACCCCTCGCCCTAGACATACCCCCTCCTTGAGCTGTCTAGATTATACGACGACTAGATTACAAAAAATCTAGTCTTTTCTTTCATGCGAAGTTTTTTAGAAGCGATTAAATTGTAACATCTTTTTGCAGTCTCTTAATCAAGCTGTGCGATGCAAAGAGCTTGTTTACCATTTCGAGGATGCTTCGAGATGTTTACTAGACGAAAATGTTTTCCAAAAATCGGAAATGGAAAGGCGTCGTAGATCATGATGGATATATCGCCCTCTCGATGCTCGAAGGTATCAAGACTCCAAAAGGCAAAGCCAACATGCAAAGAGGTGGTGCCCACGCCATTGCCTCTTTCAGGGCCAGAGTAGTTTCCACCTCCATCCCACATGCCATTTAAAACATCACTGAAATTCTGATCATGCGCTAGGCGATAGTCAGCCAGATTCGGCAAACGAAACTCCAAGTCTAAATTGGCCTTGCTAATGGCTCCAATCTCTGGATTTTCACAAGCTTTTCTTGCGCCCTCATAAGTGAGATAGCCCTTTTGCTTTGTCGAGAGAACCATGCGATCTGACCAAACTTGGCCGGTATCTTCATTCAACCAAACTTCGCGATGAACGATTGCATATCGGGGATCTTTGATTCGAGAAACCATTCGCCATACAATCTGCTTAGATTCTGACCATGAAATTTTTTGCTTCGTGACCTGCGTGGCTTCGTTAAATTTTGAAGCACAGTCTTCAATTCGCTCTTCGACACTTCCCTCTAAACCGCACTCTCGAGATTCGGCCAAGATTTGCGATGGCACAAAAAAAACAGCCAATAGAAACAGATAAATAAAATTCGATTTTTTGAATGTCATCGTCTCAATTCCCCTTAAATTTGACCCTCATTTAGCATCAAAAGGGAAAATGAAAAAGCCCCCGACTTTTTGCAAAGATTTCGGGGTCTTAAAATCATCAAGGCTGCGAATTTTCAAAGTATTCACTATGAAAATCTTTTCGCAGCGGAGCTTATAGCCTGGTTAAAAGTCC
>JBMTHG010000153.1:0-3298 GCA_049436045.1 Bdellovibrionota bacterium
CCTCTCTCAGCGGATGACCAAGCTTCCGGATTTTTTGCCGGTCGGCACTGAGCCGGGTGAGGCGATCGCAAGAACCAAAGAGATCATTAAGCGACGCGACAAGGCGAATGTTTTTATATTTCCAGAAGCAACGACCTCGCTCATCGGAGATACAGCGTTCTTCGACCCATATTTCATATTGAGCTTTGTTCGAAGTCTCCGGCGTGCCAACATTCCGGGCGGCATTCATTTTCACCTCGTGAGCACTGATATTGCCGTGGATGTGAGAGTGAATTTTCGTCAAAGAATTTCTCAGCTTTTTCAGAGCTCATGGCCGGCGATTCGGCTGAGCTATCATGGAAGTTTTTCGGAATCTGATCTTCCCAAGCGATTGACTGAAAATGATGCCTTTAAAATACACTCTCAGATGTGGCTCAAGCTTCAAACGGCGCAAGCGAACAATTCTTCTCAAATCTTCGGCCAGCTTCGGCAAAAAGCCCTGTCTGGCTCTTTGATTCGCTTGTTTGAATTTGAGGGAATCTGCCGGCGGGCACTGAGCGAATTGAAATAAGCCCCGTATTCTGTAAACTTGTCGAATGGCCCTTATCTCCGGTTGCAGAGAGCTTTTGGTTGGGGATAAGCTCGGCCTCTATGCAAGCAACTGAGGGCTCAAACGCCCACGAAGGAAGTGAATCACAGGCTCAAATTCGAAGAAAAAAGCGAGATGATTGGGCGGCGAAGGGAATCGCAGCCTATCCAACGGCGCAGACATCGAAGCCGAAAAATACAGCCAAGGAGCTGAAATCCCGCTTTGAGGCTTTGTCGCGCGAAGAGTTGGAAGAAAAAGCCAAAAACTCGCCGGAGTCTTTTTCCGTGGCGGGCCGCGTTTTGTTGCATCGAAGCTTTGGAAAATCTACATTTCTGACTCTTCGAGAGCGAAGCGGAAAAATCCAGATCTTTGCCCAGCTTTCGAAGCTGCCGCCTGATGTCTATGAAATGATCAAGCACATTGATCTGGGCGACATTCTTTTTGCAGAGGGCAGTCTTTTTAAAACAAAAACGGGAGAGCTAACGATTGATGCCTCAAGCGTGCGTCTTCTCTCAAAAAGCGTTCTTCCTTTGCCCGAGAAGTTTCATGGGCTGCAAGACGTTGAGCAACGTTATCGACAGCGATATCTTGACTTAATTTGCAATGAGACCTCGTCTGAAGTTTTCAAAATTCGCTCACAAATTGTTCATCTTATTCGCGAGTTTTTTGTTGAGCGAGATTATGTGGAAGTAGAAACCCCGATGCTGCACTCCCTGGTCACTGGAGCCGCAGCTCGCCCGTTTCAGACCTTTCATAATACTTTGAAAATGGATTTGTTTTTGAGGATTGCGCCAGAGCTATATCTAAAGAGATTGGTCGTCGGTGGTTTGGACAGAGTCTTTGAAATGAATCGCTGTTTTCGAAATGAGGGAATTTCGATCAAACACAATCCTGAGTTTACGATGCTTGAGTTTTATGAGGCTTACGCAAATTACGAAGACCTGATGGCGATGACAGAAGAGCTGTTAGGGATGTTGGCTTTAAAGATTAAAGAAGGTCTTGATTTTGAGTATCAAGGCCAAAAAATTTCTTTCAAAGCACCCTTTCGACGTTTGAGCGTTTTGGATGCTCTGAAAGAATATTTACAGGGCGATATTGATGATCGAGATCGTCTTAAAAAAATGCTCGAAGAGCGAAAGATCGAGGTTCATTCCGAAGAAAGCTTGGCCAGAATTCAATGGCGATGCTTCGAAGAGTTTGTGGAAGACAAGTTAATACAGCCCACCTTCATCATCGACCATCCGATTGAAGTTTCGCCTTTAGCGCGAAGAAGTGAAGAGAGGCCTGAGGTGGCCGAGCGCTTTGAACTCTATGTGGCGGGACGTGAGATTGCGAATGGCTTTAATGAGTTAAATGATCCCGACGATCAAAAGAAACGCTTTGAACATCAGGCCCAACAAAAAAGTCGAGGAGACGAAGAGGCGACTGACTATGATGAAGATTACATTCAAGCCCTAGAGTATGGCCTGCCACCAACAGCCGGAGAGGGTATCGGAATTGATCGCTTGACGATGTTGCTCACAGACTCAGCGAGTATTCGAGATGTTATTTTGTTTCCTCAGCTCAGGCCCACGGTCAAAAGCGAAAAATAATGGGATTAGAGTTTTTTCTAGCTCGAAAATATCTTGCGGCCCATCGCGGTCGAGGCCTCTCTGTCATCACTTGGATTGCAGTGGCGGGCGTCGTGGTTGGGGTGATGAGCCTTGTTTGTGTCTTAAGTGTCATGAGTGGCTTTGATCGAGATTTGCGAGAAAAAATCTTGGGAAATAATGCCCATATTTTCATGCAATATCTCTACGGAGAGCCTGCGAATCAGGAAGGCTGGCGGGCTGAGATCGAGATCATTGAGAAAATGCCCTCGGTGCTTTCGGCCATGCCCGTTGTCTATGGAGAAGCTTTTTTACTCAGCCCTTCGGGAGCTTCTCAGGCAGCTTTTGTAAAAGCGGTGTCTCCTGAAAAAATAAAAATTGTTTCAGAGCTAGATCAATACCTCGTCGGTAAAAATTGGACTGAGTTTGGGGGCGCGAGTGTTTTTTTGGGAGAGACTTTGGCGCATCAGTTAGGCGTGATTCCCGGAGATTTCATCACTCTACTTTTGAATCGACCAGAAATGACGCCTTTGGGAGTAAGTCCAAGAATGAAAAAGCTGAAGGTAGTCGATGTTTTTCAGTCGGGCCTCACTCAAACGGATTCGCAGACGATTTATGTTCCACTCGATTTTGGGAGCACGCTCTTTCAACAGAATCCGCAGCAACTTGAGATTCGAGCTACTGACGTTCGAAAAATTGATGAGGCCAAGCGAGAGCTGCGAGAACATTTTCAAGATCGGGCAGAGGTGAGAGATTGGATTTCTGCGAACAAAGATTTTTTGGCAGCCTTACAGCTAGAAAAATTAGTGATGGGTTTGATTTTGGGAATGATCATCTTGGTGGCAGCTTTTAATATCTGCGGCTCTTTAATTATGGTGGTCAGAGACAAAGCCAAAGACATCGCCATTTTAAAAAGCATGGGCACTCCCGATCATCGAATTTTAAAAATTTTCTTCATGCAGGGGCTGTTTATCGGAGGCTTGGGAACTTTTCTCGGAGTCATTTTTGGCTTGCTGGCGAGTGTGCTTCTTCGAGATTGGGTTCAGTTTCCTTTGAATCCTTCGGTCTATATGATCAATCGCGTGCCAGTGGATATTCGATTGATTGATGTGGTGACAGTGATCGTGGGGGCGTTTTTGAT
>JBMTHG010000154.1:0-3271 GCA_049436045.1 Bdellovibrionota bacterium
ACAAAGGCTTAGAAGCTCTTCAAACAGCCCTCAATAATTGTGTGGAGTCAGGTGAGAAAGCCAACGAATGCTATGATGTCCAACTAAAAAGATTTGAAGAGAGTGTTAAAAAATCACATAAAAATCTCATCGACTACATTGAGCTTGGGATATTGGAGACTGAGATCAACGAGGCTGATGGAAGGCGAATGATCGCTAAGATCGAAAATAATCAGGCTGCCCTTCTCCACTTTGTAGGAGAAGCAAAAAACTGGGAGGACGCTGATTTGCTGGGTGAGGCGCCAACTCTAAATGACGTAATTGAAGCTCATGCCGCATTTCTTGATGCAGCAAATGACAATCAAAACTCAATAACAAGAGATGTGAGCGCGGTCTTTGCCCGGCTAGATCCTGAGCCAGGCCCTCGTCAGGGTAATGGAACGGAAGTTAATTCTAATCCAAAAAATGGGGCGGGCTCAGATAATCAAAAACCTGAGGGTCAGTCAGAGGTGCTGTATTGAGCCAGACTAAAGATCGACAATTCTTTTCATGGCTTTGGCTTTTTGTGTTGGGCTTTTTTTTGGTGGGTTGTTTTGAACCTGAAGAAAAGCAAGAAAGTTCCAAACAAGTTGAGCCGATTGTGACGACTATGCGAGACGCAGAGATTGAAGAGGCGGTCAAAAAGCAAAGAGATGCCGATCGAGAGCTCGAAAGAACGAAGCAAGAGAACGAGCACAAAGTTCGATCTCAGCAGCTAGAAAATGATTACATAACAAATCAAATGGAAAACGAAACAAAGCGCTATGAAGCTGACTTGGATCGTCAGGCAAAAGTGGCAGAGGCAAACACAAGAGTTGGCATCGCCGACACCACAAATAATACGGCGACGATGACAACAATGATCGAGACCTTAACCGGTCTATCGACGAATTATATGAGCTATCAGTCAAAGCTTAAAGAGGTCGCACAAGAAGAAAAAGACGCTCTTAGAAAAACTCAAAGCGAGCAATATGTCATTGATTCACAAGTGCAAATGGCAAAGGCTGGCGCTCCTGTGGAGCTGAAAATGCGAGATGCGAATATTTTTGAACAAATGATTGCGGCCAACCTGTCGGCGATGCAAAAAGGCGAAGCCTTGCCCTATGAGTGGCCAGCCGGAATACAGAGGGCTCAACATCCCGAGCAAGAGTTGAAGGATGAATCAGGCGAAGGGGCGAGTTTGGATTTAAGGTCAGGTACTCAATCAGAATAAAAGAAAGATGTTTTCAATGCTAAAACTGAGGCTAAAAATTAAGACTTTTATTTTGCTAAGCCTAAATCTTTTAATGTTTTTGCTTCTTGGGGCAGAGGCTCAGGCAGAAGCGGTGAATAGAGGTGGGCAGACTTTTGAGACGTCTAC
This sequence comes from Bdellovibrionota bacterium, assembly GCA_049436045.1. Taxonomy (GTDB): domain Bacteria; phylum Bdellovibrionota; class UBA2394; order UBA2394; family UBA2394; genus JBMTHG01. Next base: position 1,379 of record JBMTHG010000154.1, read on the forward strand.
TGAGAATCCTAACGCGAATGATGAAGCTCAGAAGCCCGATCAAAACTCCAAAGAGATCAGCGAGGCCGATCAGAATCCGGTGGCGGCTATTATGCCGAAGCCTGGTGAAAATCTAAGACGAACACTGTCAGAAGAGGAGACGTTTAAACAACAAGCTCTCGTTAAACTGAATCGTGCGGGCATTCCTAATCCGACTGATGAACAAATTGAAGAAGAAATCAAAAGGCTCAAGAAAGAGTTAAGAGCGGAGTCAAATGAGGTAAAGAGACAGACAGCGGTCGCAGCGGCCCCGGCGAGTGGTGGTGGTTCAAGCGGCTCAGGTGTTGGCATCGGAATCTTGGCAGCAGGTGGAATTGCGCTCGCAGCGCTGGCGATCACTTCAAGTGACGATCGTGAAAGCCCAGAAATAGAAATTCAGACCGAAAGCCTATGGTCTGATACGGCCTTTAGATCGAGAGCTATTGATTCATATGACTATACTTACACAGACGCTAGCGGCGAACCGAACTTAGCTCAGATTGACTTGTTCGATGAGGCTAGAACAAGAGAATATCTAGAAAACCACGGCGTAAAACAAGGTGAAAATTTTTGGGGAAATGTGAGCTGGGAGAAGGGCGTCGATGAGATGATCGAAGAAAATCCCGATCTTCCTGCCGATCAGGTAGCTCGATTAAGAGCGATGGCCACGAGTCTTGATGCCACCGACAAGATGTTTGCCAAAGCTGAGGATGGCGATGTTGATTTTTATTGTCAGGGTGGAGCCGAAGTTCAAGATCATTGTAAAAGTTTTTTTGATAGCGTTCCTAGCATTGCGAATTTTGTGAAAGCCAAGCAACAGGTTTTGCAGTTAGAGAGTGTTTCACCAGAGAATCAGGGAGAAGATTGGAAGCCCGCATTGAATAAAGCCAAAGCTCAAGTGAATAGTTTCGCCGCTAAACTGAGGGCGCAAGCGAGCGCACTTCTCAGGGCACGTGATGATCAGAGTTCTCCTCAAGGAAAAAGACTTTTAGAGAATGTTGCACTTTTGTTTGAGGCCACGGCAGAAAAAGTCGCCGAGAGCAATGATCGAGAAGAACTAGAGAAGCTCTTTAAAGCTTTAGATGGCAAAGATTGGAATGACTATGTGAAAGCGCATGAAAAATTCGGATTACTCGAATCAGAGCTTTCATCCGGAGCTTTGCGCGATACGACTAAAGCGACAAGAGATCTTTTGGTGAGTGCAATGAATCCTAGTCTTTCTTATGCAGAGCTTTCAACTGGAGAGCTTGGAGCAGGCGAAACTCGACACCCGAGTTTAGGCCGCGGAGGCTCTCAAGGCCGAGTCACGCCCGATGGCGACTCTCTGGATCTCAGAGCTTCAGGTGGTCGGCTCTGAAATCTTTTCTCGAACTATGAAAAGATTTCAGAGGTATTCCAAGCCACAGTCTTAATTCCCTGATTTCTCTGGCTTTTTGGGGGGGTTGCTTTGGAATGATCCTTGCACTTTCTTCTATCAAATGAAGTTCAAATTTCATCAGCAGCGCAGAGCACAGACAATTTTGGAATATTTTTTGATGCTTCTTTTATTTGCCGCGCCGATGGGATTTTTGATGAGAGATCTTTTAGAAGATAGCGAAGAAGAGGCCAGTGACAATATTTTTCGATCGATCTCTGATGATAGCTACGGAAAGAAAAATGATTTTGGAATCATTGGCCGCCCCTATCCATGAAGATAAAAATTTTTTTATGAAACAGTAACCTGAAGGAGAATAAAAATGAAAATGATCAAAAACATCAAAAGCAGAAAAAAGAAAGCACAAACTGCTCTAGAATACGCCATGGTGGTAGGCGCCATTTCTTTAGTATTGCTAGCGGCATGGAATACGGTTGGAAAAGAAGTTCAAGCCTTGATCG
>JBMTHG010000155.1:0-3264 GCA_049436045.1 Bdellovibrionota bacterium
CTCAATTCTCGGCCGTGGCTTTTCAGGAATCACCCAAATGGCAAAAGCATTGTGATTGATTGGAGCCGCCGTTATCGCAGTGCTAAAAGCTCGCCCTCGATCATGATTGAAATCGTCAGAAAAACTCATGAATGGCTTTGACAAAAACTGAGTTTCAAAAATTAGCTTGCCAGTTATCGATTTGATTCCAAGAGCAAATCGAATGTACTCGACAATCATCTTTAAATCTTCGATCACAAAACTAAAATCACCACTTCCTGAAACGATCACGTCTCCCTCTAGCGTGGAGCCCTCGATTTTTCCTCGATAAGACCATGGAGTTTCAAAGCGAAAATCTGGACCGAGCTCATTTAAAACACACGCTGATGAGAAAATTTTTGCCAGACTCGCCGGAGGATAGGAGCCGAGAGAATTGTGAGAATATTCTATCTTTCCTCTTAGATTTCGAACAGAGAGCGCAGCCTTCGCTCCATAAGGCTTTAAAATCTCGTTGATCTTTGAGAACGCGATTGAATGAGCTTCAGATTCTAACTTACCGCCTTCTGCTTGAATCGAAAAAGAAACCCAACTAAAAATGATGAAAAAATACAGAAATCGCTTATGCATTAGACTATTAAACGAAAACAAGGGGAATTCGTCAGCAAGCAATTTTGACAAAGTTCCTTCTGACAGACCAAGGCTTTGACTTCGATCAGAAAACCTTTATAAGATTCTCGTGATGAACAGAATTGACGGACGCAAAATAGATGAGCTTCGACCCATAGAGATCAAAAAAAATCCCCAAAAAGATCCTGCAGGTAGCGTGCTCATTCATTGGGGCGATACCCATGTGCTTTGTGCCGCACAGGTCGAAGAAAAACTCCCTCCTTGGATGATGAATGAAAATCGAGGCTGGATCACTGCTGAATATAATATGCTGCCAGGGAGTTCAGATAAGAGAATTCATCGAGAAAAATCTCGGTCGAATGGACGAACTCATGAGATTCAGAGGCTCATCGGAAGATGCCTCAGAGCCTCGGTTTCTCTCGAAGAGCTCGGGCCCAGAAGTATTATTGTTGATTGCGATGTCATTCAAGCCGATGGTGGCACTCGAGTGGCCTCAATTACGGGGGCCTATCTCGCCCTTCAACTTGCCATTGATCGTTTGCTGAAAACGAACAAGTTAAAAAAACGTCCGGAATCAACGAAAGTGGCGGCTGTTTCTATCGGAAAGCATAATGGACAAATCTTAACTGATTTAAATTATCACGAGGATTCTCGCGCCGAACTCGACGCTAACATTGTGATGAATGAAAAAGGAGAATTTGTTGAGATTCAAGGCACGGCTGAAAAGGGTGCTTTTTCAAGATCGGAGTTTCAAGAATTGTTAGCTTCAGCAGAATTTGCCTGCCAGAAAATTTTTGAAATTCAAAACCACTATCTAGATTTATGGGACTTAAAGTAATTTATTGAGAGTTTCCGATTTTAACTCGCTCTTTCAAGGTGACGATTAATTCCTCAACAGACGAATAATCAATCTCGGGACTCTTGAAACTGATGTATTTCTCAAAAACCTTGATCGCCTCTTCAAAACGTCTTTCATATACATAAGCCAAGCCAAGATTTCGATAAGACTCTAAATGATTGGGATCAATTTCAATGATTCGCTCAAACTCTTCGGCAGCTTCTTTCGCTTGCTGTAGTTTCAAATGCAAAATTCCTTGCCTAAAGCCAGCCTCAATGATGGCTGCTTTGGGATCAATCGCCGCTGGCGCATTCACTGGTGGAGCTTTTTGGACGGCCATCTTCACTGGCTGTGGCGACTTCTTTTTCGCTACCGGCGGAATTGATGGTGGAAGTTGCACTGAAGGCTCGATCTTTTTTTCTTGAATGGCAGGCGGCCTTACATCTTCTTTGGGGCTCTGCTCGACAGACTCAGCGGTGACGGGTGTCAAATTTTTTGCAAGCTCTTCGCCTTCTACGGGCTCAAGATTTTCTTTCTCTGGAATTTTGATTTCTTGGGAAGTTGGATTGATTGAGGCCACTTTTTTCTCTACAGCCTCTTTCGAAACGCTTTCAAGAGCCTGATCGAACTCTATTTTTGACATTCTTTGATGACGCTCAAAGAAAAAGTATGAAAACAAGCTGATCAAAATCAGAGCGGCCCCGCCAAATGCGATTATCGCTGCCTTGTTGATTTTAAAAGCTGAAGGCAACTTCTCTTGAATTGGTTCAAGCTTCAGATCCGAAAGCTTAGCACTTGTGTTTGAAAAGGATGTCGCCTTGAAATCGTCTAACAACACTGGCTTCAACTCAAACTGAGAATTTTGAGACGAATCTTTGAGTAAAGACTTTCGGCAGACATCTGTTTCGTCAAGATTTGACTTTCTATCTTCAAAATAGGCCTCTAAAGATTTCAAGGCTAAAAAATTAAAAATCGACTTGATAAACTGCGAGAAGTCTTTAGTCGGGAATAGATTTTTGGATTCAAAGCAATCTGTTATGGCTCGGCCAAAAGCTGCCCAGCTCACTCCATCAATACGCTCTAGGCGATGAGAGAATAGATTCTTTCCAATTGAGTCTTTTGACACTTCTTTTTTTGAAGTCGAATTTTTGATCCACTTAGCGAGACGCAATGGCTCTGAAAAATATTGATCAGTAATGATATTGATTTGATTCTTATCATTTGCCTTTACATTAACACTCATCGTCCATTCGCTCTGACATTGCTCGCAAGAAATTTGAAGTGTTTTTGAATTGAGTACTTGTTGTTGAATCGGATGTCGTCCTCGACAATTAGGACACTCCATCACGTCTGTTAAGAAATAGCTGCTTAAGTGCTGCTCTTGAAAAGCGATTGGCTCTTCATCAACTATACATTCAATCTCCATCAGCTTTTGATGCCCGCTGAGGTCAGCCTTTGGAGCCTCAATCAAGCGAGTGACTCTAAAAACGAGATCATGAATCCAGCCCGGATTCGCCGGCAACCTTAAGGGGATTCTTACAGAGTAAGTATTTTCAAAAAACTCCTCCACCTCGACTAGAAAACGAAGTCGTGGAAACTCGCTCACATCAACTCCAGCCGTCTCAAAAAACTGACGAACGGGATGCCCTACTTTTGCCGTAAGAGTTGTGCTCGTTGTGACATAATTTGAGTCGAAGCCCATAAGCCTCTTAAATTCAACAATTATGCCAAGCTAGACCCTGCTTTTTGAGGCCATAGAGGTAGTTCTATGCAATTATTGCATAGCCTTAAGCACTATTTTCCCATTTTGCTGACTAGCC
>JBMTHG010000156.1:0-3262 GCA_049436045.1 Bdellovibrionota bacterium
CTTCCAAACTCTGTGAATCTTTCTAAATACAAGCCAACCGAATCGATGGATCAAAAAAAAGAGCTTCGCCTGAAGCTGTTTCCCAAAATGCCAGACACGGCTTGTCTTTTTATTTATGTAGGCCGAATTATAGGCTGGCATAAGCGAGTCGATTTTTTGCTTGAAGCTTGGCAAAAAAGCCATCTGAGTTCTGAGGGGCATCGTCTTCTTTTAGTGGGATCTCCCAAAAGTGATTTTTTTATCAAAGATGGATTTAAAATTTGGAAGAATTCGGGGCCTCAAAACGGAGCTTCTGGCGAAGGAAAGGTGCCGGGGACTTTTTGGACGGGCTTTGTCTCCATGGAAGATTTGCCAAGCTATCTCTGGATGAGTGATGTTTTTGTTTTACCAAGTGATTTTGAAGGAATGTCAAATGCTGCGATCGAGGCTCTGGCTGCGGGGCTGCCGATCGTTGGGCGAAGAGGCGTAAGTGGCAACGAAGAATTGATTGATCCGAAAAGAACCGGGCTTCTCTTTGAGAATCAAAAAGAACTCATTGAACAGCTAATTTGGATGGCGAAATCAGAAAATCGAAAGGGAATGGAAGAGGCCGCTCTTCAAAAGGTGCAGAATTTTTCAGTCGAAGCCATGTGTGATCGCTATATTCAATTGTTTCAAAGAATGCACATATAGCAAATCGAGACGGCGCTAACGGCTGAAAGTCTCGTCTGGAGCGGCGTTGGCGCAAAAATTCGAATCAAAACGAATCGAATGACAAGACTGTCTTTATGAATTATTTCTAAATCTGAGGGTCTATTTTGCGGGCAATGAGATGTTAAAATATTTCTTTATTTTCTTAGTGGTTTTTTTAGTCGGCCTGATTTTTTTCTTTCGGGGCAAGGAGGCGCCCTCTGTTTCTGCGCAGCTGACACGACTAGAACAAACTCAGGCCGATGAACCGAATAGACCTGCGACTCCGCCGATTGAGACTAATGCTTCTCCAACGCCGGAAATTCAAGAAAAACCTGAACCAAAGCAATTCGTTTTTGAGCTTATCGAAAATCGATTTAGTGGTGATTCACAAAAGCGCTCGTCTGCCATGCAATTGGCGAAGGCTTTCTTTTCGATTCGTGAAAGAGATTTATCGGATGACGAGTTGCTACAAAAATTAAGTTATGCATCAGCTTGCCGAGCTCTTCATTTTGGAGCGCAAGAAGCTCAAGACGTAGGGCGATGGTTGGAGTCTTTGGTCTTTGATTCTGACGAGCTAGCTGCGGATTATTTGAATTGGAATCAGCAATGGAATGGTAGGCTCATGGAGCTACCTCCGTTAGAAAGAGGGGTCGTGTGCGATTCATAATTTTTTTGTTAATTTTTTGTATGCCAAAAATGATTCTGGCTGAAAAGTTTCATTTAATTTTTACAAACGGAATGAGTAATACTTTGCAGGATGCTCAACTTTCAGCTCTCCAGTTGAAGTTAAGAGCGCAAGAGCATTTTAAAAATCTAAAGAGAAACGAATCGCTGCTCTGGAATCCTAAAAACTCATCTTTAGCTTATAATTTTGATGATACTATTGGTCGAGAGATCATTGAGCTTTATCGGCAAAAAAAGAAAGAAAAAGACGTAGCTTTTTGGGATTGGTACTATGATTCCGTTCATCAAGACAAAGATTTCAAAAAAATGATTCAGGAAGATCTTTCGCATTGCAGCCTCGAAGATCGAATTGCAGAAACATTGATTTCTCATTTAGAGCAGTTTTCTCAACAACTGGCAGAGGGATTTGATTTGATGATTGTTGGACATTCTCAGGGCAATCTTTTTGCGAATTCTTTGTACCGGCAGATTTCTATTCAAGAACCTAAAAGTACAAAGCGACTTCACTTGTTGGCGGTAGCCACACCAGCTTCTTATGTGGCGGATCAAGGACCTCATGTGACTCTCGAATCTGATGGAGTGATCAAAAACCTACTTCCGCTTTTGTTGAAAGACGAGTTACTTCAACCTCTCAAGCCGAATACGAAAAATCGAATTCCTAAACCAGGGATGATGGATCATGAATTTATAAAGCATTATCTTGAGGGCGATCGAAGTGGTGAAAAAATCCTACGGCATCTTCGCTCAAAACTCGTGCAAAAAGTTCATGCCGAAGAGCCTCTCTGAGGAGGTGAAGTCTCATCTTATTAAGTTTTTGGCATCTCAAGTTCTTAGAGTATTGAAAATATTGATCTTTTTTTAAGGGCTTTTTAAGAAATTCGGCATAAGGCTTGCTTCTTAATTCTCTGGTCCGACTGAGTAGCGCTATCTAAGCGAGGTCTTTTGGCAGGCCTTGATTCGCATTGGCAATAATCGGACTAGGAGGAGAGGCCTTTTTGAGATTTCAGATTCGAAATTTTTTGCTCGTCTGCACGATTTTTTTTGGCGGCTTTGAGAGCGATCTTCTGGCGCAATCTTCGCAAGAGGCTTGTGCCAAAGTCTTCACATTAACCTATCAAAATAAAAAAAGATTAGCACATTTTGTCAGCCGACTTCAGATCAGAGAAAGCGATCTGACGCCAGATCTTGTATCAAGCCTTACGAAGTTTTGGGTCAAGAGAGATCAAATTCGATCGGAAGAAATCGCAAAGGCAATGGCGGAGCGAGGTATCTCAAGAGAAGACGCAAATATTGCCTTTGAGATTGAAACTTTTGAAATCTCAGAAAGTTTATATTTTGAGTCGATTACAGCAAGCGGTCGCATCATGGCAGAAAACCTTCGACTTCAGCGGGCGAGAGAGAATCTAGAGCAATCCGGGCTTGAGTCAGCAGATCGCGCGCCCGCGGCTGAATATCGAGTTGAACTCAGCAAGCGAGTTGAAAATGCTAGAGACAAGGCTTACAGAGAGTACATTGAATACTTCAATGAGTTTATAGAAGATCTTCGATCTAACGGCCCGTATGATGACGTGATTACTCGTCGCACTAATCATCAGGCTACGACTGGCAGATATGGCTTAAACAGGCCTGGCTACACGCATTATCATTCGCATCTTAAACGCGGCCAGCCCACGATGGTCGTTGGGTTTTGGGTAAATGACAGCAATCCGAGAGATATCATTATTGATTTTTGGGGCACGCATGAAGGGGTGCCCTGGCGTGACAAATGATGAAGAGCTGGTTGTTGTATAGCGTATTGATCTTAGCAGTTATAAAGCCTGCTTTTGCGGAGGAGCTTCTTTTTCAAAGGCTCTCGTCTCGACTCGTGCATCTCGCTCAAGAAGATTTTTTATTGGCTCGCACAGCC
>JBMTHG010000157.1:0-3246 GCA_049436045.1 Bdellovibrionota bacterium
TCTCCAGTGAGGTTCAACTTCTCGTTTCGCGTGAAAGACACATGGAGAACATTGAGATGATAGAGAAGATAGACGCGAACTCGATCCCCTTCGCTCGGAGAGAAAGTAAAGGTGTTTTGACCTTCTTTGCCAAAACCACCCTTTTCCACCTTGTAGGGAAAAGGACGATCGAGAAGTTCAGTGAGATAGGACAGGAAGTTTTTCATGAGTCATCCCAATTTGATGTAAGGCGCCGAATATTCGGACTGACTGGATGCGTAGAGATAGATGTCGTTGACGATCTTGTTTCTTTTTTTCGCATTTTGAGACTCCAATATTTCGATCAGTTCGATCACTTGCATCTTCGAATACCTCCACTTGTCGGATTCTCCCTGAACGATCTTTGCGTTCTCTGAACTTCTTTTCCACGACCCGAGTGAAACCATTCCTTCGGATATCGTTCTTGCGACGTTTTTGTCGTTTCTTTTTGCCTTTGACGCTGCGTCGGTCGAGACCGTCGAAACACCATTGTTCTCCAAAATCATGTTCAGAGGACCAAGAGAAATTTTTCCCTGATTTGCGGAAGCTCCCTTTATTTCTCCCTGCCATCCAGTGAGAGATTCGCCTCCAAACGAACGAAATTGAATTTTCACGCTTTTTCCGTCAACCTTCAGATTCAGATATCCGTCCATCGAATCCGAAGCTAGAGTATATCCTTCGTAGGAGATTGAAATCTCCTTTTTGTTCAGGTTCATTTCCTGTAGTTTTCCGCCTCCTTCGATCTTCTTGAGTGAGACACCGATCAGTCTCTTTCCCAAGAGTTCGCGTTTCATCGCCGCATTCAGACCCAATATCGTGTTCTGTTCCGTGATCGAGGAGATCTTGAAATCCTTGGAGATCAGATAGATGTCTGCCGGAGACCACTTGTTTCGATTCAGGGAAAGACCCTCTGCCGCACGAAGAGATTCAAAATGACTTTCTATGGATTCCACCTCGGAAGAACCTCTGTGAAAGGTGAACGAACCCTTGAACTTTTTGCGAAGAAGATTCGCTCCCCGAACACAGGAATCCACCCACTCGTCGGGTAGGTTCATCATGTTCTCCCATTTCTCATCCACAAACACCAAATTCGAGACCAAATTGAAATTCTTCTTGGAGATGTCCTTCTTGGTCAAATCCCTTTTCAATTTGAACGCCAGTGCCGCATAGAGACACTGTGCTGATTCTGTCAATTTGGTCAACGCCGCCCCGGCGCCAGAACCACCACTTCGAAGTGGTTTGTATACGACATTGATGGTCTTTTTTTCCATAGTGACGACAGTGGAAGGAAACGAGGAAAGAGACGAAACGACCTTTTTTACAAATTTCATTTTGTTGTTCTTGAGAAGAGAATGAACCTTTTCCTGAAAATCCACTCTGTTTTCGGAACTTAGTATTATTGAACTGGAACTTCTCGGGTGCTCACTGACTTTCACGCCTTTCATACCCGACAAAATTTTCATTAATTTGCTTCTCATGTGCTTTATTTATGAATGGAATGCCTAGATTCGCCTTGACTTTCCTCGCATTGGTGTTACACTTTGTTCCATGAGTGAACAACTGTCAAACGCAATCACCCTCGTTCTTTCGATGCCCTATTTTCGCAACGACGCTGTTCGTTCCGCAGAAAATGTAAAAGGTCACGAAGAGATGGTCGCAAGACAATTTTCCAAAGCTGGGTTCTCCGAATACGACTGCTCGGCAGATTTTCGAAAAAAAGGAAGAACTCCATTCAAGACACTCAAGGAATGGGCAAGGACCAAGGACGAGACGAACCTTCGAATCATCGCTAGAGACATGCCCTTGGGTTCCTACGCACTTCAACCCGCTGGGACTCAGAGTTACCCCGACATTCTCGTACGGGACTTCAATGACAAGTTTCATGCGATCGAATGTAAAAGTTCAAAGGGTGGAAACATCATGTGGAACGACAGTCTTCCATTTCCGAACGGAATCTACGTCTTTTCTTCGCAAAAATACGACTCCACCACTGTCTTCATGGGAAGAGATGTGATAACATGCGAAGAATTGGAATTGAGAGACGAAATGACCAAAAAACTGAAACTTTTGGTGGACGAATACGAAACAATGTCGAGAAGAATCGACAAATTCTCCCGAGGATGGAAATTCAACTTTCGCCAACAGAATTTTCAATCTTCCCCAAAGGAGAGAAGAGACTATTTTCTTCATGCCGATCGTGAAAGTTGCGAAAAGAAAGTGCTGGAGTATGTTTCTGAATGAAATTGAAACCGATCAACAATTCCTTGGAAAAGGTCTCTCTTGAACAGATAGAGAACCACAAGAAAATATCGATTTCCGAGTTGAGAAGGGATCTTTCGAATCTCAAGAAATTTCCCGCTACATCCAACGAGAACTGCTTTTTCGGAAATCCGTTTCTCTACCACTTTCAGTTTCAAAATCTCCTGAAATGCAAAAGGCAAGACGGGCAGACCATCTACGACATTCACCAAGATTCTGAAAAATGGAATGAACTCCTCGAAAACACCCGAAAACGGAACAGAGGAGGAAGAACCGCAGCAGGAAACATCTACGAGTGTTTTCGCATAAATTCGGGTTCCGTGGTCATGTTCAAGTCCACGACCGCAAAGTATCTATATCGCAAATATGGAGCAAAATCCGTCCTCGACCCAACTGCTGGATGGGGAGGAAGAATGCTTGGTGCTTGGTCACTTGGCATCGATTATGTGGGAATAGACACGAACATTGAAATGAAACCCGCATACTCCCAAATGATGGATTTTCTTTTCGATTACGATGCCGAACACAGAAATGTGTTTTTTCAGGAAAGCCGACTGGAAATGATATGGAAATCCTGCCTAGAGGTGGATTTCACTCAAATTCCCTATGATTTCGTGCTTACAAGTCCCCCATATGTGAACCTTGAATTGTATGAACACATGGAGAAATGGGAATCGAACACTGCTTTTCACAAGAATTTTCTGATTCCTCTATGGGACAAATGCATGAGTGGAATCAAGCAAGGAGGTTTCGTCTGCTTGAACATAAGTCCGCGAATGTATGAGGATGCTCTGTCTCTCGGTCTTTCGAAATGCGATGAAGAGGAAAACCTAAAACAGCAATTGGGTCAACAGACAGGAAAGAAGAAACAAGACAAGATATACATTTGGAGAAAGAGTTAGGGGTTTCACACCTTTCTCATCGGAACCATACCAATCTCACGCCTTTCAACGATTTGCGATCAGGAAG
>JBMTHG010000158.1:0-3214 GCA_049436045.1 Bdellovibrionota bacterium
CTGAATAAGGTAGTGATCAAAGATCCGAAGTCGAGAGCCTCGATACCGATAGAGCAGATTTCAGCAAGTATATCACTTTTTTATAGTCTTCCTCTCTTGGCACTTCAAAAAATTCACATCTCCGAGGCAAATATAACGGGCTTGAGTTACAACGTAACTAGCTTAAGGAATGTGAAAAATTGGGTGGATCGTCTGCGTCCAAAATCAAGAGGCGGTTTATCGACTTCTTTTCAAACCTACATCGAAGAGATTCGATTTGAAGATCTTCAACTTAAATTTGAACTCTCAACGCAAGATCTTATGAAGACAGGGCTTTTGGCAGAGCTTGATCTAAAAAGCTTTTCGATTCGGTTTGATGGAGATGACATCGAAGCGGCAGGCGAGCTCACAGTAAATCGGCTAAAGGCGGGAGCGATCAAGCTTAACAATTTAAAAGTAGAGCTTTTAGAATCTCAACTGAATCAAAACTCACTTGAGTTTGTGCATTTGAGTGTCTCGCACTTGGAAGATCTTTTGGAAATCAAGGGCGGCTTGAAGAATTGGGAAAGTCCTGATCTCAATTTAGCGATGAAAGCTTTGATCCATCTAGAGAATTATTCTTTCTTCGGTGGAGTTCAAGGAGAGGCCTCAGTTCAGACAAATGTTTCGGGGCCCTGGAAAAGTTTTGCGAGTAACTTGAGTGTTGCTCTGAAAGACGGAGGCTTTCGAGGGGCTGTCTTTGAAGAGATGAAGCTTCAGTTAAAAGGGCAGTTTCCTAGTTTTGATTTGGAATCATTTAGTGCCAAAGCTCTCGGTGGGCTGATCAAGGCGAAAGGCCAGATGTTATGGGATGAATCGAAAAAATCAAAAATTCAAATTGAAACTCAAGACCTTCAACTGGGCCAAGTTCTTCGTATGATCGATCCAGATTTTCGAGAATGGCAGGCAGCGATTCGTTCGGTTGGTGATTTAGAGTTTTATGTTCCTTCACTTAAAGATGTGAAATTTCGCTTGAGAGATCTTGAAGCCGAAAACTTTGTGATTAAAAACGATGACGATGAGATTCGCATTTTAGAAGTGCCATGGGTCAAGGCGACGGGAGAAGTTCAGACGAGTGAGGGGCTTGGATCGATGAACTTTCAAGTTAACACAAGCTCTTCAAGCGGAGAATTGGCGGGCTCTTGGCGTCCGAGAGAGTTTGGAATGTCTTGGCTTTTGAATCTTCAGCCAGGAGATTTAGGCTTGTTTTATGGGAGACGGGTGGGGGCCGAAGGAAAAATTCCTGGGGTCTATGGTGGCCGGGTTGGCCAAATGGAGATGATTCTTAAGCCAGCCTTAGAAAAGCTTCAGTTAAATGATTTCGATTTTAAAAATTTAAGAGGCGAGATTCGATTAAGGAATCGCAGGCTATTTGGTCAAAACCTAGAGTCCGATGGGCTCAAAATAAACGGGGGCCTACAGTTTCAGCCGGGAGACCTTCCGACTTTTTTCTCAGATCTTGAAGTAGAGATGTCGCAGCTCGATCTGCGGGCTGTATGGACTTTGATTGATTTAAAGCCCGAATTGGCTCTGACGAGATTGGGGGGAAGGTTAAGTGGAGCTCTTAACTTCAATGATTGGGTCGCGAGTCCAAAGGGCGCTGGTAGTGTGCTTGTTCAGGAGGTGAGGCTTGATCAATTAAAGCCCATCGGACGTCTCGCAAAATTTAATTGGAACTGGAATAAGGATTTAATTGAGCTTCGAGATTTTTATTTTGAAAGTTCGAAAGATGGAGGGGGAATTCGGGGAGAGGCCGACTTAAAAAATTTTGAGACTGAGCGCTTGAAACTTCGTGGAGTGAGAGCAAAGCTTTCTGATTTGTCCATTTTGCTAGATCTCGGATTGAAGATTCAGAGTTTGATTGATTTCGATATCGATTTTAACCGATCAGAAAAGCGATTCGAGCTGGGGGCTCATCTTTTTGATACTTTTATTGGCACTCTGGCAAAAGGATCAAGTCGATTTAATTTGTCGACAAATGGTGCTTCAATCAAGGGCAATGCTCAGATCTTCGATGAAGAGATCGCATTTGATATTGCTGACGATTCTTCGAATCAAGTTCGGGCGAATTTAAGATTTGAGTCTTTTGATGTGTTTCCTAATCTTTTAGGTCTGCCGAGCAATGAGCTTGAGATTCCACTCAGCGGTGAAGGCCAGTGTGATTTTCTTTCCGACAAGAAAAAAAATCAGCTGGGATATATGAAGTTGTTTAGTCTGCTTGAAAACTTTCAGTGTGCTGTTGAGTTTCGAGAGACTAAAGTTCTTCGCGCGAATACGGAGCTGCATAAGATTCAAAATTTTGAAATGAATCTCAGCAAGAGACCTAATCAGAATTGGAAATGGAAAAGCTCGGCGATTAAAGTTTTGACTCGGGATGATGAACTAAGTCTAAAAATAGATTTTGAAAACACAGATCGCTATGACATTGAAATTTCAGGAGCGACTCGCTTGGAATCTATTTCTTATTTTATTCCCTTCTTGAGCCGCTCTGATGGGCTCTTACAGATTGATGGACGCTTCAATCAACAGGGCTTTTTCGGTTCGGTCGATCTTAAAGATGGTCTGCTTTTGTTTCAAGATAGCCCATTAGTTTTTAGAAATGTGGAGTCAAGCCTAAGAAGTCTTGCCTCTCGGATTGATCTTCAAAGTTTTTCTGCTGAGACTCGAGACGGAAGTGTCACGGCCTCGGGTCAAGTTCAACTGGGTAAACAATTTGAGGTTTTGTCAGGCTTGGTGTCGGCTGACTTGAACGGACTCTTGGTAGAGCCTCAGGCAGGCTTTCGATTTCGTGCTTCTGGTCCGTTGAGATTAAAAATTGAGGATTCAAAAGGGCATTTAGACGGGCGACTCTCTGTGATGGATGGAAGTTTTCGTCGTCGATTGAATTTAAGAACAGATCTTTTAAAGATTTTTCAGCCAAGGGATGACCGTTATCGATTTATTGATAGGGATGAGAACTATTATGATTCTTGGACGATCGCGATTCAGCTCAACTCACTTGAGCCCCTGATCGTTCGAAATAACATTATCGATGCCTCTGTTGATTTTATGATGGAGGTCAAGGGAAGTGTCGGAAGGCCGCGCTTAGCCGGACGGGTGACGATTAACTCTGGGCTCTTTAATTGGAACAACCGACGCTTTTCAGTACAGGCCGGATCAATTCAGTTTAGTGATCCACAGACAAATATTCCGCGAT
>JBMTHG010000159.1:0-3180 GCA_049436045.1 Bdellovibrionota bacterium
TCAGGTCGCTCTCGTCAGATTCGGCTAACTCAATCATCTGAAGCAAAAACAAAAATTCCAGAAGGTTAGGGGCTAGCCGAAAAAGATTTTGAATGACTCGATGGTCTGCCGCCCAAGCCGCAATTTTATCGATGATGACAATTTTTTTGAGGGTGCTTCGAATCAGCTGAGAATCATTTCTCAGCTCAATTTTGGGGATGGGAAGATGGAGCTCTTCCATTTGCTCTTGAAGATCACCGTGGCAATCAAAGAGTCGAGCCGAAGTCTTTTGGCGATAGAGAAGAGCTGCCACATAGGTTTTCCCAACGCCACCTTTTCCTGAAATAAGCGTTAGCGACATAGTCTACTGGCTCAATTCCTTTAGCGTGCTTTGAATTGTTGTTGAATGAAGTAGGCATGAAAAGTGTCCGATTTTAGGGATCACAATCTTTTTCCCCTCTCCAAAATGACTGATGGGGTAAGAGAAAAAGTCATTTTCTCCGATGATTTGAAGATCAGGATTTTTGTTGTCGGATTCGACTGTCGCATAAACTTTTTTCAATCGTGAGGATGAGGTGAACTGAAAGAAATTGCTCAGGCTGATGGGAGAAGAAATCGCAATCCACTTGTCGCAATAAGCTCGAAGATCTTTTCGATTCAAAACCCTCATGACCAAAGGTCGGCTTGATCCAAAGTTTACGATGCGAAATCTTCGCGCATTTGTTTTTTCGATGATTTCTGAGATGGCGTTAAAAAGCTGATCCTCCAAAAGCTCTGGATCTTTCAGAAAAAACTTCCACTGAAAAGGCCAGAGACTGTACCAGTTGTTTTTTTTCAGGCGCCAAATCACAAAATTGAAAATTGAAGCACCTGTATGCAGCGAGGGCACAAAAATGATCGGAATCAGCGGTGAGCTGTCTCGACCTTCTTTTAGGGGAGGGGCTTCATGATAGACCCGAGCGGGATAAAAATGCAAAAGGATCAGGCTAATGATGCCGCCCCACTCAATTGCGGTGGTTGAAATCAGGTCAAAAAAATCGAGGTTCGCTTCGAGGTTATTTTGAGCCCACGCCCAGACGCAGCTAAATAGCATCGCATACAGAATAATAACGCAGAGCATCAAGACGGCGAAAGTGAGCTCTAAAACATCTAAGATCATGTCTTCGACTAGAATAAGAGTCGGGGGTTTAAGAGACAATAGAATTTCGATAAACTGTTGAAGAGAAAGAGGTAAATCTGTTGTCCACTCAAGATGCCGATTCGATAGGCGCTCAGGCTCCAGTAGAAATGAGTCAAAAAAATGCTGTCGAGATTTTTGTGACAGCTTTTGACCGCTGTTTGCGTTCGGCGAAAGTTTATTCCTACGAATCGGGCGGTGGTCTCTTAGGCAATATTTTTGACAATGTGCTTGGGGCTCTTGAAAGGGCCTTACAAGACGATGAAGTCATTGATCTTCATGTCAAGCCGACTCAACTTTTTTATCAGCGAAAAATGATCTATGAGAGCAAAGACAAGAAAAAATCTTTAGCTCATCTTCTTCATGAAAATGGAATTCGCCTGATAAGCTTTAAAAGAGGTCTTGATAAGGATGAGCTGATTGAGCTGATTTATACTTTCTCTCAGGATTTTTCTGCTCCAGAACTCATGGACGAAGATCTTTATTGTTCTATTTTTGAAAAAAACTTCGAGTTTATTGAGGTAGTTAGTTTCGATTTTGTCGCCGAGGCGCAAAATACTGATCCTGGCGTCCGCGCATCACTCGAAGCCTTTGAAAATAAAGTAAAATCTTATGAGCGACCAGCAAGATCAAATGCCGAAAGGCGTCTTCGAGATGAGGACGTTCAGATTCTCCAAAAGTTTCCGCTAAGTCCTAAGCAGTTTTCAAAAAGCGACGAGGAGGTTTCCAAGTTAATCAAGTCTACTTTAATCAAAACGGCAGACTCCAAACAAGATCGAGCCACTTTACAGAAGTTATCCGAGATGGGCTTTTACTTCTTTTCGCAGGAACATCGGCCAGATCATTTGAAAGTGGGAAGAGATCTTCTCGTTCAAATTGGCATGATGATTTTAGAACAAGCTTTCTTCGATATGTTTGATTCTTTTGTTCAAAAAATTCATGAGTATCAACGGAACAATTTATCTCGAAAATTTGAATATCAAGAAATCATTGATCGGATGTTTGGCCCCGAGCAGTTTCGGCTTTATAAAGAATTGATTCAGAGTCCGAGTCATCACAGAGAAATGATGGAGGTTCTCGTGAAGGCGCCAGCTCGATCCGTGCGATTGCTTGTGCTGTTACTACCCGTGCACTCTAGTCTCTATAAGCTCTTTGGTGATTTTATTTTGCAGCACTTGCCGAATGAAACAAAGTGGCTGTTTGCAACAGTTGAGAAGCAGCCTGATCTTGAAGCTTGGGAGCATCTGGTCAATGTTTTATCGCTTCGGCCAAACCCACAATATGCGAGTTTTCTTCTTCATTTGCTTAATTTTGCTGGAGAGACTCTTAAGATTAAGCTTTTGCGACAATGTGCAGCTTTGGGAACGACCGAGGCCATTGATATTTTCAGACGAATTTTAAAATCGGAGAGCTTCGAGCAAAGAAAGTTGGCTTTGGAGCTGCTCTCCGTTGCAAAAAGCAAACCAGCGATCGTCATGCTAAAATCTTTTATTGAATCAGCTGAGTTCGAAAGTCTTGATAATGAGTTAAAAGAAATGTCTTATCGCAATCTACTTCGAATGGCTGGAGATGTCGCCTATCCATGGTTCGAGCAGTTGTGGTTTAAAAAACCGTCCGGTTTATTTAAATCCAAAGCCATTCATCAAACTCGCTTGCTATTGGCCAGAGCGGCATTGGCCGCGAATCCTGATTTTTTGAAAAAAGTGCTGGCAGTTAATTCAACGGATCTTTCTGCAGATTTAAAAGAGATCATCACAAAAGGTCTTAAGTCGCTAGGAGAGTCTCATGCTGGTTCGTGAAGTTGAAGTCGAAAGATTTGAAGGCGAGAGAAGAGATTTTCTCAACTCTATCTTTGCTCTGCTCAAAGGTTTAAGTCTTCATGATATTCGAAATGAAGCTCTTTCAAAGCCGTGGCAGCAGTTTCAAAAGTCTCTTCAAGATTTAAGTCAGTATTCTCAAGCCGAGAAGGGTGTTGAGATTCAGTTTAAAGATGGGCTGCTGACGATTCTTGATTCAAAATTTTC
>JBMTHG010000160.1:0-3178 GCA_049436045.1 Bdellovibrionota bacterium
TAGTTATCAGTTTCGACATCAAATCTTTTTGATAGGGCCTCTAAGCTTCTTGTGTCAAGATGAGAGCCGAGGCTCATCGCAGCCTGATATCGAACCAGAGGGTCTTGATCTTGTAGGGCTCGAGAGAGATAAGGAATGCTTCGGGGGTTTCTGATATCTTTTAATTTTTGACAGGCAGATATTTTTATATCTCTTGAATTGCCTTCGAGTTGCTTCCACCAAAAATCCAAATTGTGATCGCTGGAAAAACTTAAACTGAAAGTTAAAAGCAAAGAAAAAACTATACTCAAAACTGAATCTCCTTTTCTGCAATCTGAGCCCTGCCCCATTTTAGGCACTCCTCATTGTTTTCTCGAAGCAACTTTTTCAAATCTGTTGATGAGCTCGCTGATTTAGCAAGGCTTTCTCTTGTCACTCTCATGCGTAAATAGGGTTTCACAATGGCTTTGGGTTTAAGTTTGCCCCGCTTATCGATGCTTTCGGTTTCAAACTCCACATCGACCAATTTCAGCTCGATACTATTGAGCGAGGGGATTTCTTGAAAGACTTTAGACGCCCCTTCACCCATTTTTGCTCCGCGGCCAGTGAGAAGCCATTGGTATCCTAAACACTCAATCTGTTCCGCTCTGGGCTCGGCAGGAAGATCTCGCCAGACCTGAATCACCGCTGCGGCATTTTCGACAGAGCTTTTATCATAGGGGCTTCGAAACGCTGAGTTTAAGTAAAAGATCTCTAACAAGCTCTCCACTTTATCTTCCAATTTAGGAGTTTGATCTTGGGCTGAGGCTGGGCTCAAGTGGTAAAAACTGAAAAAAAGCATCAAAGTCCAAGTCAAGCAGTGGTAAAAGACTCTTATCATGTCGAATAAAAACTCCCTGTCTGAATATTACCGTAATCCTCTTGGTACACGCTATGCAAGTCTCGCGATGAGTCGTCTATTTTCAGACGAATATCGAGCTGAAACCTGGAGAAAGCTCTGGATTTTTTTGGCGGAGGAGCAAAAAAAATTGGGTTTACCAATCACAAAGACTCAAATCGATTCGATGAAAAAAGCTGTGTCTAAGACGAATCTAAAAAAAGTAAGAGAGTTCGAGGTTCAGCTTAAACATGACGTCATGAGTCACATTAAGGCTTTCGCTCAAGACGCCCCAAAAGCAGAGCCGATTATTCATTTGGGAGCCACTTCTTGTTTTGTAACAGACAATGCCGATGTTTTGATTTTACGAGAGGCCGCTCAGCTACTTCTTTCTAAGAGCTTAACTTGCATCGAGATTTTGTCGGAGCAAATCGAAAAATATAAATCCGTCATCTGTAGCGGCTTCACTCATTTTCAGCCAGCACAGCCGACCACAGTTGGAAAACGCATGTGTCTTTGGGCGCAAGACTTGATGTGGGATGCCGAAGAGCTCATGAGCTGTCTGTCTAAGCTACAGCCCCTCGGGTGTAAGGGAGCAACTGGAACTCAAGCCTCGTTTTCGGTCTTGTTTAATGGAAATTTTAAGAAGGTAAAAGATTTGGATCGAGGCATTTGCCGAAGAATGGGATTTCAAAATCCCGTGGCGGTCAGTGGCCAAACCTTGTCTCGAAAGCTCGATATCTTTTTCGTTCAAGCTTTGGCGGGGTTGGCCGCCAGTTTTTCAAAGATGAGCTATGATCTTCGTTTGTTACAGTCTTTGGGCCAGATTCGAGAGCCGTTTGGAAAGTCTCAGGTGGGCAGCTCGGCGATGGCCTATAAGCGAAACCCGATTTTAGCAGAGAGAATCACGGGACTTGCTCGATTTTTGATGAGCTTAAGTATTAATCCTCTTTGGACGCACTCTACGCAATGGCTCGAGAGATCTTTGGATGATTCTTCTAATCGAAGACTTGTTTTGCCCGAAGCCTTTCTGGTGGCCGATGCGATTTGTGAACTAGGGATTCGAATTTTGAAAGACTTGGATGTCGATGAAGCAAAGATTCAAGAGCATTTGAATGAGCATCTAGCGGTTTTTGAAACAGAAGCAGAGATGATGAGGGCGACCTTAAAGGGCGATTCTCGCCAAAGAATGCATGAAGTCATTCGCAAGCAGACGGTCTTGAAAAAGAGAAGAGCTGCACCGAAACAATTTGAGGCTTTTGCGGGTTTTGCTGAAGAACAGGCGGAAGATTTTTTAAGAAATTCAGTGAGACCATTTTTATTTCAGATGAAAAAGAAAGATTTTTTTAAAGCTTCAAATCGATCTGATGCTCAAAAATCAGGAGCTTATTTGATTTAAAAAAAGAAGAGGGGCGCAGGGAGCTTTTTATTTTCTAAATCCCTTAGCTCTAAAACCTGCGTCCCTCTCTTCGTTCTGTACCCCCTAGGAAACTCATAAAAAGTCGTTAAATGTTAAAAACTGAAAGATATAATCAATGGGAATGACCCAAACTCGACGCTGTTTATAGGCGCCATCTGCCAGGGTCTCTCCTGTCTCAGCGCCTTTAAGGCCTCCGCTGGCTCTGACAACAATATCAAAATAATCAAGACCAGTGAGAAAATCGGCTTCTGAGCTTGGAAGAAATCGAAGCACATCCCATTTGCCGGTGTTCTCGTTCCACTCTCGACACACACTTCCCGAGATCGGAAGAAGACCGAACTCTTCGGCGATGTCTACCTTTAGAATTTGAAAAGCATCTCCCCAATACGGAGTGCAGGCGGTGGATGGACAATCGCACTGACCTTCGAGGTTTTGCGGAACATCGATTTCTTCTGAAAACTGCACGGCGATGGGTTGATTTGGAAACACTAAATTTTCTTTCGGATAAATTTCTGTAATTCTGAAGCTGCCCGAATGGGGAACTTGATTCTGAGTTCGAAATTTATAAGAAAAGCTTCCGATCAAGCGGTTTGATGCGTCTCTAATATATTGCATATGTACTGTGTAGTTAGAGGCCGCTTCAAGAACTGCTGGTTCGCCCGAATATTCAGGAACAAAGACAAGGCGCTGATTATTTTCTTCAAACAAAATTCTGCCAGGAACAACAATTCCGAACTCATCCTCTACTCGAAATCGATTGAGATTGACGCTGGATCTTTGAATGGGCGCTGAAAAATCAATGACGATTTCAGATCGCACAGGAATATCTACGGCGTTTTCAGGTGGATAATTGTCAATCACGCTCACCGTACCTGTGAGACTTTGACCTTCACGGTAAAGAA
>JBMTHG010000161.1:0-3164 GCA_049436045.1 Bdellovibrionota bacterium
TCTTCACATGATTTTTCACGATTTGGTCTTTGCCAATGGCTACAGAGCGTCCAGTGATTTGGATCTAATTGATCAGCGCTTATATTTCCCGCGGTAAAATCAATGTCGCTACTGAACTCTTGAACGGTCTCTGAATCAATATCTAGAGAGAATTCGACACCAACCTGATCTATGTTTTTCGATCGATAAAAAGTATATTTCGGATCTTTACCCTCTTTTGTTTTCAGCTCTTCTTTAGTTTGAACTTTTTCAAAGGCGCGATCGAAAAGCTTGTTTAGAATAAGATCTTTCATCAAATTCACACTTTCATCAGCGACAACAGTTGAGTCTAAAAAGCTTTTTACCTTGCAATAATCTTTAATATTGAGAGATCTTCGAATGGCGTTTCGCTCTTCATTGCTAAAGATCTCGATATTTGATTTTTTAGATCGACGTCGAGTGATATTCCAATTCTTCGCCGTCTCTGAAACAACTTCGTGAAATGTTTTCAGATTGCAGGTCAGACTCATCTTGATGGGTCTAGTCACAGCTTTGAACCTAAACGAGATGTTGCCTATAAAAGCATTGCCCCCGTCGGCCAAAAACATATTCTGAAATGCAGGCTCTAACTGGTAGCTTGCTCCTTGAATGCTGACAGAGAATCGCTGCCCCAAACTTCTTAAATTCCCAGTCCATCTCGGAGCATAAAATTTTGTAAAATAAACTTCTCTAGAAAGCTTTTCGACAATCTTTTCAATTTTCTCCTCGTCCATTACAGGCACCTCATCAGAGTCAATCGAAGGCTCGACGGCATTATGATTTTCTGCAGCCGCCAAACCAGTCGCAAAAAATTGAATCTCACCAACCGGCAGTGGTGAGATGGCAATCTGATCCCCTCTCATTTTTGAAGCCAAACGGCTTTCAAGCTTTGGTCTCAAGTTTTCAACATGAAAGACCTCTGGCTCAAGAGTGAGATTATAAATCACTTGATGACTTAAACGATCTCGGCCTGGAAAAATGCCCTGAGTAAGCATGGGCACTTGAGTTTGAGGATTTGTTGCCAATCTAAAGGCCGGAGGCAAAGTATAAAACCGAGCACAGACCTCTGAACTTGGCTGGCAAGAACGAATCAGCTCTTCATTTTCACTATCTTCAAAAACTAAGAAGCCATGTTGAGATAGCGGCGGATAAACGGGATATCCTGATTCTGCCTGCCCAATGTTAAGAAAAAAACTGACTGAAAATAAAATCAATAAACAGAATTTGTTTTTAAAAATATTCATTTGCTTACTCCTCAATAAAAGCTGCGCCAAAAGCTGCCTCGCAGCCCTTTGTTTTTGGATTGTAATATTCAATGGCAGGCTCACAGACGTCTTCGCATTGGCCTGTCTCTCGACTGTATTTTGCCCAACTATCACACACATATTTGATATTGGGATCGAGCATATCTAAAGACGCTCCACCACCGGCAATGTCAATGTCGCCGGAATGGTCTTTAATAACCTTTTCATCGAGATCAATCGTTTTAATGATGTCTCGTTCGGCCTTTGCATACTCCATCTTGAAACTGAAAGGTTTAGAGCCTGATCCTCCTTTAAGCTGAGCAGGAGCATTGATTGCCTCTTTGAAGACCATATTCATTAGCTTGTCTTTGAGCACTTCCCAAATCTGAGACTCATAACCCTCCTCTTTCTCTACAGAAATAGAAATGGATTGATCGTCTTTCATTTTCTCCATCGCCGTTTTGATATCGACAGAACAAAAAAACCCGCTTGCATGAAGATGAGTTTTAATACTTCGAATAAACTGACTGACATTCACCACGGCTTTTGCTTTGAAAGGTCGTTGAATCGCTTTGAATCCAAAATGCATAGTTG
Source organism: Bdellovibrionota bacterium (assembly GCA_049436045.1). Lineage (GTDB taxonomy): Bacteria > Bdellovibrionota > UBA2394 > UBA2394 > UBA2394 > JBMTHG01. The sequence continues at coordinate 1,857 of JBMTHG010000161.1, forward strand.
CCAAAAATGCATTCCCTTGAGGACTTGTCAAAAAACGACTCATGGCAGGCTCAGCCTGAAAAAGATTTCCCTGCATCACGGCTGAGAAGCGCTGACTGAAGCTATGAGTATCTCCCGTCCACTCCGGCAAATGCACTTCAAATGGCCTTGTTAGCTGCAAGTCCGCAGCCCCCGGATAATCTCCGTATTTTTCGGTCACCGAAAAACCAACAGTCGTCAGGGGTAAGGGCACGAGCTTCGCCCTCGAACCATGGCGTTTTTCGAGATAGCTTTGTGCCTGACGAACATCATCGTCATCAAGAATGGCCTCAAAGGTTAAGTGATATTTAGTAACCGCGCTTTTTGGATCGAAGCGGTTAAAGAAAAGCGCATGACTAATCATCAAAGAGCCATTTCTATTATTTTGAGCCACTTGAATGGCCTTAGGTACATAGTAAAAAAGTTTGCTATTTTTATGATCCTGAAAGACCGAAAGCTTTGAACTGACCGCCTGAACCTCAGGCCACCACACCAAGGCTTTCGCCTCTTGAAAAGGCCACTGCAAAATAGCCAATAAAAACAAGATCGCAGTATTTTTCATTTTTCACACTCCTCATGATTTTTTTAACTGCTACGCACCCAAATCAGACCGCTGCCTTATAGAAAAGGCCGAAAATCATAATTCGAATTCCTTTGATGCTTTTTTAAGCACCAAGCAGTTTTTGAATTTTCCGCTGCCGCATCACAAAAGTGTAAAAGAATGCACTTGCTTCACTTTCGAAAGAAAGCTATAAAGAATGTCCTATCAAAGCTTTATAGCTTCCCGCTGTCACACGGCAGCGGGTTTTTTTGCAACTTATGTTTTAGGTCTCTTCGTGCTTGTCGCCCATAAGACTACTCCTTAAAAATTTTGAATTAATCAATTCTAGAAAAGCTGAGCCAGAACCACTCACACATTGTCGAAAGTCACTAGCTTCATAGAATTTCAACCCATAACCCATCGAGTTTTAGATTTATACTTAGCGATCTGATTGGGTCAACAATTTTTGCAAGCCGACAAACTAAAAAATCCAAAATTGATATTTGTATTGCTATTCAATACAGATGTTCGTTAAAGATTGAAAAATTACAACCGAGAGAAACGCGATGAAACAAATTAAAAGCCTTAAAAAACAAATCAAACTCCCCAAGAACGACAAGATCGAGTCGAGCGTCGATCACGAACAAAATGTTGAATCTGAATCTGAGGCTCAAGATCAAGAAAGAGAACCAATTGAAATTGCGATATCTGATTTTTTAAAATCACACCTGAAAGAGAGGAGAATTTCG
>JBMTHG010000162.1:0-3157 GCA_049436045.1 Bdellovibrionota bacterium
GTTTGCCCCACGCTCCGATGGCTTTCGAAGGCGAGCTCCATAAGAAGGATTTTCATCCATAGGCAGAAAGGAATAAGCATCAGATGAATAATTGAAAAAAACACAAGATTTTCTTAAGGCAAAATGAGCTTCCAGATGAAAGCTTTGTTCTAGGGCAAGAAGGAGCTCCCTTCCGGTGAAAAGTGACGTATTTCCGCTAGGAGCTCGATTGACAGTAGGCTCGAAGATGGGTGAACCTTTTTTAATAACAGAAGGAGATTTTTGTGATTATAGGCGTTCCAAAAGAGATCAAAGATAATGAGTATCGTGTTGGATTAACCCCTTCCGGCGCATCGATATTGATTCAAGACGGCCATGAGGTTTTCGTTCAAAAATCAGCCGGCCTCGGAAGCGGACTCAACGATGAGCAGTTTTCAAAAGTAGGAGCGAAGATCATTGACTCCGCGGCTGAAGTTTTTGAAAAGTCCGACTTGATCGTGAAAGTGAAGGAGCCACAGAACTCCGAGGTTTCAATGATGAAAGAGGGTCAAATTCTATTCACCTATTTGCATTTGGCTCCTCTGCCAGAGCTCACTCGACGACTTTTAGACGCCAAAGTGAGCGCAATTGCTTATGAAACGATTGAAAAAGAGGATGGCTCGCTGCCACTTCTCAGACCGATGTCAGAAGTGGCTGGCCGGTTGAGTGTGCAGATCGGAGCTCATTATCTTCAGCGCGATCAAGGCGGAAGCGGTGTTTTGCTGGCTGGAGTTCCTGGCGTGAAGCCCGGAAGAGTGAGCATCATCGGAGCAGGTATCGTTGGAATGAATGCTTTGAAGATGGCCGTTGGTCTCGGGGCCGAAGTCTCTATTTTTGATATCAATCCTATTCGACTCGCTTATGTTGACGATCTTTATGATGGAAGAGTGGCAACCATCGTGGCCAATCAAGAGACGATTGCCAAAGAAGTAAGCTTATCTGATCTTTTGATCGGAGCTGTCTTGGTGACGGGAGCCAGAGCTCCTCGACTCGTCACCCGAGAGATGTTGAGTCATATGCGCCCAGGTTCAGTGGCGGTAGATGTGGCCATCGATCAAGGGGGCTGTTTTGAAAGCTCAAAAGTAACGACGCATACGAGTCCAACTTATGTTGATAGCGGTGTGCTTCATTATTGTGTTTCTAATATTCCAGGAGCTGTCGCTAGAACTTCGACTTTTGCTCTGACGAATGTGACCTTTCCTTATTTGAGAAAGCTCGCCAATTTCGGGTTGCGAAAAGCTCTGAAGGAAGATGCGGCACTTGCGAAGGGTTTGAATGTTCATGCGGGTGAAATCACGCAAAAGGCGGTCGCTGAGGCTTTCGAATCTTATCGATAGTTGATTCGTTCAAGCATGAGCACGAGACGAATATTGATTTGTGATTTTGACTCTGGCGGTGAGTTGGCCGGAGATCTTCGTTGTGTTGGCTACAGTGTCGATGAAGTCAAAGTGGATGACTTGCGATCTGTTCATGTTGGCGATCATGATCTCTATGTCTTTACTTTTCGACAAGAGGCGCAGTTGCCATCGCTTTTGAAGATGACGGAAAAATTAAAGGCGGCTCAGCTCAAAACTCCGATGGTTTTGGTTTCAATAGAAAAAGCTCCCACGGAATTTTTAAAGCACTCTGAGACGAAGTATCGAGCCGATGCTTATTTGGAGATGAAAGAAAATTCTAGTGCTGAGATTTTAGATTTAGCAGAAAATTTTTTGGGCTTATCTGAAGTTCAGTTGTCGAATCCCTATGCCTCTCGAAAAACGAATGATGAGGATGCCAAGCTCTATCAAGCAAAAGTGCAAGAGCTTGAAGGCGAATTAAATCAGCTTCGTCAAGAGGCGAGCTCATTGGATAAGGCTTTAGAGACTCAGCGAAATTTCTATAAACCGAAGCTGAAGGCACTTTTTGAGGGGCAAAAACTTCAAGTGCAATCAGAAACCGAGCAGTTAAAATTCAAGCTTTCAGAGGTGGAGGCTAAGCTTCTAGAGAGAGAAGCCAGAATCAAAGAGCTTGAGCAATCACAAGCCAATCAGGACCAAAAGTTAAAGAGAATAGAGAGCTCTCATCGAAAGGCACAAGAAAGTCTTCGAAGCTTCTATCAGCGAAAGCTCGCTGAAAATCAAAAGACAAGATAATCAAATTGATAAAGCTTGATCGGCGCCACACTTTTTTTTATCGGCAGCCATGTCTTGGTATGATTGCTTTTTTCCCGACTGTCAGGCCTGCCAGCAGAAAAGCTGGAATCTTCTTTGCGAGCTTTGTTTCAAGCAATATCGATTTCGCGGGCTCTGTGCCTATTGTGCTGATTTAGGCTCGTTAGGCTTTACGAGCTGCGTCTCGTGTCGATCCCGAACAAGATCGATAGGAGCTCTTTGGGTGAGTTTTTTTTATGAAAAAGAGGTGGCGAAATGGATTCGACGCCTAAAGTCGAAGTCTATTTATCGGCCATGGCGGGAGTTAAAAAAGATGTATCTCCCATCGGAGCTAGCGGCGGCAGAGTTTGATGCCATTGCTTATGTGCCGTCGAGTCGAGGCAGACAGACAAGCCCATCCAGAGAGCTTGCCCTACACCTTTCGAGAATTTTCGATAACAAGCCCGTTTTGGATTTGTTTCATCGAAAGAAATTTTTAAAAGATCAGCACCAAATGAACTCAAGAGATCGAAAGTTGATGATTTCAAAAATTTTTAGTTTGAAGCAGACTCCAAGGCCTAACCGGCTTCTTTTGGTAGACGACGTCATGACGACGGGAGCCAGTCTTTTCGCCTGCGCGAATTTGATCAAGTCAGAAAGCCCCCAGTGCCAAATCGAAGCTTTCGTTGTCGCTCGCCAGAAAAAGCTTCTTTGACGAAGTCTTAGCGAGGTTTTAAGCTGAGAAGGATGAAAGCCTCAAACATCACGAGCATTGTTTTAGCGGCGGGCGCAAGCACTCGAATGAAATCATCAAAGTCGAAGCTTTTGCATGAAGTTTTAGGCAAGAGCTTGATTCAAAGATCTTTTGGTTTGATTTCAAGTTTATCTGACCAAATGGTTTTTGTCGTAGGAAAAGACTCAAAGGCGATTCGCGATGAGCTGGGGTCAGATGCAATTGTTTTTGCCGAGCAAGCGAGCCCCCTAGGAACTGCAGATGCAGTCAGAGTAGG
>JBMTHG010000163.1:0-3126 GCA_049436045.1 Bdellovibrionota bacterium
ACTTGAGGCGCAACATTGAAGCGGGAGAGGTGGCCGCGCTTACGATGGCGGCGACCGATTATTCCAATGGGGAATCGGTTAGTTTTTTTGACACGAAAAATTTGATTCAACCATGGAATCGAGAACGACGACGAGCTCAAGTTGCCGAGATTCATATCGAGCATGTGATGGCTTCGTCTGCCATCCCGATTTTGTTTCCCCCAATTGCTATTGGCGATCGATTTTTCGGAGATGGATGTTTAAGAAATGCCTCCCCATTGAGTTCTGCGATTCACTTGGGTTCTAGAAAACTCATTATCGTAGGAGTAAGAAAACAAAGCGAAGCGATGAAAAGACTTCCAGATTTTCAGATGCCAGCATTCGGAAGAATATTGAGCGTTCTTTTAAATGCAATTCTTTTAGACACCACGGATTTTGATGTGGAACGTATGAGTCGAATCAATGAAACTCTTCAGTTGCTTAGCAAAGAGCAAAAGTCTCAAACAAAGTTGAGGCCGATTGATTTTGTGTGGATTACTCCATCAAAAGATATTGGGCTTATGGCGAAACAAAATGTTCATCAACTGCCTTTTACGCTTCGCTATCTTTTGAGGGGCTTGGGCTCAAAAAGTGAATCCTCTGAAATTGCGAGTTATCTCTTGTTCGAGTCTGATTTTTGTAAGCGCCTCATCGAACTAGGCTATTCGGATGCTTGGGCGCGAAAATCGGAGCTGGAGTCTTTTTTTGAAAAATCAGATGAATCCTGAGACTTAGAAAAACGTTCAAGCCAAGCCGGAAAGAAAACAACAGCACTGATCAAACAACAAGCCAAGCCAATCACGGCAACGCTTCCTAGCGAATGAATTCCAGTATGATTCGCAAAAAGCATTCCTCCATATCCACAAATTGAAGTGAGAGTGCATGTGAAAATGCTAGGCGAGACGGCCAAGTTTGCAGTTCGAGCTGGGTTAAAATCTTTAATCTCCCTCTGATAGAGATAGCGATGGTAGAGGTGAATACTATTATCCACAACCATGGATCCGAGTGATGCAAGAGCTACCATATTATAAAAATTAATTTGAATCCCAAGGATCACCAAAACTAGACCGGTTAGCAGAAAGCCAAACAGCACTGGCAGCATGGTGATGGCCGAGTCTTTCCAGTTGCGAAAATCGAGCCAGCAAATCAGGAAGACTAAGATGAGCATGCCGATGACGAGCCAAGGGCCTTCACTGACCACTCTGGTGACAATGTCTGCAAAAATGACCTCTTGGCCTGAAAAGAGGGGAGACATTTGAACATCTGCGAAAAATTGCTCTAACTCATCCACAAAGAGAATTGATTTTCGACCATCAGTGGCTCCTCCGATATCAAAAAGAAATACCAAATACTCTCCCGAATCGTCGGAGGCAACAAAAGGGTCTTTGAGCTCGCGAGGGACTTCTTCCATCGAATACGGCTCAAAATCATAAGCTTGATCTTTTATCTCAAGAAGAGCTTCTCTAATCTCTTCATCTTTCCATTTCTTGATCCATGAGACTTCTAGGTCATCACTGATGTTTCGAAGCAGCTTTATTCTCTGCTCTTGATCCACCGGAAAAAAAGTTGAAAGACCACTCATGAAACCAATATTCGGATATTTTTTTTGATTCATTTCATAAAACTCAAGAAACTGAGCGGCCTCAGTTTGATTTTTAAACACGGCTATCGCAGAGGGCTTGAGTCGCTCGCTGAAAATCTCGCTGCTCGCCTTCTGCGCGGAAGAGATATTTTTTTCTTTGATTCCCTCGTCAAACTTATAATCAAAGCGCAAAAATAGGGCTGAGGTCACAAGCGCGCCAATCACGAGGAGTAAGCTTAAGGGGCGTAGCGCTTTTTGAAGAAGCTCATGCCACCGGCTCTCTGGCTTTTGTGCAAGACGAAAAATTTCATCAGCGACACTAGAAGGCCAGCTTTTGAATCTTCGTAACTTTTCAACAAGAACAATCCAAGAGGGAAGAAAAATGAGGGTACCCCCGGCCGTGCAGGCCATCAAAACCACTGCCACTCTTCCAAATTGGGCAAAGCCTTGAAATGAACTCAACATCAAAAGTGCAAAACCCGATAAGAGTGCAATCGCTGATGTGATCGTGGCTCTTCCCGTCGTGGACCAAGTTCGTCGCAAGCTCTCTTCTAGACCATAAAATTTTCTCTCTTGAAGCATGCGTGTCCAAAGATGAATTCCAAATTCTATTCCTACACCGAAAACTACTAAGATTAGAAAAATGGCAATGGTATTAAGACGCCCCTCCATGAGATATACAATCCCCAGTCCAGTAGCGAGGCCTGCCAAAAGAGGTGGGGCCAAAATCAAACTCGCCCAGAGAGAGCGAAAATAAATACTCACAATGAGTAGAATGAGAAGAACACCCCATCCGCCAAAAGTTACGTCGCGAACAATGGAGTCATAGCGGTGAAGGTGGCGGGGAATACTTCCTAAGATTTCGGCCTTTATTTCAGAATCAAATGCCGAGAAATCAAACTCGGCCAGCAAAGATTTAAGCTGATTCAGAAGCTTTCGATTTGTCTCTAGGTCATAGCTGTCGACCATGGGAATCACTCGAATGGCAAGAAACTGACCATCGGCGGTTTGATAATAGGGACGCATTTCTTCGAGACGGCTGAGAAGATCTTTAGCGAACTGTGTCGAAGTCTCACGATCTTGAGAGCTCTCCCCAGACTTTCTATTATTGTCTGCCTTCTCTTTTTCTAAAACAGCTTCGAGTCCTAGCGGATCAGTAACGGCTGCATTCTTTTTTCTTTCTTCTTCAATTTGATCTAAAAAGCTCTCAAGAGTGGGAGTGGGAATAAACAGATATTTCTTTTCTTCAAAAAAACTTTTGGGAGTCGTGTATCGAATACTTTTTGCAAAGTTTATCTCGATCAGTTTTTGGGAGATGGCCTCGGCCGCTTTCACTTTTTGTTGGAGATTGGCGCCTTCAAGAACGATCACCAGATCATGAGAGGAGCCGGATTTCTCGCTCAAAACATCCATCGCCAAGACAGATTCTGATTTTTTGGGGAGAAGGCTTTTAAGGTCGGTGTCGATTCTAAGCCCCTTGGCCAGCCAAAGCCCCCCAATGGTCAACAGCAGGCTAAGCGAGATGC
>JBMTHG010000164.1:0-3125 GCA_049436045.1 Bdellovibrionota bacterium
AAGAATATCAGAACTACTCACCATCTCTCCCTTTTGCCTTCGAATTTCCATCTTGAAAAGCTGACATAGCAACAGCCCTCAGTCATCGAAAAATATGGCTTATCTACCCCAGTTTGCTCGAATAAAGCCTAAGGCTAGTTCGAAATTTTAAGATGGTGGGCGATAGTGGATTCGAACCACTGACCTCCACCATGTCAAGGTGGCGCTCTAACCAACTGAGCCAATCGCCCTACTCTGTTGAAGTTTTACGCTGCGATGTTCTAAGAAAAAAATCAACTCGGTTTTCCAGGATCTAGATTTGACAGGTTTACATAATACGGAAGGGCTCTCAGGTCGCTAACGAAAACATAGCTTCGACCAAGCCGCTAATGCTTTTTTTTAGAAAAGCATTCCATTACAGTGCGAACCATGTTCGCTATTATTTTTTCTATGACAATGATCATGCAGCCTCAAGAATCTCGAGAAGACTTTGCAAAGCGATTCTTTAATGAGTTTAGCTTTGAAAAACTCGATAGTCTTAACAATTTTTATGCTCCTGAAATCGAGTTTGTTGATCCCTTAGGATCGCATCAGGGCGTTCAGTCGATTCGAGATTATTATGCCAATATGTATCAAAACGTAAAAAGTATTCGATTTGATTTTTCGAATAGCTTTCAAAATGGCGACACGGTGGTTCTGGTTTGGACGATGTATTGTGCGCATTCTGCTTTAAACGCCGGAAAAGAGTTTAGTGTGGATGGTATGTCTTATATTCGATTCGATCCCAAGTCTGGAAAAGCTGTTTATCATCGAGACTACTTTGATCTTGGCGAAATGATTTATGAAAATGTGCCCGTTTTAAAAGCCCTGATCGGCTTTATTAAATCTAGAGCTGCAAACAAGTAATCAACTAATTATCTTTATAGGTCTCAAGATCCCAAAGACTCATTTTGGGAAGAAAGCTATATTTCGTCATATCGAGCTGAATCGGCGTGACAGAAATTCGTTTCTTATCGGCCGCCTCGCAATCCGTGTCGGGATCAATCTGACTCTTCACGCTCGAACCACCGACCCAATAATAGGGCCGCCCGCGTGGATCAATTCTCTCTTCTAAAACAGAGTCATAGACTCGTTTCCCCATTTTGCAGATCACGCATCGCCTCTCTCCCATCACGGTTTCACTTGGCACGTTCACGTTTAGCACCATTCCAGGGTCTAATTTGTGACGAACCACTTTTTCAGCGAGATAGGCAGCAAAATCAGCGGCTGCTTCATAGCGAAACTCATCATTCTCATTTTCGACGGCAGAAACGGCAATCGCTGGAACACCTAAAAGCGCCGCCTCAAGCGCAGCTGCGACGGTTCCAGAATAAGTCACATCATCTCCTAAATTCGCACCTCGGTTGATTCCTGAAACAACAATGTCGGGTTTAGTGGGCATCAAACGATTAATCGCCACGTTCACACAATCCGTGGGTGTGCCATCGACAGCATAAATGCGCTTGTCTTTTCGAACGGGCTTCGCTCGAATGGGTCGATGCAAGGTAAGAGAATGTCCACTCGCGGATTGTTCTCGATCTGGAGCGACCACCCAAACTTCACCAAGACGCTCAAGGGCTCTCGCCAATTCCGCTATTCCATCTGTAAAAAAACCATCGTCATTTGATACTAAAATTCGCAAATCAGCTTCCTTCTCTTTTTATAAAATTATCAGAACGAGTTTCATCTCTAATTCATTTTAAACTGCTTTGTAAAATCACTCGCTAAGTTTTCATGCCTAAATGGATTAACCCGACAAGTTTACATAATACGCAAATGAAGCAGAGCCCTAGATCATTTGGGCCGAGCCAACTGCAAAATCACAGGGTTTTTTGCAGTTGGATCTCGATAGAGCCCTAAGCCGTTATTATCGAGGCCTACCCAAAAAGAATCGGCATCGACATCCAAAGCCTCAGCCGTTGACCACTCTTCGCGAAGTTTATTTTTGTCGTCTCGAACCTCAAAGCGATAATGCTCATCTTCATCAACCCATTTAGAAAATGAGTGACACTTTCCCTTCTCTGCGTAGCTTGCACTTTCCCACACACATCGAGCATTTCGATCTAACAAAAACCACTTTCCGTCACGAAATCGAGCTGCTGTTTGCGACTCTGAGAAATTTCTTGGCCTTTGCTCTGCCGTCACAATTTTATCGAATTCGGATCGCTCAAAAACAAAGGCATCAAGCGGAGGCATCTCTCGAAAAATCCAAATCTGATCATTCGCGAAAGCCATCGCCTCTGCTCCAAACCAATCGGTGAAGGCTGCCACGCCCTCAGGCATCTTCCATTGCGTCCATTGCATTTTCAAATCGGGGCTGATTTTTACCACGGCACCATCGGGCTCATTGAGCACATAAATGTTTTCACCATCAGTGTCGATATCTTCAAAATCTGGCTTTGATTTTGAGTCTTGAAGATTCACCTTGATCCATTTTTCGACCTCAAGGCTGGAACCAGAAATCTTTGCCTTATAAACCCATGATGTTTTGTCATTGATCAGCAAAAAATCATAGCCTTTGAGTTTAAAGTCCTCTTTTAACTCGGGGCTCAAAAGAAGAAGGCCCGATAAATCAAATCTTTTTTTTGTTGGTTCTCCCTTAAGCACGTAGGCATTTTGTAAGCTCAGGGAGCTGATAAAAAGAAAACAAAATAAGTTCGAAATCATTGTTTTGTGACCTTAAGTTAAGCTTTTTTTTCTAGCTCATCAACGACCCGATTAAGTGCATCCGCGATTTCGTGAAATTCATCTTTCGATCGAAACTTAACTCGAGCATCTTTCAAATTTCCCTCTGCGATTCGATCTAAACTTCTCTTAAGAGCGAACATAGGCCCCGCGATTCGATGCGAAATCATAACGGAGAAATAAACTAAAATAAGACTGAAAAAAATCACTACAAACATGACGGAGAGGAGTAACGAGATAAGCTCATCTTCAATGAAAGCGAACAAATCACCTGTCTGCATGAATCCCGCCTCAATCAATACTGTTAAAATTGCTTCTATATGCACCCAAAAAATTCCAAATAGTATTGCGCTTACCAAGAAAGTAATCGCTAGCAACAAAAAAACATAACGTCTCTGAAACTTGGGATCAATCCACTTCAC
>JBMTHG010000165.1:0-3100 GCA_049436045.1 Bdellovibrionota bacterium
ATCTGCCAGAGTCTCTCCTGTCTCAGCGCCTTTAAGGCCTCCGCTGGCTCTAACAACAATATCGAAATAATCGAGACCAGTTAGAAAATCGGCTTCCGAGCTTGGAAGAAATCGAAGCACATCCCATTTTTCGGTGTTATTGTTCCACTCTCGACACACACTTCCCGAGATCGGAATAAGACCGAACTCTTCGGCGATGTCTACTTTTAGAATTTGAAAAGCATCTCCCCAATAGGGAGTGCAGGTAGTAGATGGACAATCGCACTGACCTTCGAGATTTTGCGGAACATCGATTTCTTCTGAAAACTGCACGGCGATGGGTTGAGTTGGAAACACTAAATTTTCTTTCGGATAAATTTCTGTAATTCTAAAGCTACCCGAATGAGGAACTTGATTCTGAGTTCGAAATTTATAAGAAAAGCTTCCGATCAGAAGATTTGAGGCATCTCTAAGGTATTGGAGATGTACCGTGTAGTTAGATGCAGATTCAAGAACTGTCGGTTGCCCAGCATATTCAGGAACAAAGACAAGGCGCTGATTGTTTTCTTCAAATAAAATTCTGCCAGGAACAACGATTCCGAACTCATCCTCTAGACGAAATCGGTCAAGTCTAACACTAGATCTTTGGATGGGCGCTGAAAAATCAATGACGATTTCAGAGCGCACAGGAATATCTACGGCGTTTTCAGGGGGGTAATTGTCAATCACGCTCACCGTACCTGTGAGACTTTGACCTTCACGGTAAAGAACTCTTCCGTCAGGGGGGTAGCTTTGGGAGGAGCTTTGACAGCTCGCGATGAAGTTGCCGAAAATGATCAATGCGAGAAGCTTTTTCATAATCCGCTTCCTCCAGCGTTGCCAAAAATTGAATCAAAAATGACTCCTGAATCAAAACGAAAACCAGGAAAGTGAATGAAGCCACTAATATAGGTGTTATCAACAAGTGTCTTCTCGGTTTGCCAAGATCTTAAATCACGAAGAACCACGACAACCACGCTGCCGGGCCATTCAGGATATTGACAGAGGCTCGTGGGCTCACAAGAGGGATCCAGTTCAAAAATCAAAGTTCGACGACCATTTTCTGTTCTGACTTTTCCGCGCAGCCGATTTGACAGAGAGTTTCTAAAATTTATCCATTGATTGTAGGTTGAATCGGCGGCATCGATGAACACATCCGAGAATTTAATGTCTTTTGAAAAAGTAAACACACCCATGTGTCCGAATTGATCAATCGGAGTCGGGGGCAATTCTGAAAAGCCATTCGTTTCAAGAGAATACTCAGAGCCCAAATCAACGATGGGTTCAGAAAAGTGAATTCGGATTTCTGATTTCGGTCGAACGGTAAGATAAGAACTGCTTCCGCTACGATTAAAAACATCTCCTAAACTGGCATTGAACTCAAAAGAGCTGCCGCGACCAAGAGCTCTTCCTGGAGACATGGAGAGCACCTCGAGGTGATTGCTGCTACCGGGTCTGTTGATGAACTGATCGCCTGTTGTAAACTCAACGCTCCCTGCTCTCAAGGGGGCTAGGTAAATACTTTGAATGCCAAAAGCATTTGCATTTTCCCCTGTTATAATTTCTGGATTTGTTTCGCCCCAATGAAAAGTATAGGTGTTATTCGGAAGAAGATAGACGCCGCCGGGCAGAGCGACTGAAATTTTGCTTACGACACGATTGGGATCTTGGGGGTGTTGAACAAATTTTGTGCTCACGAGTTTCGCGCCGACTCGATCTCCAGAAGAATTAAAGATCTCAAAATTTTCTGGTATAGCAGAATAAGCATCAACTTTTTCGTCAAGAATAATCGAGAAGTCGGTATCGAGTGGAACACCAGTAGCAGCGTTTTCTGGACTTGTCTGAATGACATTGATGGACTGAAATTCAGAGAATGAGGGGATAAAACTTTGTTGTGGAGCATTATTCGTGCAAGCTCCAAGCGCCAAGCTGCCGAAAAGTGCGCCTACAAAAGACCTCGATTTTGAAAGCTTCCTCATTATTTCTCCTCAAGAAAAAACTGGATCTGCCGTCACAGTCTTCCCTCCTTAAACCCAGATTCTCATCTTGGCTTAAGGAAGGGGAGATAAACCGAAACTGTTTATCTCCCAAAAGGTCTTTCTTTAAATTGGCGATTAGTTCGCAGGAGGCCTTACGGCATTCATATAAATCGAATCTAAGAAACGGCCACCGGTATCTTGTAAGGTATTTAACAAGACGAAGATGTATGTCTTTCCGTTTTCATAATACATGTTGCCGGGCAAGCTGACCCAAGCGTTCCAAGTTAAGCCTGATTGAAGGAGCTGGATGTCGCTAGCACTGATTGGGAAATCTTGATATTCGTCAGAGCTTTGCATTCCTGGAACAGCTAAAGTTCCTTCATAAACTCTTAAGATAAGACTTTCTTGTAAGCTAAGAAGATCTGGTCTTCGATCGAATCGAATCTTGATCGGATTTGGTGTCGAGCTTAGGCCTAAAAGTGAAGTCAGCATCGAGTTTGCTGAGCCCAATGCCACGTCTAAGAGCTCATTTCCATCAGGAAGAATATAATCTCCATTGGCATCTCTTAGACCAGTATAGGCGATGTTTGTGATTTGAATCCAGTTTCGGGCGACACCGCTGCCATTATCGGCTAGCACTTTGAAGCTATCATCACCGCACTCTTGAAGAGATTGAGATAGGCTTCCAGTTTTGAAAGTGATCGACTCTGTTGGTGAAAAAGCTTGTCCACTAATATCATTAAAACTGGTTTCTAAAACAAAATTTGTATTTTCAAGAAGCGTATCCGCTGGCTTTAGTTCAAGTACGCATCGATTGCTTTCAATGCTGATTCTTCGAGGAGATGCCAAATTGATTCGATCAGCAACTCGGTCGTCCCCTTCGCGATAAAGAAATATTCCGTCGCGAATTTTTCCAAAATTAGCAGTATCGCAAGTGGCTCCTGAAGGTACATCAACTTGAATTTTCGGTCGAAGACATACGCCTTGTTCGCCGATTCTTGGCGTGATAATTTCAATATCGTCTATTGCCAGCGAGAAATTTAGACTCGGATTGAGAAGGCTATTATTGCTGCGGCCAAGAACCGTCCCAAGAAGAAACCCAA
>JBMTHG010000166.1:0-3088 GCA_049436045.1 Bdellovibrionota bacterium
AAGTTAATTTCAGGGCTGACTCTCATTGAGCTGATGATTGTGGTGGCGATTGTGGCCGTTTTAGCGGCGGTCTCAATTCCTGCATATCAGGGTTATGTCAGACGAGGCTATTTGTCAGAGGCGACCTCAAGCATCCCCGCCATTAAATCAGCCGAAGAGGCTTATTTTACAATCAATGGCTGTTATATTGAGGCAGCAGCCAATCCGACCTCAATTCCCTCAGGCACACAGGGCAACTGGATCACAGGCGCTACCGGATGGAACACCGCTGGCCTTAATGTGCGACCTGACCCACGCGTGAGATTCCAGTATCGAGTCGTTGCGACCCATGCCGTAGGTTGTGGTGCACCGACCACTGACCCGACGACTGCTATCGCTGCTCTTGCTCCCACAACCTGCATCGCCAGCAATAGAGTGGAATCGGGTGGAGTTTTGGTAGACACCTCATTTACTTCAGCCACAGATTGGTATGTGATTTCGATTCGAGGAGACCTCGATGGAGATGGAGTGGCCTCGAATATTGTCTCTGCCATTGATAGCTCTACGATCTTTATGTGTAACGAGACTGAATAGTTTTTAAAACTTGAGAAGCCTCTAGCAATCTTTTATTTTAGGGCATGCGAGTTTTAGTCACAGGTGGTGCCGGTTTTATTGCTTCTCATTTAGTCGATGCCTATCTTGAAAGAGGTGATCAAGTTCTTGTGATCGACGATTTTTCAAGTGGATCAAGCAAAAACCTCTCCTCCAAGGCCGAGCTCGTTGAGCTCTCATTGCTAGACGATCGAATTGAAAAGATTGTTCAGGCTTTTAAGCCGGATCTGATCAATCACCATGCGGCTCAAAAGAGTGTTAGAGATTCTGTTTATGATCCCAAAAAAGATGCCGACATCAACATCATTGGCTTGCTTAAACTGATGGAGGCAGCGAAATCCACCCCATGTCGCCAAGTTTTGTTTGCGAGTTCGGGTGGGGCGATCTACGGCGAGCAAGAAGAGTTTCCAGCAAATGAAAGTCATGTGACAAAACCGCTTTCGCCCTATGGCATCAGCAAGCTGTCAAGCGAGCATTATCTTCGATTTTATTCAGAATCTTTTCGGTTTCGAGCGACGGCACTTCGCTATGCCAATGTCTATGGCCCGCGGCAAGACCCCCTTGGCGAGGCGGGTGTGATTGCGATTTTTTGCTCTCGGCTTTTAGAAAATAAGCCGCTGACAATTTATGGAACGGGTGAACAAACGAGAGATTTTGTTTTTGTGCGAGATGTGGTCAGAGCCAATCTTTTGGCAGAAAAACAAGAGCATCCATTTATTGAGATCAATATCGGAACTCAAAAAGAAAGCTCGGTGCTAGAGCTCACAAAGAATTTGTTTCAAATCTCAAATCAAGCTGAAAATTTAAAGTTTGAAGAAAGAAAGCCGGGTGAGCAAGACCGTTCAATTTTAGATATCTCTCTCGCAAAAAGTATCTTAAGCTGGAGCCCAGAAGTTCAACTTTTAGAGGGCCTAAGGCAGACTTATCAGTGGTTTCAGCGGGAAAAGACAGATCTTCAAAGTCCTTAATTTTTTATCCGCTCTTTTTTTTGTTGCTCGTTTTTGGGGTGATTCTTCGACTGACGAATTTTGATTTCTTTTTCACTGATTTTTTTGGGCACTACAATTTTTTTGATCCAGATTCCTATTATCAACTTCGGCGACTCGCTTTTTTTCTTCAAAACTTTCCTGAGAGTCTGACATTCGATCCACTTTTGGCATGGCCATCGGGTGATTTAGCGCATTGGCCGAAGCTTTCTCTTTGGCTTTATGGGTTTTGGCTTTGGCTTTTTGGTGTGGATTCCTATCAAGCCTTAGAGCTTGGAGCCTCCTATCTCTCAATCATGTATGGAATCCTTTTGTGTGGGCTTATTTATTTTGTCGCTCGAAAAGTTCTGGATCAAAAATTTTCTCTCTTAGTTTTGTTTCTCGCGGTTTTGAATCCTTTTTTGATTCGTTATTCATGCTTGGGGCAAGTTGATCATCACATCTTTGAGCTTTTGTTAGTGCCGATCGCTTTGCTTTTAGGCTTAAAAAGCTTTTCGTCTACAAAGACGGCCTTTCTCTTAGGCGTGGTTTTTGCTTTGAGCTTTGGTATCTCATCATCGGTTCTATTTGTGATCGGGGCGGTGACGCTTTCTTTTGCTTTAGTAGACTTCAGCCGAGATAAGAGAAAAGAATTCTTAAGTCTCATTTTTGGATTCATTTTGATTTTTCCTCTCGTGATGCTTTGGCATCAAGATATTTGGAGACAGAATTTTGATTTGCATATGCCTAGCTTCTTTCAGGCCCTTGTTGTGTTGACTCTATTTCTGATGCTCTCGCCTTTGATTTTTTTAAAACGCCTAAAGTTTATTCTGATTGCTTATTCGATGATTTCTCTTGTGATCGGATTTTTAGTGATTTTTAGCCCGATGCAAAATCTTTTAGACACGGCTCTTCATTATGTCTTTGGCCGAACAGGAATTATCAATCATGTGATTGAAGCAAGGCCCTTACTTGAGGGCCTTGTTGAGTTTCAATTTGCTTTTATATTAGACGCTCTGGGGTATTTGTTTCCGATGCTTTTTGGTTTTTTTCTTTTGCCCCTATTTTGGAAGAGGCTTCTCTTCGTCGAGAAATTCTATTTTTTAACAGGATTTTTTCTGCTGATTCCAGCATTAGCTCAAAAGAGATTCGTGATTTATTTTTTAATCTTTTATCTTATCTTTTTAGTTTTTTGCTTTCGCGCACTGCTCAATTTTTTTCAAGAGAAAGGAATTCGAGTTCAAATTCCCCTGATCATAGGCTTTGTTTTGATGCCCATTTTTCCGGGCTTAAAATCAGGCTTTGCACCTGATCTCGATTCAAGAATGCATGTAGATTTTTCAATTCTCCATATGGCCAACGAGGAGGGCCTATTCGATTCGAAGGAGGCTTGGAAGAGATTGGGCGAGATAAATCCAAATGTAGGAGGAGTTTGGGCAAATCCAAACCTAGGGCATCTGATCACTTATATTAGCGGTGAAGATCCGCAATCACACTCCCTCTTCTCAGAACTACAATCCGCTGGCACGCTG
>JBMTHG010000167.1:0-3088 GCA_049436045.1 Bdellovibrionota bacterium
GAGGTTTTTTACGTCAGTGCAACCTATCAAGCAATCACGAGTAAAGCTTATGATGATCTGCTGACCGAATTTCAAAGTCTTTATACGCAAACAGATTCTCTATCTTTTGATGAATCTCAACTGCAAGCGATTCGAACGCGGCAACTCGCCGTCATTCGAACGAGGCTTGAAGAAGCTTTTAAAACATACGCCCCTGAAGATTTGGATGAAGACTCCATAGAAATTTTAGATTCTATCTGGAATCAGTCTCTTCAAACTTATCGAGAAAGAATAATTTCGGAACAACTTCAATCAAAACTTACTGAAGGTGATTTCAGTTTTGAAAAAGCCAAGGAACTCTACCTTCAGTATTTTGAAACCGAGGAAAATTTTAGAACTTTTTATCGTGCACAAATCAATTTAAAAGCTGGTCAGCTAAACGAAGCGCTTTTGGAGTTGGCACGAGAAACAAGATACGCCCCCTCAGCTTCTGAAATTGAGGGCTATGATCGAGAGTCTCACGGCTCCTCACTTGAATTTCTTTTAAATCAAGAGAATCAACGAATCGAATCAGAGGTCAGAGCTCAATTCACACAAAGCTTTGAGCAAAATGATTTTGATGCTTCGAAATTTAAAGACAGCCCCCACGCTAACCCGGAGGAATTTCTTGGAGGTGAGATACGCTTCAACAATGGATCGTGGGAAAGAGCAAGTTTAGAAGAGTTACCTCCACAAGTAGGCACTCCATTTTATGATGGTTCGACTCAACCCATACATGTGAAGGTCTGGAAGAAAGTTTCTAAAGAAGAGTTTGAAAGACTAAAAGAAGAGGCAATACAAAGTAGAATTAGTTATGTGACTTGGCATCTCCATGGAGATACCGGCCCCCAGACCCAACCAGATCCTGATCCGAGCAGCTTTCTTCGAGGAGAGATTCGATTTCAAAATGGAGCCTGGCAACGCAAGGTGACCCGTCGTGAAGTCATTAACTCGCCAACTAATATAAACGGAAGAACTCGCGAGTATGAGACTTGGGAAGATTATCCAACAGATGAATTTAACCGACTGAGAAATGAGGCCATTCAAAAAGAATTAGAACAACGTCAGAGCAGTACTTCTATTTATCAGTTTATCTTTCCTGATGCACAAACCCTAAACTATCTTCAAAATCAATTTGAAGCCCTGATCGCCAATGCGCCCACGCCTGAAGCCCAGGTTCTTGAAAGGTATAGAGCATCACTTTCACAAAGATTTGAAGCTCATCGTGAGGCTGAGCGCTTAAGATTACATTTAGAAGACGATTATTTTCGAAAAGCAGATGGTCGTCTCGATTATGCGGCCATCGAAGCCCACCCTGGCTATACCGCCATGGTCCTGGCAGACTTAGACGAGAATGATCCTGGTGCAGCACTTCCGATGGGCTCAGCGGGCTCACAATCGGCTCATATCATGTACAACCGATCAAATAGCACGAGAGAAAAAATCGACAATCTCTCCCACGTCGCAAGGCGCGCTAGAGCTTTTACCAATCTTGGCCTTCAGGAAGGCTTCGATCAAAAAGTATTAAGATATCTTAGCTTGTTGTCTGAAAGACAAAATCGCAGAGACGGAGAACTTATCTTAAAAGCTAACGATATTGATATCGATGAATTTTTGAGAATGAATCCAGATATTGATGAGGTAAGAAAACTCAATGAAAGCATCAGTCAAAATCCACCTCGAAATGACTTTTTCACAAAAGAAGGCCTTCGGAATTTTCTATTTGAAAAATTTAAGCAGATTCAGATTGTAGAGTCTCAGCAGATTGAAGCTGAAATCGCTCGCCTTCTTGAGAATCAAAGTTGGAGAGCGATTGGAAATCCCCTTGCTCGACCAGCCTCTCCCCCAGCATTTACCCAAAGTTCATTCGATGCCTCTCAACCTCCAGAGGATCAACTGCGTGATTTAATGCGAAGAAAACAACAGAGACTTGATTATCTCAAACAGGTCTTAGAGCCCGAAAGTTATTCTCGGCTAGAGGCTGTGCTCTCAGCAACAAACCCCGCACTTCAAGCCACACATCGAATTCATCGACCCGAGTTTAGTGGAGCGGTATCTTTGGCAGCTTTTGATAGCAACCGCCTTCAAAGCATCCAAGATCAACTTAGAGATATGGGCTTTTATAACCCCAATGAAACCGACCCTGAAAAACTAAAAAATCAGAATCAGTTCATTAGAGACCTACAACAAATGCCAAGTCTGCTTCAGAGACCAGCCAGCCTTAGCGAGATCGATAAAAACTTTCGAGAACTTTTTAGTGATCCCGCAAAAGAAGAACAAGATGCCGTGTTTGGACCAGCCAGCCCTAGCGAGATCGATAAAAAATCTCGAGAACTCTCTAGTGGGCTCTCAAAAGAAGAACAAGATGCCGAAATTGAAAATCTTCACAACAAATCAAAACAAATATTTCTAAATCGAATTCGAGCAACGCTTTATAACTTAGACTACACCTATCACGTCTTGCAGTCTCGAGCGTCTCAATATCGGATCGCTCAACAGGAAAACTTAGCCTATTTAGAAACACGAAAAAATGAGATCTATGAGATTCTAAAACAACATGTCTCTGAAGAAGAACTAACAAGTCTACGCGCTGAGATTTCATTACAAGTTCAAGCGGCCATAAGAGGTCTTTCGCAACAACAGGGTTCATTTGTGATGAATGAGTCTGGTGGACTTTCTGGCTTTACACGCGATGTGGGAAGAGCATTTGCAGAAAGCGCAGTAAACACCGGAGAAAAACTCGCGATGGGAATTTATGGCCTCGGCTACTCCATCGCCTATCCTTTTCGAATGGCTTATGCCGCTCGAACCGGCCAACAAATCGAAGGCTTTTATGATGGGTTAGCCTCTCGACTCGAAGGCATTCAACGAATCTCAAATGAACATCCGCTTCGAAGCCCCTATTCAAGTGGCTCAATTCTAAATAATATTGAAGATCGAAGTCTCTGGGGTCTTGGCACTGAGCTTGGGGTCGGCTATGGCCTTTTTTATTATGCGCCAGTTTTTAGCGTCTCAGCTGAACCTTTGTTTCAATCTCCTGAATTACTGACACGAAATTTGATTTTTCGAA
>JBMTHG010000168.1:0-2955 GCA_049436045.1 Bdellovibrionota bacterium
GTCAGAAGTCAAATTGAAAAAGAGGGCGGTTCCTCTTTTAGAAAAAAAATGGGGCGAACATTTAACCTGCATCGGCTTTGAAGCCCCGGGCTTTACCAATGTAAAGAAGTTGAAGCTTAAGTCTGAAGAGATGAAGGCCAAACTTGGAGGAAAAGCGGCTGGACTCGCCGATCTAGCTCGCTTGGGAGTACCGATTCCTCCCGCGCTGAATTTATCAACACATCTCTGTCAGAGTTTTTCAGTTTTAGAGAAATTTCCTAGCGCTTTTTTGCAGCACATAAAAAAGGCACTAGTCGGCATGGAATCAAAACTTGGCGCAGGATTTGGAGACCTGAAAAAACCTCTGTTGCTATCCGTTCGTTCGGGAGCTCGCATTTCGATGCCAGGAATGATGGACACAGTTTTAAATCTTGGGCTCAACCAAGAGGTCGTAGAGCATTTGGCAAAGGATCAGCCCGAGAGAGCTTGGTTTTGGTGGGATTGTTATCGTCGCTTGATTGTCATGTTTTCGACTGTCGTGTTGGGCTGTGATCGTCATCCTCTTGAATCGGCTTTGGATCACATCAAACTGAAACGGGGTCTTCGATCAGAGGCTGATCTAAGCGCTGAAGACTTAAAAGAGGTTTGTCGGCAGCAACTTTTATTGCTGAAAGATCGGGGCAAGACTTTTCCACAAGATCCGTGGGAGCAACTGGCGATGAGTATTCACGCTGTTTTTCGATCGTGGAATACGGATCGAGCCATTCATTATCGAAAGCTTAATGATATTCCTGAAGAATGGGGAACTTCAGTAACGCTTCAGTCGATGGTTTTCGGAAACTTGAATGAAAATTCAGGCACGGGAGTTGTTTTTACTCGCAATCCGTCAACGGGTGAAAAAAAACTTTTCGGTGAATATCTCATGCAAGCTCAGGGAGAAGATGTGGTGGCGGGCATTCGAACACCTCTGCCGATTGAAGACTTAAAAAAATCTTCGCCGAAAGCCTTTCATGAATTGGTGAAAGTTTTAAAAAAATTAGAACTTTATTTTAAAGACGCTCAGGATGTTGAGTTTACGATTGAAAACTCAAAGCTCTATATTCTTCAAACCAGAAGGGCTAAACGAACAGCGCGTGCCCACCTAGAGAATTTAGTTCAGTTTGTTCATGAGAAGTTTTTAAAGCCGAAGCAGGCGATCGAGCTTTTTACTTATAAAGAGGCGAAGGCACTTCTTCACCCAAGTCTTAAGGCCACCGATCAAAAATCAGTAGGCCGAGGGCTTCCGGCAAGCCCAGGTGCGGTGAGTGGAAAAATTTGTTTGAGCCCAGCCGCAGCCATTGAATGTCAGCGCTTGGGAGAGGCTGCGATTTTGGTGCGACGAGAAACTTGCCCCGAAGATATTGTCGGGATGAGTGCTGCCGAGGGAATCCTAACGGCGACGGGCGGGATGACATCTCATGCGGCGGTTGTGGGTCGTGGAATGGGCAAGACTTGTGTAGTGGGATGCACAGACCTTCAGATTTTTGAAACTGAAAAACGATTAGTGATTCATCAAACAGAATTTCGTGAGGGCGATTGGATAACTCTTGAGGGCGGTTCCGGGCAAATTTTTAGCGGGCGATTGGCGACAGAGCCGGTCAGTTGGACGTCAGCAGCGAAAAAGTTTTTCAACTGGGCCGATGAATGTGCAGAAATGAAAGTTTTGACGAATGCCGATACGCCCGATCAAGCGCGAGTCGCTCGGGATTTGGGAGCGAAAGGAATAGGTCTCTGTCGAACGGAGCATATGTTTTTTGAGAAATCTCGAATTCATGATTTTCGAAAGATGATCTTGGCTGAGAGTGAGCGTCAACTTCGAGATTTTTCGCTTAAACTTTTAGATCATCAAAAAAATGATTTTGATGAAATTTTTGAAGTCATGAGAGATTTAGAAGTTACCGTTCGGCTTTTAGATCCACCCCTTCATGAATTTTTGCCCTCCAAAACTGATCAAGCAGAAATCGCAGTTTTGGCAGAAGCTTTGGGCGTCACCTCAGGGCATATTCTACAGAGACTGGGTCAGTTGCATGAGCATAATCCCATGTTAGGACATCGCGGATGTCGGTTGGGAATTAGTTTTCCAGAAATTTATAGAATGCAGATTCGCGCTCTGGCTCGTTCATTTTCGGAACTTCCAAAAACTCGTAACAAAATGAATCTGAAAATAATGATTCCACTAGTGAGTGATCCGCAAGAACTGAAGATTTTGTTAGAAGATTTAAAAGAAGTGTTTGAAGCAGAATTGAAAGATTTAGATTCTTTGAAATTGTTTCGCAAAGTGAAATGGGGAACGATGATTGAGGTTCCCAGAGCCTGCTTGCTCGCAAAAGAAATTGCCAAGCAAGTCGATTTCTTTTCTTTTGGAACGAATGATTTGACCCAAACGAGCTTTGGAATTTCAAGAGATGATTCAGCCAAGTTCCTTTCGCTTTATCTAGAGAAGTCATTGTTGCCAGCCGATCCTTTTGAAAGCCTTGATCTGAAGGGTGTTGGAGCATTGATTCAAGAGGCCGTTCGACAGGGAAGAGGGGCCAATAAAGAGCTGGAGCTTGGAATCTGTGGGGAGCACGGGGGAGATCCCAAAAGTATTGGCTTTTTTCACGAGTTAGGCTTTGACAGTATAAGTTGCTCCCCATTTAGGGTTCCCATCGCACGTATGGCGGCGGCTAAAGAAAGAGGACTAAAAAAAATCTAGCATCATGCTAGTGACTTTTAGAAAGTGAATAGATGAAGGCAGCTGTTTTTTTTATTTTCGTTTTGATTCTTTCAGCTTGTGAGGGAAAGTTTCCAGGCGAAAGAATTTATTCTTTAACCGACTTAAGTGGCCCCTATAAAATGCGAGAGGTCGAGATCGATGGGGCGAGCTATTTGGGCGTTTTAAATACTGATTACCGTGGCCAATATGGGGATGGAAGTCTTCATTTCTATTCATTAGCC
>JBMTHG010000169.1:0-2908 GCA_049436045.1 Bdellovibrionota bacterium
CTTATTTAGTAGAGGCTTTTCCGGCCTTGAAGATTGATCTTCTTCGGGGGGCAATTCGAATGGGCTTTGAAGACGAGATCGAGCGATTTAGAGAATCTTTTGGAAAGAAGGATTTTGAATTGGCGAAAAATAGTCTGGCGCAAAACCAGGCTTCTTTAGTTTTTCTTCTTGAAACCGGAAAGAGTCCTCAAAAATATTCGACAGAAGAGTCTCATCAGTCAGACGTTGAGAGTGCATCAAGTCTCGTTTTGGCGGTGCCACGATATCGGCCTCGGTCGTCAGAAGTTCGATCCGCAAAAGTTTCTATCGCAGGGCAGACCTTAGAAACGGCTAGTCTTAATAATATCGAAGAGACCGCCATCGCACATTTGAATGATCGAATGACCCGATATATCGCCAAAGCTTTATTGCGTGCGACCACGAAGGTAGGAATAGCGGCTGGAGTAGGCGCCCTCACCAACAGTGAAGACTTGGGAGTGCTCGCAGGTCTTTTGTTGTTTGCGGCTTCAGGTGCTGACACTAGAAGTTGGCTGCTGCTCCCTCAAAATCTTCAAGTGGCTCGCGTGTATCTTCCAGCGGGAACATATTCTTTAGAGATTCAATACCTCGATAAAGATGGCAAGAGGGTTTCAACCGAGAGCATCGACAAGATTCAATTTCGGTCGAATCAAATTCAGTTTCTCCAGCGAAGAAGCTTTCTTTAAGGCTTTTCTCTAAGGAAAGGCGATTACAATTCTTGCGCCCAAAAAGTGATAATCTTTGGCTCCAATAAGGGCATTGAAAATATATTCAAGACCAAAGCCTAAAGATGAAAAAATCATCACATCAGCGCCGACGCCCGCACTTAAAGCAAATTTCAGTTTTGAATCTTCACCCGATTTCACATAAGCAATACTCGGCCCAAACATCATATAAGGTCGAAGATTCGCATATTCTGTTTGCATCAAGGGAAGCATTGAAATGATCAGATCTCGGGGCTTTTGAATTCCATAGAGACCCAGAAGTTTAAACCCAAATAGATCATAGGGGCGCCAATCAAAATCCGCGCCAAGCGAGAAGCTGGCATTATCTAAGTCACTTTGTCTAAGAAGGCTGCCGAAGTGGAGACCGAGCTGAAGCTCTCCATCAAAAATAGAGCTTTCAGCATATTCTGAGCCGTGAGGGCCGTCAGTTCTCGGGGTAGAGGCTTCTGAAGAAAAACTTAAAAACCCAAGGCTTAAAATTCCAACGAAAAACAACTTCATAGCGCATAAAAGCATTGACCGAATACCTGACGCAACATTTAATTGCAGTGTGTCAGTGTGGGGTACATTTTGAGGGGATTTGTATTTTTGAATCACAAAGTTTTTTTGAGTTTAGTTTTATTTTCAGTTTCGTTGGCTTTCGGGCCTTCGAAAAGCATAGCTGAAGGCTCGATAGAGAGATCCTCCCCCGAGGAACCGAAACCAAAATCTCTACCGGGCCTTCGCTTTAAAAATGATGAGGCTTTTCAGACCAAAGAGGCCTGGCCCACTTTGATTCCCTTAGAGGCTTTCAAGTCAGATCAGCAATCGCAGGGCTTGGCAGGAATTCAAACGGCATGGTCGCCGGGTGTGGCGCCTTATCAAGTGAATCCCATCACGGCGATTTTGGCGGCGGGCATTGTGGTTTCGGTGCAGTCTTTAAAAGAAGAGGGCCGCATTGATCCGAAAGCGCTTTGGCGTCTTTTTAACTCCACCGATCTTTATGCCGGCTATGTGGGGGCGGTTTCTGCCAACAGCGGACGCGAGGCGGGAATTCAGGGGGCCAAAAGCCTCGCCAAAAAAATAGCTCCGAACGCTTTTAAAGATTTCGGCAAAAGTCAGGCAGCTCTTTTGTTTGGCAATCTCATGAACGCTTTCACCTATACTTTGGCGGTAAGCTCAGGCTTTGAATATTTTTCTCAGTTTTGGAGGCTTGCGACTAAAGATATTCCAAATGTTTCAAAAGTGTCTGATCTTTTTGAAGCCTCAAGCACTGATTTTACAAGAGTCTTCAGTAATTTGTTTCAATATGTGATTAACCCTGAAATCCAAAGACGAATTCTAAGTTCCATCAAATATCATCGAGTTTATACTTTCGATTTCATTGCCATGAATCTCGGTTTGTTTGTTGGAGTTTTTGTGGGCGACCAGATTGCTTCAAGAATTGGGCCCAAGGCCTCAGCCGAAACCAAAAAGTTATGGAGTCAGAAGCTGACTCGCGAGATGGGCAGACTTCTTGGTGGAGTTCTCGGCGGGGTGAGCATTCAGTTTGTTCCTGAAACTTTTAAAATGAGAGTCAACGAGGGGCTGCTTCACTGGAAAATTTCAAATGTGAAGAATGATCTGAAAGAGCTGATCAACAAAATGAACGACTATGTTCAATCAAAAAAATATCCGCCTTATCATGCAGTGAGTGCGGCGAGTTTTTGGTATGAGGGGGTAAATCTTCAAAGTGATGTGCATCGAGTGATTCGCACTCGTGATCTTCTCTACAGCTTATACGCTCAAAAATATTTTCTTGTCGGAATGAATGAAAACGATCTCGCTGAAATCGAGGCTGAGAGATTTTTCATGGAAGATCGATTTTTTAATTGGATGGAAAGTTCAGGCGGTGTGGGGCCCAGCTATTTTGTGGGTTCTGATGTGTTTTCAATCTCTGAGATGTCGATGGAAGATTTAGAAGCTTGGGTCTTTGACGATTTAAACAAAGACTTAAGGGCTCAACACTATACCCGAGTTCTCTATGCGGGTTGGCAAGACCTTCAGTTATCTTATTCTGACTTTGAAGATTTTGTGGTGGGGCTTAGAGAATTTCAAGGTCTTCAGCTAGAGCCTCGAAATCGAGATTTGCGTCCTGTTGTTTCTGAGTGATTCATAAGAGAGGCCTCCTTGAAGAGACCTGGCAT
>JBMTHG010000170.1:0-2898 GCA_049436045.1 Bdellovibrionota bacterium
CTGATCGAGTTTTGGTCGACACTTTTGCGAATGAGAAAGATCCAAAGAAGAGAAGTGTTCATCAAAAACATTTTGAAAGCTTTGGTTTAGAGAGACGTGAGGACTTAGAGGTTCAAGACAATGTGCTTGCCATGCAAACCGATGTGGCGACGATTCGCCAAAAGCTTCAAGAAAAAATCGAAAACTCTTCTGATGCCTCAGGGCTTAAGGCCTTTCGAGAGTCATCGCCGATGCTGTTTAACTATGTGCCGGTGGTAGATCCAGAGTTAAAGAAGCTTTTAAAGGGGCGAGAGTTTCATTTTAGAAGTCTTCCGATTTTGGCGGCGGGTTTTAAGGGAGTGCCTTTTTATTTAACGGAGTCTGAAGATTTTAAGGCTTATCGAGATTTTTTAGAGCGGCAGATCATGCCGGATCATTCGTTTGATCAGTTTCGTCGAGTGGGTTTGGGTCGAGCGGCTGAGGCTTTGGCCGAAGATGCGCAGTCACCCCAGGCGCAGGGCTGGATGGGGCGACGGGGTTTGTTAGATCCGAGAGATCAGCTTAGAGTTTTAGAAGAGCGAGCGCGGCTGACAAATCTTTCAAAAGTAGAGCGAGAGGCACTCTGGGCAGAGATTCAAAGTCGATATGAGGCGCAAATGAGATTGGGCTATGCGGATGCTCGTTTGGATCCGGATTATTTTGAAAGCATTGATGAGTTAAGGCAGCGAGTTTTAGAGAATCCTCGAGCTTATTTAGCAGATTTAGAGGCGTCGATTGATTATGCGCTCAGACATCGAGGCGAGGCTTATGAGGCCTCATTGATGAGTGCACTTCGTGAGATGAGTATTTATTTGTTAGAGCTTGAAGAGATCGAAAGCTCAGCAAAAAAGGAATCGAGCCCAGATAATTCTGAGTCCAATAATCGACTCAGCCCGCAAGCCTTAGAAGAGCTTTTGCTCGAGCAAAAAGCTCAGCGACTAGAGATCGAGGCATTAACAAAGAAAGACCACATGGCTCATTTGATACAAAAAGTACTTCAAGGATTAAAAAATACGCCCGTTAGAGATCAAGAGCAGTGGCAGTCATTAAGAGATGAGTTGTTTGAAGATTCCAGCGAGGCGAAAGCCCAAGATAGCGCCACGACCTATCGAGAGCGATTGGGTTTAAGAGACCGAGCGGGGCAGATTCGAAAGCGAGCCGAACGGGCGATGGGTCTTCAAGATTTTAAAGAAGAAAAAGAGGTGAAAAAATGGAGTGAGATTCCAAAAGATTTAAGAGAGGCGATGCAGCAGGTTTTTCAGATAGAGGGTTTAAAAATCTCTGAGGCTGAGAAAGAAGATTTTAAAGAGAAAGAGGGTCGAGACTGGGATTTTTCAGAGGCGAGAATGGCTTTTGGAAGGATCGATGACCAGAGAGTTTTAAAGATTCAATATTTTGATCCTAATCAGGCGTCATCGCGAGGCGAGATGCTTATATATATTGATCGCAAGGCTCATGACAAGTTTGAGAGTCATGCCTTGATTGATCGAGTGAGTCGCATGGCGATGTCGGTAAATGGGGTTCATTTTTTGCCGGCTGATTTTAGTCAGCGTCGAGAGATTGATTTGGGAGATGTTCGAGAAGATGTGTCAGCAATTTCTGATCGTTTGCGTTTGGCGGTGAATGATCAGGTTTATTTAAACCCATGGCTGCGAAGAGATCGAGGGCAGCGATTTATTTTATCAAAGCCTCAGCAAGCGGCGTATGATTATTTAGAGGCCCTCAAAGCAGAGCGTCGTTTAGGTCGTGGGGCTTTGATTCAGATGCCAGGCGGAATGGGAAAGACAGAGCTGATGATTGAGTTTCATCGGCGAGCTTGGGGCGAGAAGCCGCCGCGCTTGTTGTGGGTTGTGCCGAGCAAAGATTTGCCTCAGCAAACCAAAGAGAGATTTGAGAATCATGGTTTAAAAGAGAGAACACGTTTGGTTTGGACGGGCGATTCAAAGCCAAGTGAAGAAGATTTAGAGGGAGTGGAGGAGTTATTTGTTTCTTTAGATTCTGCCAAGGCCAATCCTGAGCTATTGCGATCTTGGGTGCAAGGTCTTGGGGATGAAGAGGTTTTGGTCGTGTGGGATGAGGCGCATCATATTCCTGCTGCAAAAACAAAAACATTGTTTGATGAGTTAAAAACGATGTCAGCGAAGATGAGTGTGGTGGGCTTAACGGCGACCCCCTTTCATTATTTAGAGGCACGTTTGATGGATCAGTTTGATAAGCAAGTTCACTATGCCTTATTAGAGGCCGATGAGGTCAATGAGCAGACAGCATTGCCACGAGTGAGTTTTTGGGAGCAGTTAAAGCGAGCGGCGCATCGAGGTTATATTCGTTTGCCACTTTTATATGCAAAACAAGAAGCCTTGTGGCGAGATATTGCTCAAGAGTCTGAGTATTCAAGCGAGCAGTTAGAAGCATTAAGAGATGTCGTGGGTGAAGTTCAATCGAGAGCAGGAACTTTGGTTTATCATCCTGGAGGCAATGAGACTTATCGAGCTCGGCAGTTTGCAGAATACACCGAGAGTTTAGCTCTTAATAGTGCTTCAAGCGAGGAGGAGCGAGAGCGAGGGGCAAAAGCTTTAGCTGAGGGAGAGGTTTTAAATTTAACGAATTTATGGGAGGAGGGTCGAGATTTAAGAGGAGTGGGGGCGATGATTTGGGCGGCATCGACCGAATCAGAGCGATTAGTTTTGCAGAGGATGTTTCGCTCTTTAAGATTGCAGCCGGGAGCTTCGACAGCTTCGATTGTGGATATGACGGGCGAGAATTTTTTAGTTTTGATGCGAGAGATTGAAGCGCTTTATGGCGAGAAGACGGAGACTCGAGATGAAGGGGCTCAAAAGAGAGCTTATGAAGTTTTGAAAGAGCAGAGTTATCAAAGAGGGG
>JBMTHG010000171.1:0-2894 GCA_049436045.1 Bdellovibrionota bacterium
ACTCGCCGAAGAAGCGGTTCTCGCCGGTGGACGGATCCCGCGTGAAGGCGACGCCGGTGGCGCAGTCCTCGCCCATGTTGCCGAAGACCATGGCCTGGACGTTGACGGCAGTGCCCCAGCTTTCGGGGATTTCGTGCAGGCGGCGATTCAGGGAAGTTCTTTTTATAAGCTTCCGAAAATTCTGCAGTGGTTTTCTGGCAATATTGGCTTTCATCATATTCATCACTTGAGCCCTAGAATTCCGAACTATCATTTAGAAAAATGCCATCGATCGGAGCCTGTCTTTCAAGAAGTGCAGGAGCTCACGCTTTGGGAGAGTTTTAAAACTTTGAAGTATCGTCTCTGGGATGAAGAATCAAAAAAGCTTGTGGGATTTTCTCACCTGCGAAAAATCAAAAATCCCGAAATCAATCTTGGGCTTTAGATTTTTGCCGCATTACTTTTTGCTTGGGGTCATATAGTCATCGAGAAGATGATTGCTTAGCACAAACTCGAGTAATTGTTGGGCTTGGGTGGGTGTGAGCCCGACACTCTCATATCTTTCAAGAAGTTGATTTCTTGTTTGTTCTAAAACAGAAGCTTCGTAAACTTGCGTGATATCAAATGAGGCCGCGCTGGCGGCTTGATAATCTCTGGCTTGAAATGCATAAAGTATTTCACGAGTCTCTTCGGTGGCCGTGAGGATTTCTCTGATTTGATTGGCATTTAAACTATAAGTTGGTTTTGCGCTTTCGTTGTAAAGAGCGCTCAAGCGCTCGCCTCGAAGCTCTAAATATTCAGCCTGATTTTCTCTTTCTTGCGGAACGAAAATGGGCAGACTCTGTTCTTGAGATTCGCCATTTTGTAAAAACGGACGATAGATTTTAAAAGTTCCATCTCGAACCCGCTGAACGGTGAGCTGCTCACCAAATGAGTCGTAAAGCGTTGCGCCCGCTGCTCCGAGCGCAAACCAAAATCGGCCTGGCGAGCCGGATTCATAAGCCTCGTTTAACATCTCTACGATCTGTGGCATTTCTCCTAAGCCCTCTACGACATCAACCCAAAAAGCAAATGACTGTGCTCGAACTTGCGCCTCGGAATACATCGTTCTCTCGGCCAAGCTACGCAGCTGGCCGGGATCATTTGGCAACTTGCCGCCGTAATGTCGACTCGCCAGCCAACCAGAGGCTTGTCGAATCATGCCCATATATAAAAGACTTGTGCCCGTGCTAGTGATGGCTTGATTCATGACACGTGTCACATCGAAGTCGCGACCTTCCAGATTCGAATGGTAACCTTCAAACATTCCTACTGTGAAGGTACTGAGACCAGCGGCTACGCCAACAGAAGTTCCAACAGTGGCGGCGCGCCCCGCCCAAAGTGCCTGTTTTTCTGAAATATTGCCGAGTCTTGGTGCCATGAGTTGAACACGGCCTAACCACGAGGGCGTATGGATTCCATTTTGGAGAATCTGTCTTCCCCGAGCGGCTTGCGAGGGCCGACCCCCGAGCATCAAGCCCAGACCAATCGTCGCTTGCGTCGCAGCAGCACCGCCATCAATCAAAGCGACTGTCGCATCATTATTCGTCCTGAGTTCGTGAAGTTCTTGATCAGAAAGTCCCATCGCTTGGCGATAGATAAGATTTCTGGTCAGCAATTCTGGCGATTCAAAAAGCGGTCCGGCAGCCACGCTAAAAATCGGCGCATAATAAAAGAGCCCATATCCAAAGGCGAGCTCGGCGGCTAGCCCAGGTAGGGATCGATCTTGAACGTCGTTTAAGAAAGAGCCACTCGAAAATCGACCTCGAAGAGGATGTTCGTTTGATATTCTTTGGATTCCTTCGAGTTGATAAGCCATGCCATCATAGAAGCCATCGATCTGTTGATCAGTCATCGCCGCATAAGCTGCTCGAGCAGGATAGGCCGCAGTGTAGCCGAGCCCATAAATTCCCATCGCAAGCATTTCTCCCATGTTGAGGGCGCTATCGGCAAAAGATCTTCCAACATCTCGAGCGAAACCCGACAAACCGCCCGACTCGGTTTCTGGCTGCTGAGCTTCACCACGAACGAAGCCTCTAATGGTTTGAGAAACTTCACTGGCGACCTGACGGCGAAGCTGGGCCAACTCTTCTTGAGAGAAGTGGGCTTTCAAGCTTTCATAAATTTCAGATTTTCTAGCTTTTAAGTAGTCGAGGTTTTTTTGTTGATTCATTCGATATCGAGAGGGCTGTAGCTCCATGACTTGCATCGTGAACTCTAAATCAAAGAGTGTAGAATGAGTTCGGTTTAGAAATAAGTTTTTCGAATCTTGATGTAGGTCTTCAATCGCTCGGTTTTGCTCTTCTCTTGAAAGATGAGAGAAAAGAGGTCGAAAGTGTTCATCAATTTTTGCCAGTGAAGCTGGAGGCGAAAGTGGATTCGGTTTTAGTTGAAGCCTCCTAATAAACTCATTTTGAGTTTCAAGTTTTCGTGAGTCAGTTTCGTTTTCGTTGTAAAACCCAATCTCCTCAAGATGATTTAAAATACTCTCAAGGCGAGTGCTTTCAAAATTCGAGGGAGTTACGGCACCACTAAACTCGGGACGATGAATTCGATGGGCGGCTTGAAGTGAGGGGTTGATTGACGAGAGGCTAGCCTCTAGCTGAGAATAAACTTCAGGCTCTAAGACTTGTTTAAGATAATCGAGTCTCTGTTGCTTTTGTTTCATTAAATCACGAAGTTGATCTTCAGGAGTTTGAGATTCACTGGAGGGGCTCTGGGCAAAAGATCGAGGCGAAGCCGATCTAGCGAATGGATTTTCTTTTGTTTTCCAGCTTTGATTTTCGAGAAGACGTGCAATTTCACTTTCAATCTGTTGAGACTCATTCATCTGAGTCATTTTGAATTTTTCAAAGATAAAAGATCGAAGGCCTTCT
>JBMTHG010000172.1:0-2860 GCA_049436045.1 Bdellovibrionota bacterium
TGCTTGCCACCGGAAAAGCCCAGTTTGTCATTACAAGCGGCTCTGAATTGATCATGGCGAGAGCCAAAGGTGCCGATGTTGTGGCCGTCTATAATGTCTTTGAGACATCACCCATGGGCATCATGACTCATGCAGGTGCGGGCTACAAAACACTTGAAGATTTGCTAAAATCAGAGGGCATTCTCTCGATTCAAAGGGGCCTAGCTTTTGCTGACTTTCTTGAAAAAAAATATGGATTTGGAAAATTAAAAATTGTTCCTTACGCTGGAGGGGTCAGTAATTTTTTAAGAGATCAAAATTTTTCCCAACAGGGCTTTATTTTTTCTGAACCCGTGATTGCCAAAAAAATGGGAGCTAATCCGAAGTTTTTTCTACTCGCTGATAGTGGCTATAATCCCTATGTTGAAATTTTAGCCGTGCAAAATAAAAGCCTGAAAGATTCTCCAGAGCTCGTTAAATCTTTTGTCGAAGCTGTGAAAATGGGTTGGCTGGCTTATAATCAAAATCCTGTGAAGATCAATGAAATCATGTCGAAGCTTAATCCTGCAATGGACCTCGAATCCATGAATGAGGGCGCCCAGAATCAAAAGAAATTGATTGGCAATGGTTTAATGACGAATGAAAGATGGAAAGAGCAGATTGATTTTTTGATTGAAAATAAAAGCATTTCAAAATCTTTAAAACCCGAAAGCCTCTTTAAAAATTTTTAAAAGAATCGAAATCGATAGATTTTTGATTCCCTATTTTTGCTAAACAACTTTTAATAGAGCTGTGTTTGAATTAGCTCGAGACAATTTGATGTCTCCTCCTATTTTGGGATTTCTTTTAGGCTTGATTGCGAGGCTCATCAAAAGTGATCTTCGACTTCCTGATCAACTTTATCAGGGTCTTGCCATTTATCTTCTTTTTGCGATCGGGCTAAAAGGGGGCGCACAGCTATCGAGTGAAGATATTAGCGTGTTGGTGATGCCGATTCTGGCGACTTTTCTTCTGGGCATTCTCACTCCGATTATCACTTTCTATATCTCTGGGGCCGTTCTCAAAACATCTCGAGCCAACAAAGCAGCTTTAGCGGCCCACTACGGCTCTGTCTCGGCCGTTACTTTTATTGTGGCACTTCAATTTTTAACCCACGAAGAAATCTCATCTGAAAGTTATTTTCCAGCTCTCGTTGCCATTCTTGAAATTGTAGGAATTGTCATCGCCATCTTTTTCGCTCAATCCGGGCGAAAAGAAAGAAAAGTTTTGCCGATACTCTATCAGGCTCTCACTGGAAAAAGTGTTTTGATTCTTATCGGAGCTTTTTTGATCGGCTGGCTCTCTGGAAAGCGTGGTGTCGACCCTCTCGCACCTCTCTTTATTGAATCTTTTCAAGGACTCTTAACTTTATTTTTGATTCAAATGGGAATTTTAGCGGCCGAGCGTCTCTCTGAGATTAAGCGAAATGCTGGCAATCTGATTTTCTTTGCGATTTTAGTTCCCGTGATTCAAGGCTGTTTGGGTTTGGTTTTGGCTCGATGGGTGCAGATGTCAGAAGGCGGCGCTCTTTTGTTTGCGATTATGGCGGCGAGTGCCTCTTATATCGCCGCACCCGCTGCGGTTCGCGCTGCCATTCCCCAAGCCAATGCGAGCTACTATGTCACAGCCAGTTTAGGCATCACCCTTCCCTTCAACTTGACGATCGGAATTCCACTTTTCTACGGAATCGCTCAATGGCTCTATGCCATTCAATAGTCATCGGGCTAAGAAAGCCATCTCTCATTTTTCGGAGGGTAAATCAAAAATAGGGCTTAATATAAAGATATCTTTATCAGTCATGCCTCCGAGGCGATTGAAGTGAAAAAAGCGAATCAAAAAAATGACTTTATTTTCTTTGCGAAAGCCATTCAAAAGATAAAACTCGCCGCCACTGCCCATTGAAGAAATGTCTTTATGAGCCACTCGCCAAATGACTTTACCAGAATCTGAATCTGTTTTTCTGGCTGAACTTTCAATTTTCGTTAGAAGTAGCTCAGCAATACTGAATTCTCCCCGATTTTTATTAGGCACAAGTTTCGCAATTTCTTGGCCTGCAGGTGAATCAAGATTCTGTCCATATTCAAAATTTACACTTTGTGAGTTAAGAGAATATTGCCATTCGCCTGCCTTTCCCAAATCAAAATCTAAAGAATTTTTTTGGTCGCGAGCAGGCCTTAATCCTCTTGAAAAATAAGGTGGGTAGCCTATTTTTATGACTTTTCGCATCTGCCAGGCTTCGTCTTGAACTTTGAGACCCAGTAGTTCGATCTCTTTTTTTGCGAGATCCAAATTTGCCAGAGCCTGTTTTATTGAGGTGCAGTCTTTCTTTTGATAAGTCGAGCGATAGATTATCCAGAAATCTTTCACTCTCGTATTTTTAAAATCATAAACTCCCAAAATTATTCCTGAAGCTCCATCACGCAAATCAGGATACTGGCAGATATAAGGCACAGTCGTCTCATCCTCACTAGAGAGTTTGGGTAGTGCATATTGATGACGAAACACAGCTAAACTTTTTTCAAAGTCAACATCAAGAATCTCAAGGTTCAACGTTTCAACATCCTGCGGATAAGAGCTCGCTGATGTTGCAAATTCGAGAATTGGCATCGAGTGAAGAGAGCTGGAGAAAAAAATCATGAGAGCAAGATTAAAAATATTTTTCATATAGATTTTTAGTCTAAATAATTTTTCATCGAAATAAATCATTAAAAAATAATTTAAAAATCAGACTCATCTTCACAATAACAAGCCCAAGGAGAGTTGTCATAAAGCTCACAAAGATCAGGGCGATATTCATAACGAAAATAATCATATCCGGCGCAAGACCATCGACACTCTGAGG
>JBMTHG010000173.1:0-2817 GCA_049436045.1 Bdellovibrionota bacterium
GCAAGTCTTCAGGTATCTAATGATCAAGTTTGTAGCGGAGTTGAGATCATAACAAACGATCTTAGTATGAGCTCTGAATATCAGGCAGCGGCGGGAAGTAGTTCAGAAATACTATCGGAGTGGACCTTAGAAGACTTGGGTCTTGCCCAAAAATTTTCGGAAGAGCGAAAGGCTTTTGAAAGAAGCTCTGGGGGTTGCTCTTTAGTGAATTCAGAAGACGAAATAGGAAGTCTTTGGAAGCTCTGTTTTTTGTTTCTTTGGCTTATTTTACGAGTCCGATCCCGCTACCTTCAAAGCGAACGGGGTCACCCAGTAAGATAGTGCCTTGTTGAATTCCAGACACCCGTGAGATAGCCTGAATTCTTCTCTGTCCGCTAGAGAGGCGCTCCAACTGAACAATAATCTGAAGGGCTTGAGCGATTTGGGCTCGCACGGCTAAGGGATTGACAGCGAGACCAGTTGTTAAAATCAGATTTTCAATTCGAGATAGAGCATCTCGCTCAGAGTTGGCATGAATCGTTGTCATTCCGCCTTCATGACCAGTGTTTAGAGCTTGAAGAAACTCAAAAGCTTCTGCCCCACGAATCTCACTTAGGAGAATACGAGAGGGTCTTAGTCGCAGACTTTGAATCAATGCCTCACGAAGATTACTGCGTCCAGCCTCGATCGCGAGCGCATGGGGGTGGGGCCAATCAGTCTCTGCTTCTTCTTCTAGAATCACAATTCGTTCATTTTCAGAAATATTTTCGACTAAACTTCTCAGCAAAACGGTTTTGCCTGTCGAGGCTGCTCCCGAAATAAGTATAGATTCACGCTTGGCGATGGCATTTTTCAGAAATCGTATCTGCTCTGGAGTGCCGAATTCTTTTTCTTCTAATTCTTTTAAACTAAAAACGTTCTGCCGAGCCTTTCTTATGGCGAGATGAATTTTTTCTACCACCGGGGGGAGAGCCGCTTGAAATCTAAGCCGGCGACTTTCTCTCCAAGATATCCATGAGTTTTTCGCGTCGGAGCTCCCAGGAATTTTAGATTTCAAAAACTCTTCAGATTGAAAATACCAGGGCGTTTTCAGTAGATTGCCCTGAAAATCAACGTAAATCTCTGATGAGCCATTGATTAAAATTTCATCAAATTCATTTTCATCAATGAGATATCGCCAAAGAAGTTCATCTGATTCAGGCTGCCTTCTAAAATTGAATCGACTATTTTCTAAAGAATTATAAATCTCCTCTCCACTTTGAATCTCCAAAAAGATTTTATGCTCGTCGACGAGAATTTGATCTCCATTTTTTAAAGAGATATCTTTATCTATTTTTTTTCCATTTACTCTGATGGAGTTAGACCGAGAAAGATTAATGAGCCAATAAGCCGATTGAGCCCTCTTAATTTCTAATTCAAATTCATTTGAAATCGCTTTTAACTGGATGTCGGCAGATGTCCCGCTGCCTATCGTCACGCTCTCTGTTGTGATCTTGACTTTCTTGGAGTCATGGAGCCCCCTTTTTTTGTTTCAAAAATTTGCAGGAGTAAGGTTGGCCCCATTTCTTCAGCCCTTAGTAAAGCACTTCGCTTGGCCTGTCTTGAGAATCAGGATTTCCAAGAGCGTCAACGCCCCAACCTGGAATGGTTGTTGAGATCGCACACCATTCAGTCAAGGGAACGTTGTCTTGAGTGAGTGTGAAACGCACGGCATATCCCTCAGGAGGCTGAGTACAGGGCGGCTCATCTCCACAGCCCGTTAAAATTGGAATTATCCCGAAAACTATAAGAACAAGCTTTTTCATAAGCTAAAAAGATAGCAAAAAGAGTGCCACTGCGTGGGCCAGTAAAATGGGGTCTAAAGGAGATGCTATGCAAATTATTCATAGCGTCACTGACAAAGTTTTCGAGCAGCGATATTATGAAATATAGATGATCATCAGTGTAGACCTGAAAAACAAGGCACTTCAATGGGGTGCTCTCAGTCTAGTTTTGTCTTTGAGTGTGCACGGGCTGCTGGTCTTTTCGACTTTTTTTTGGACACACTTGAGCCCGCCAGAGAGAGTTGCTGAGCGATCTTTTCCTATGATCGAGCTCCGGTTTTTAGATGAAGTGGAGACTTTTCAAGAAGAAAGCTTGGTCGCGCCAGATGATGCTTCATTCACAAGTACTAAAAATTTAAAAACGGCAGAGGAAACATCGCCGGATTTAGAAACTCACGATCTCATTCAAGCACCATCGATGTCAGCGAGACCACGAATTGAGAGCTTTAGCTTAAGTGAAGCCGATAAAATGGAGATGCAGCAAATGATCGTTCAGGCCGAGACATTCGAGACTAGGTTGGCACCCTCCAAGGGCTTTTTAGAGCGACTTAGGCGAGGAGAAGAATTAAAGGTCAACGCTTTTCGTTATGATACGAGCGGCTATGTGAGTCGAATGAAAGGAAAAGTTGTGGCCACTTGGAATCCAAGATCTACTTATTCACTCGAAATGAATAAGTTTGATCGAGTGATCGTGGCCCTTTTACTTGTTCTTAGTAAGGAAGGAGAGTTATTAGATTTATGGATCACTGAGCCATCTTTTTTTGAAGCTTATGATCGAGAAGCAGTAAGAACCATTAGAGAGAGTGTTCCATTTCCTAATCCTCCCGATTTTCTGCTTCAAGATGACGGCAAAATTTATATGCCTTGGAGATTTACTTTATATATCGGGCAGCAGGGCTTGGCCGGTATCGAATGATTTAGTTTCGCACCCATCGAAGCTTTGCCTGCTTTTGTGCGCGTAGCTCATCGACACGCTTTCTGAAAGCAAAATGTGGGGCGGAAGAAACTAACTCCG
>JBMTHG010000174.1:0-2760 GCA_049436045.1 Bdellovibrionota bacterium
ATCTCTGAGACTAAGCCATCGATCTCGAATTCGGAGCAAGTGATCCTGAGGCTTATCGAAGGTTCGAAGCTCGTAGAAGATAAACCTAAACATATCTAAAAATTCTCCAGTTGAAACATATGATTTTTTTGTCGGCCCTGCGATCCAGGATTTAGCCGCTAGAGCAAGATCAATACCGGTTCCAACGGGCAAACCGATAAGCGCATTCATCCAACTACTGTTCCAATTTTTACGAGCCTCTTTCGCGCCCAATTTCAAGTGAGGATTCTGTTCCTCAAGATATTCTTTGTGCAGAACTTTGAGCCATTTAGCAAAAGGATACAATCCAATAAGCCAGACCTTTCCTCCCGAAGTACTGAGGTTCATGCTTTGAGAAATGCTGAATTTAAGAAAACTTGAAAGGTCTGCAATTCGAGCAGGAAAGCTTACCAGGTTGTAAGTGATCGTCTGCTCTAAGTTTGAGCGTTTTACACCGGCCAAATTTTTTGTATTTAGCCGAGCGTTGGTTCGATCAGAAATGATTCCTTGCAGCTCCACCTTTGTTACATTGTTCACCCAAAAGTGGATACTTAAGCCCAGATAAACCATTAAGCCCGAGAGCGTGAGGGGGTTTAAGGAGGCCGCCCCATCATACAAAAACTTATAGGCCAGAGCGAAGGGTAGGCTTGTCACAATAATATTCGCCATCAATCTTTGAAAATCGGTTCTCGAGAATTCATTGGTGAGCCGACGAATGTTTGTTGAAAAAACTCCGCAGTAGATTCCGCCGTAAAAAAATGTGAGGGCTGCGATTTCCCAATTGAATTGACCTTTATTGATCAGGTCAAAACTAGAAGCAACACCGGCTTGCCAAAGGCCTGCGGGCAAGCCCAGCACAAAAACATCCGCTTTCGTGGGAAGAGTTCCGTTATACAAAACAAAATCTTTGATCCAAGCTTTCGAGAGAAAGCGGTGCCGAGGATAGTATCCAATGCTTTCAATTTTAAGCTCACCAGAATCACCCCAGTAGTAACGAACTTTGATCACATCGCGACCGCGCTGACCATCGGCTCGAGTTTTTCCACCCACAAGATGCTGTGAAGCAATGATTCTCTGAGAGTGCTTTGATCGGGGGTGCACCGCCTCTGCATTTTCCCAAATAAAAGCGACATCAGAGCCTTCAATACGAATATTTTGCCATTTCACTCCGTCTACGCTGTTGAGTTCGGCGCGACCCTTTTTTTCAAGAGCAACGCGCACGGCATTTTTTTCGATTTGAGATTCAAAATCCTCGGCGCTTAAATCAACTTCTTGTCGGCGACCTTCAGTCAATAAAAGATGAAAAAGTTGGCGGTTATAGTGAGCGAAAACTTTTGCAATAGTTTGGTCATGGCTCTCTGCTGCTTCGATCGCCTCTTCTAAGCTTTCGAAGCTTTGTGCCGGAAGATAGTGAGAGTTGGCAAGACTCACTCCAGCCGCAAAAGCTTGGTAGCTCGCCTCTAGGGGAAGCGCGTGTTCGGCTTCAGGTTTTGACTCCTCGGCAAAGGCGGGAAGCTCTAGGCCCCTAAAAGTCTCTGAAATTCGATTGTGAATCATCGCGCCAGAGGGCTCACGATGAGCAATCGCGGCCAACACAGCGGTTAAACCAAACTGATCGTTTAATTTTTCAAAGCTCTGTTTTGGATCTTTGATGGCATGAAGTGCCTCTGGAGGCAGGCTGGAACTGATTCTCTCAATATAAGCTAAGACTTCTCCGTCGTCTGAGATTTGATTTGAGCCTTGAGAAGGAGAAGCAAGACGAAGATCGTTTAAGTCATCAGCCCTTAGATTCCAAGAGCTGAAAATGAGAATCATAAACAAGAAAAATTTTGATCGATTCAAGCGGACCCCCAACGATTGATAGAGAAGCAATAGCTCAGAAACCGGGTTTCTACAAGAGCCTGAGCCCGACAAGTCATTCGATTAAAATGCGAGTAGTTACAATGACTTGTCGGGCACTTCGAGTTTTGCCCAGCGGGCCTTTCCGACTCCCCAAACTGAAACTTTAGACGACGATAATAATGATTTTTGATGAAACTTTTGAGGCCAGCCGACTTGTTCGCTCGATTCAGCAAACACAGCCTCCAGCCCTCAGGCGCGCGTGCGGCTTGAGCCGATCCTGAAAATCCAAATGGATGAGAAATTTGAATCTCTGAGTTGCCACGCGGCTCATAATTACCATGCTTTTTAGAGGATTTAGCGTTAAGAAATCATCAAGTTTAGATGGAATTTTTATGAAAGCTTTAAGAATTTTTTGGTGGCCCCTCTTTTTTTTATTTTTTTTGGTGTCTTGTCAAAATAAAGACGAAAAACCCCTTTCTCTTGAGCAGATGGGGCAGAGAGTTTATGCGGCCCAATGTAGCTCTTGCCATCATCAAAATCCTACAAAGGATCATGTTTTGGGGCCGGCGGTGGTGGGCTCATCTTTGGAGCTTTTGGAGGCCCGAATTCTTCGTGGTTAATACCCTGAGTCGTATCAGCCAAAACGACCGACTCGCATGATGTTGAAAATGCCTGCCTTGCAACCCAAAATTGAGGCTCTTCATGCTTTTTTGAATTCGTCGCAACACGAGGTTCAAAGTGGGCCTTAATCACCGGCATTTTTTGTGGAAAAATCGTCGAAATTTGATCTGGGCAATTTTATTGCTTATTTTCACTGATCTCTTGGTGTTTTTGTTTCCACTTTTCGTCAAATGGATCATCGATAGACTTCAGGGAAATGCGCTGCCTGAGTGGTTTCCA
>JBMTHG010000175.1:0-2692 GCA_049436045.1 Bdellovibrionota bacterium
AAGTCGACTGAGTTTTTTTCGCATTTCAATTTCAATGGGACCGACGGGGCGAGGCTTAGCTTTTGTGTCCGCAGGCTTCAAAAGAGGAGAGCGCGATTGACTTTGCGAAATGGCCATAGCGGCCGCTTGTACTACAGAATGCCTCTTGGCTCAAATTTTTAAAATCATCGCGAAAAGCTAAAACATTCTAGTGGGTTAGCGCCGTCACACTGTCGCCTCATTTGAGGCAACCGCAGCCGTTCATTTAACAGTCTTAAGAGCAATCCTCACGGCCAAACTCAGCGACTCATCCACAACAGATCTAATGAAATCTGAAAGCTCTTTCGGCAACTTTGTTGCGCCCGCACGCGGGCGGTAGAAAGATCTGACGAAAATATGCCCCCCGGCACCTGAACCTCAAAGCCCGCAAAAGTTGCGAGCCGACCGCCGCAAATTTTCCCTCATGACTCCGGCATGAACGTCAAAGTCTTGTTTTCATGAGGATTTTCTTTGGCATCAAGATTGCAAATTCTACTCGGCAAGGAGTATTCGATGTCTTTAACAAATTTTTTATTAGCTTTTAGTCTCATCTCAACAAGCCTGAATTCTCAAAATGAGGTTGAACACGACCTTTATTTTGAACAAACAGATCTATCTTTTGAACAATCAATCGACTCGACAGATAGATATTCATGCAATCACATTTTAGATCGCTGTTTCGGCGAAGATAACTACTGTCGCGACAACGTGGAATGCCAAGCCGATTGTTTGACTTTCATGGGTTGTGATGCGCATGTCGATAATGGGCCACCACGAACTTTAGTCATTCCAAGAGTTCAGCCGCATGCAAATTGCCCTACGCGAGTTTGGAAGCCGTGCTTCTTTGGGCTTTTTTGGTGCGAAGCAGAAGATAGCGGAAACATCAGAGGTCCAAGATTTCCAGTTTGTCACGAAGGTGGCACAGAGACTGAGGCTGATGACAAAACAAATTACTATTATTACGGAACCCAAGAATTCCTAGAAAACTTAAATCTTGGCGAATCTTTAAAACGAAACAATCTCAAAGATTAAGATTTTTTGAAAGCACGAGCGAAAGAGGATTTCATTCAAAATCAAATCCTCTCGCTCGCTTTCAGCAACCCTACCAAAGAACGACAGCGGCACTCATCAAGAGCATGAAGAGAGCAGGAATCGATTTCACAAAAGGATCTTTCACTTTGATGTGCATGCTAAGTGCTCCAAGCATCAACACCACCACCACGATCGCGCTTGGCTGAGTGAGTGCCGGCATCCAAAGCCCCGCAAGCAAACCTAAAGCTGAAACAATCTTCAACGTGCCCACGAGATAAAACATAAAATCAGGCAAACCATAAACGCGAAACTCTTCTTTCAAACTCGAAGCTTGCCCGCCGCGAAAGCCAGTCGACAAACCCGCTCGCAATAGCCACACATTTAAAAGCCCTAAAGCCACCACCACTTGAACCAACTGAATCACACTGAAACTCATAGTTTAAACCGCCTCTCTATGGCATGTTTTACCTTAATCATCACCTCGGAGGTAAAGCAAAAGATGCGCGAAAGTTTAATTTTTTTTGTAGGCCTCTCAGGTTTAGCTTTTTTAATCTATGGCCCTTTATGTCTTTTGACTACTCACATGAGTCGAGAGTTTGAACGCTATGGTCTCGCTCAATTTCGAAAACTCGTTGGCGCCCTAGAAACGCTAGGAGCCATTGGCCTTTTCGCCGGCCTTCTTTGGAAGCCAGTTTTGCTCATCGCGGCCATTGGCCTTTGTGCGCTAATGTTGCTTGGTCTGATCGTGAGACTCAGATGCCGAGATCCGTTTGTGCAGATTATTCCCGCGCTCGTGCTTCTGATCGTAAACGCACTTATTGTCTATTTGGCTTGGTGAGGTTTTTGAATTTTTTTTAAAATGAAAAAATTACTTGTCGTCGGCAGTCTTAGTGTCGCGCTCGGATTGTTTTAAAAAGTCTACAAATAAAGAAAGAACAATACCAATGCCCGTTAAAAGTGTGACGGCAATTCCCACTCCAAAAATAAATTGATCACTGATCATACTAGTTTCTTTCTAACCTGGACTTAATATTTTGAAAAAACACTCCGAGGGCGATGATCGATGGCACCCAGATTCCCACAAAAACGCCTTCATCTTTGCTTCCTAAAAACCAAAGTGAGACCGAAAAAATAAATGAAAGAAATGCTGCTAAAAGGAATGCCCCTTCAGAGATATAAATTTTTTTTGATTTATTAGACATAGAGCAATTGTAGAATTCTGCTCTTCGCCATGACAAGCTTTATAAAGTTTAATTTGCAATTTATAAAATCCGCTCTTGATCGAAAGTCAATCCCTCTTAAGTCGCTTCATCTTAGACTGAAGCTAATCGAGCACTTAAATTGTACCTTCAGAAAGTTAAAAGATCTAAGCACTATACTTAGCTCTATTTCTTAGCGACAATATTGATTGGGGAGCTTGAGATGGCGTTTTCACAGATTTTGCCTTGGTTGATTCTTTTAAGCTTATTGGCCTTTGTTGCCTGGTGGATTTTCAAACCTGGCACACGCTCAAGAAAAACAGATTTTCGTGTGATCACGGCCAGCACATTCTTGATGCTGATTAGCGGTGCTTTTGTTTTTTGGCAGTCGGGGTTTCGCACGATAGACTCATCGGGGCCAGCGCCCACGGAGGAAAGAAGTG
>JBMTHG010000176.1:0-2681 GCA_049436045.1 Bdellovibrionota bacterium
ACTCCCCTCGAGCACAGACCGCAAAGCATTGGGAGTATTGATCAGGGTGTCGGAAACTTCTGTTCTTAAGTTCTCAAAAGGCTGGCCCAGAAACTCTGACCCAAATCGATCGGGTGCGTAAGATTCAATTTCATTCTCAAGTCGTTCGAGAACCTTGGTCTCTCCCAACTTCCAATGAGCAAGATCTCCTCGAAGCAACCTTTTTTCAATGAGTCCGTCGACGATACGTTCAAACTCTTTTTGCAAAGCCGGCATCACAGCCTCGGGATTATAACCTGCTCTTTCTGATAATCGTTTATCAAGAGGCTCAAGAACATAACCATTGGTGAGCTTTAAGAGATCAAGAACCAGATCAGGGAGCTTTTCTTGCAATTTCTTATGAAAGGTTTCGTTAATCTTTTTTGTAATGCGCTCACGCTTTTCTTTTTCGATATACAGCTGCCCAAACAGCCCCGCCGCGATTCCTGATTGAAAACCACTTTCTCGAAGCTTTCTCGTCAACCATTCAGCTCCTCGGCCAAGATAGGATTTTGGCTGAACGCCTCGAGCCACAAGAGCATCTGGTCCAGCCTTCTCATCGAGCACGGGTTGATAGGCCTCAATCACAGTATCAAGATTGCTAATCTCTGGCAAAATGATCAATCGCCCCTGAGCGTCTTGAACAATCTTCCAGTAGATGCTCACGGTCTTTGGCTCATCGGCCGCTACTGAAAGCTCTAAAGATTCAATGAAGGCCTCTTCGTCATCAATATTTTGAAGCTGAATACGAAAGCTCTGAGGAAGCTTCAAATCAGTTTTGATGGTTACAGCACCACTTTGATTTCGAAAGATTCTAAATTCTTTCGGCAAGCGCTCAAAAGCAGGGCTAAAATCTCCCTGCAGTTTGTTATCAGGCCCTCGCCGCTCAGAGGCTTTTAGAACCAGATCAAGAAGTTCGTCTTCGGCATCCCAATCAATTTTTACAGCACCCTCAGGAAACTCAAAGTCTAGGATTCGAATCTTTTCTTCGTTTGAAGCGCCCTGATCATCCTCTGCCCCAACTTTAAGAACCAAGTCTTGCAATCGAGATTGAAGCTCTCGATTCAAAAACAATTCAAAGTCTTCTCCCATAAGATTTTCAAAATTTTGCGTGAGCCCACTCATCTGAGAGTAGAGCTGGTCTTGAATTTTTGGAGGATCTTGAAAATCGAGCTGCACCCAAGGACTTTCGTTTGTGGCTCGAAATTTCACCGCCTCAATTCGCGCTTCTTCAAGCGCATCCAGATTGAATACCATTTTATCAAACGAGAAGTTAGGAACCAACAGATCGCTACCCGCAGTTTGCTTCCATTGGATGGGAACATGCAATGTGATCCTCGGTCGATCTTCAGAGGATTGGCTTAGCCTTAACTGTGCCTCAAGACTCGCTTCAGAGAAATCAATCGAGTTTTGATTAAAATAATTCATGATCGATCGAACTAAATCATTTGATTCGTCCTCAAACAAAAATTCAGGAAAGTCAAAATCTCCAATACGTGCCGTGACGGATTTTGTTTCGGGAAGTAAAATCTCAATCTCAATGTCTTTTGCCCCAGGCTGTAAGTTGACTTTGAAATCTTCTACGTTCAGAGGTGCCTCAGAAATAATCTCAGTAACGAATCGATTCTCTTCTTGAAGTTTTTTGATTTTATCATCGAATTTTTGGCCTTTGATACCGATTTCAAAATCAATCTTTCCATTTTCATCTCTTAAAATAATGATTGAAAGTTTCAAGACTTCTTTTTCGAGATAATTTTTCACATCGTCTTGAAACTGTGTCTTCACTCGATCAAAAAGGGCTTGCTGGGAAAGTCGCTCAAGCGCCAAAGAAATCTTTGTTTGATTAAAGATTTCGCTCATCAATTTCTTAACACCCTCGGACTGAACTTGAATCTCATCAAGGTTTGTTTGAATAGGCTCGATTTGAATATCGATGGGCTGAAGCACGGGGCCTGAGTTTTCTTCAGAGGGCACAACTCGCGTTCTTCTCATATCAAAGTCAAAACTCCCCTCCGCTTGAATCACGAGTGGCTTGGTAAGATGCCAGATGATGGCATCGGGATGCTCCCAATCATCTGAATCACCGTTAACGACGGCTAGATCAGTAGCGATCTCAATTCGCTCCGCCGTACCTCTTCGAAGAAGACTTAAGCCGAGACGTTGAAACTTGATCTCCGGCTGTGCCGTGAGAGTG
Organism: Bdellovibrionota bacterium; assembly: GCA_049436045.1. GTDB lineage: Bacteria > Bdellovibrionota > UBA2394 > UBA2394 > UBA2394 > JBMTHG01. The sequence continues at coordinate 2,213 of JBMTHG010000176.1, forward strand.
CCGGTTCCCACCACATCCGAGGATGCGCTTTCACTATCTGAGTTTTTATTTCCAAACTTAGGATCGAGCCTGATGTTTTGAATCTCTGGCTTGACGGCAATGTCAACATCAATCTCAAGATCCCAATTTTCGAGCTCATCTAAAATCTCTTCCCAATTTTCTTGAGATCTTAAAAGCCAATCTGGCAATTCGGCGCCTTGAGAGCCAGAATGATAAAGCTTTTTTAGCCGACCTAAGAAAATCTCACGGTTGGTTTGAAAAATTTCTAGATCTGAACTCTCAAGAAATTCCTGAAATGCGTCTGAGCCCCCAATGGCCGCGATGCGATTTTCTTTAAAGTCTTTGATGAGCTTTGAGATTTCATTGTCTTTATGTTCAAGAGACGAGAGCTCTATCAGCTTTTCAAAAAAAACTTCCCAAGAAATCATCTCTGATTGAACGAAAGCCTTCCCGAAAGCTTTATTTTTGA
>JBMTHG010000177.1:0-2665 GCA_049436045.1 Bdellovibrionota bacterium
AACAGCATCGATTGTAGTCACCACCAACAGTTTTTCATTCAAATCGAAGTCATTAGAATCTTCACAGCCAGCTTCACGGATGATTTTTTCTTTGAGACTAACGAATTGCTCCTCTTCAGCATTTTTTTCAAGCAGGTTGTCTAAGTTTTTCTTCTGACGGTTTAGATCTTCGTATGTCTCAATCGCGCCAGTGATTTTCTCACCGAGCTCAAGGCGAACCTCCTCACTGCCGCAGCCTGCCAAGATTGCCCAAAGAGCAAAACCGATAACGACATTTTTCATATTTATCATTCCTTTCGAATAGTCAGACCGCGAAAGTTTTTTCGAGACTTAAACGCGGCCCTCGATATCTAAATCTTTTTCAAATTGCAAGTGGGGAGCCCCTTTGAAAGCTGCAATTCTTTATGGAATGGGGCTTGTCTTCAGAAAAATATCCGAAAAGGATCCGGAAGCTAGTCCGGATCCCAGCGCATTGGAAGGTTGGTATTTTTTTGAATCCAAACTGCCAGCTTGGGAACCACTAATAAAACAAATAGCAAAATCCCAGCTTTCATAAGGGCAAGCTGCAATAGCGAGAAGCCAAGCCATTCCCACTGATTAAGACTGGCGATCAAGAGGCTGGCGAGAGCCACAGTGGCAAGTTGCCCTGGTCTTTGGTCGCGTGCAAAAAACACACCGCCAAGAACAAGGATCACGATGACATCCCACTGTCGAAAGAAAACAGTTGAGAGGTCTTCTCTGGAAATGGGCTCGAATTCAAAAAAACTGGCCAAGCCAATACAGGCACCAAAACCCATGAAAGCGAGAGCTCGGGTTTTCATTATTGAAAAACCTGAAAGCCGTGCGGCCTCCTCATTGAGCCCGATTGCTCTTAAGCGAAGACCGAATAAACTGTGATTTAAAAAAAGTTCTGCAAGTATCAAAACAAGAACCGCGACCAAAACAACGATAGGAAGACCTTGATACTCTAAAACAACGAAAGCCCCGAGCGCGATCATGATCCAAGTCGCAGCGATGGGCTTTATCCAATCAAAGTCTGGATAAAAATAATAAATCGTTCCGGCCGTCACGACAGCCCCAAATAAAATCGAAGGCCATATCAACCAAGAAGATGGCAGCACTAACTCTGCACAATACCAAGGTTGGCACCACGGACCAAACTCAGGAATACTCAGGAGCCCAAGGCCGCCCAATAAGACACCAAAAATAATATTCATCAGGAGGCTTTGATTTTTTCGAATCGACATTAACCAAGCTAAAAGTAATGCGATAAGAGCCATGATCAAAAAAATCCCTAAGCCCGCAAGAAGTTGAGTTGGCCAATGAGAATTGATGGACCACTCCGTTTTGCGCCAAAGCCTTACCAGCGAAAGACTAAACAAAAACATCGCCCCTAAACTGAGATCGAAACTTCCAGAGAGCGTCAGAAAACTCAAACCCACCGCGAGCAATAAAAGTATCGAAATCTCTTGAAAGAAAAAATGCATCGAGTGAATGGATCGAAAATTTTCTTCCAAAATCGTCAAAAGCAAAATTGAAATGATGGAGACCCCTAAAAGAACAACTTTTCGCCACGGAATAATCATGAGCCTCTATTCTCCTTGAGAGAAGAAATCGCTTCAACGAGTTTCTTGTTATCAGTTAGGTCATTAGAATCTAAAATTTGATGACTTGGAGGTATTAAAGCCAAAACTCGATGACTCAATCTCGCAAGTTCTTCAATCTCATCGCTAAGCCATAGAAGTGCTAATCCCGAGTCACTTAACTGCCGGATCCATTGATAGAGTTCTTTTCGATCATTTAAACTTAAGCCTCTCGATGCGTGATGAAAAAAAAGAATCTGAGGTTTTTTGATCAGGGCTTTTGAGAGCAAAAGTTTCGTAATCTGCATTTTTGATAGATCACTGACAAAATTCTGAGAGGGCCATCTAAAAAGACGGCCATAATAATCACCGAGCTCTTTTGACTTTTTTTCAAAAGAACGAAAATTTTTCAGGTCATCTAAGATCGAAAGCGTGATGTTTTCGCGCGCTCTTAATCGACTGAATAAGCTTCGCTGACGTTTTTTGGATTTTAAGATTGATGCCTTGAAACTGGATTTCAGCTCAGGGCCTTCTTCACTATCACCTCGATAAAAAACACCGAGAATCTCCCCCGGCCTGATATCGAGCTCAATCTCGTTGAGTTGCACCTTCATGCTTTGAGAATTCTGAACTAGGCTATTTTTGGCTGGAAAAAAAACAGCAGCTTCATTGGTCGACTGAGAAGTATAAACACGAACTGTCTTGGTTTCTTCGTCAGTAATTTTTTTGTAGGTCAAATCGTTTTCATCTAACCAGAAGACGATATCCAGCTTTGGCATCGCATCAAGATAAGCTGGAAGAGCATAGAGTGTGTGGCAAGATTTTGATTTTATATTGTAGAGACAATGATTGAATCTCTCTTGCCACTTCTTTGAAAAATTGGCGACTGGGTTATCGAAAAGTATCAGCTTTGCGGGGCGATTCCACTCCAAAAAATTAAGATAAATGAAAAGTATTTCTTCTGGAGTCAAGGCGGGCGTGGGGTTAGCTTTTGCTTTCGTTAACTCTGGAATTTCAGACAGTCGATTTAAAAACTCTGCAAAATCTTTTTTGCCGATTTTCCCAAAATGACATTGAAGATT
>JBMTHG010000178.1:0-2655 GCA_049436045.1 Bdellovibrionota bacterium
TTGAAATCGCTTGCTTGTTTGTCACGAAAATAAATGCAAATGAACAAAAGTGCGACAAAAGCTAATACTCTCATCGCATGTGACCATTATAGCACTTATCACCTTCCTTGTCAAGTACTAACCTGATCAACTCCTTGGCAAATATTTTCTGCTCACAAACATCACACTTAAGAAGTCTATCGTTTTTATTCACGCAGTCTGTTTTAACAATCCAGGCATCCATCGTTGCAAATCGCTCTCTGAACGTATGGCAGCATTGTGCGCAAGCAACAAAGTTACCCCTCGTCAAAACGTATCTCGTTCTCGCATGTTTTTTATTTGTCAAGATCTGCGATGCAAGAATGTCAGCTGTGCGCAATGAAAAACTCTTTGAACTCATTACTTATTTGAAATTAAGTTAGTTGCTCGTCAATCTTCCGCTTTGTCCAGAAGTCCCTGCAGCGCTCAGAAATCTGCTCGGCGCACAAATGTCCAGCGAGCGATCAGAAGCCTGCTGCAGGGGCAGGAAACGAGGGCTCAGGGCGCGGAAATCACCCTGGCCCGTCATGAATCGAGCGTTTTCTTGATGCGAGCGTGCAAATCTTTGTAGATCACTTTTGCTTCTTTCCACGCCTGTTGATTTTCTTCTTTGTTGCCATCCTTGATCAACGGAACAAAGTTCTCTCCGTAATTGTGCATAAATGAAATTGCAGACAACAAGGCAATCTTTTCTTTTTTACTCAGCGACATCACTCATCTCACGAATAATTTTGTTCGCTTGCGCAACTGCGCTTTGTGCAAATGTTTCGCACAGCATTGAAAGTTGTTCGTCATCGAGTCCTTGAATAATCTTCAAGGGAGAGCAAAACACCTGAATCTCATTGAAATTGCCACTATTCATTTCTTGATAAAAAAGCAGAACTGCTGTAATCAGCAGCTCCGCCTCAAGAACATGGCAATGCAAGATTTCTTCTGCTGTAAGCTTTGACAAATCTCTGTCGCCATTTTTTAGCGACATGTAATTCATCACAAGTCTGTCAGAAACTGAGATCTCTTGCATCATCCTTTTGCCTCCATTTTTTCTTGAAATGCACGAGTATAAATCTCATTAGCAGTTACAGGCGCTTCCCCGCCGCTGTGATCATAAAGAAATTGCGGCGTAGGATCAACCGTTCCAAACTCAATCGCAAATTGACGCTGTTCGTTCATCAAGTATTCTGCTGTTGCAAAAAATTCGTCAGGATCTGTACCTGAATCAACTAGCTCGCCACCTTCCTTAATCTCCCAGTAAACATCATGCCCGTCATGATAATTAACTTGATAGTGAACTGGTTGAAGAGTCTCAGAGCGTGAAACAATCTGCGTTGCATCAATAAAAATCTCGCAGTTTTCAGGACTGTCGCCACTGTGAATTTCTGCAATCATTTGCAGTACATCTTTCATAGCGCCCTCCCCGCTTTCTTGTGAAACATTTTTTGTGAATTTTTTGGTCGCTTTATCGTAACCAAGCTTGTAACGATTAACAACCCAAGAGGCAGTGTTTGACATTTCTTGATCGAAATAATCAGGCGGATCAATGGGGCGTGGATCGTAAATAAAATCAGACATTTTCTTTGTCAGCGAGCATGGCTTTTGCAAAACGAGATTCGGGACCGTAATCACGAATCATCTCAGGAAATGCGTGAAGAATCCTGTGCTTGTTTGTCGAATCTGCTGCGCGAATTGCATCAGCGAGCTTTGTGCAGAAATGCCCACCGAACTTTTGCATTGTTTCGGTGAGAATGTAAAAATCGTCGTTAGTCATTTTCTGTAAAAAAAGTGATGGCAGCTCTGCGCTGCTGTTTGCATTATAGTCGATGAGCGCCGACTTGTCAAGTAAGAATGAATTCAGACTAAATAAATCTTTTCATCATCACCGACATAAGCACAAATACCAGATTGATTATGTGCTGCATCTGTAAGAATCTGCGAAACTTCAGATGCCCAGTCGCCGTCCCAAAATCCTGCGCCGTGTCGATTCCTGGTAAGTATGTAATCGTATTCAGTTTGATTTTCACTGGGCTGCATTAAATCATAAAAATCATCAATGCAGTCCCAGCCATCGCCAACTTTTTCTGTAATCTGTTTTTCGACAACTTGAACAAACTCTTGAAACTCTCGATAAAGAGTCTCTAGGGATTTTTCATCAAAGTCTGAGATGTCGTAATTTCTTTCAAGTGGAGTTCCGTCATCGTCGCATTCTGTGTAAAGAATTGTCTCGGCAAGTGCCTGAGCTGTTGGGTTCATGTGAATAGCCATGATCTTCAGTAAACATTACCAATTTCAAATTCTTTTAATGCTGAGACTGCTAGCTCCGTCGCAACAAAAGCAACAATCTCAGGCTTGTTGGCAAAGAAGTAATCCCTGCTTTCTGCAAACTTTGCCCAATAAACAGAGAAATGCGAGTCAGTAAAAGTTGTGGCGCGACTAACAGCGCTGGGCAGAAAATCAAAATGACCCTCCTGTGATAATGCGTAAATCTTACAAAGATCACGCATCATTGAGTTGAATGAACTGCCGTCATGATTCTCAAGAAATAGCAGAAACTTTCCGCTTTCGTCACGCAATTTTGCTGTTGACATTTTTTTCTGAGCAATAAAAAAGACCGCTCTGCGTTGAACGGCCTTTGTATTGTAG
>JBMTHG010000179.1:0-2642 GCA_049436045.1 Bdellovibrionota bacterium
CACAGAACCTTTTCGAATTCCTTGTGATAAAGACTGGCCAAAGCCTACGACTTCTAGTCCTGCTGGCGTGATTTCGCAAAGCAGAAAGGCCATCTTGCTACTTCCGAGGTCACAGGCGGCAATGGTGGGATACTGCTTGGCCAAGATTAGTTAATCTCCTCTTGAACTTCAACATACCAACGAGCGGGGTAGCTTGCATTCAGCGTGGCTCGATCAATCTGTCGAGACCTTAAATCGCTAAGAATGAATTGAAGAGAAAGCATTCTCTCAGACCAATCGCCCTCCTGAAAAGCAATTTGAAACTCTTCATTTTTTTTTGAGACGCTACTTAATTCAAAAATGGCCGACTGAGACCATGCGTTTTCTTTCACTTTTGCAGACCAAACACTCAGGCCCACATGCGCTTTTAGATTCTCGATTAAGGTCACTAAATCTTTCAGCCACAATTTTTCTTTCGTGTAGAGACGATTGAGATCTTCAATCTCACCAATGAGTTGATTTTCAAAACCATAAACTTGTGGCAAATCGAAGGACGGATTTCTTAGAGCTCGGTCGGCAGCAATAAAATGACCATTGCGATCAACATAAATCCAAGCATCCCTCGCTCGAAGAACAAGTTTTGGTTCTCTTAATTCCACATCGATCCTGATTTGATTTGGCCAAGAGCGCCTCACCCAAACTTTTTCGACCGATGGAGAGTTTGAAATTTGTCGAGAGATGTCATGCGGATCAATGGCAAACAAAGGCTTGCCACTCAGCGGAATCACTTGACGCTTCACTCGGTCTACGACTGGCAAGAAGCTTTCTTGAGGCTGAATATTCAGCGCCACATTTTCCACAACAAGACCCCCCCAAGTCGCAAAGCGATATAAAAGACCACGCCCCGCGACTTCTTCTATCTTATTGAAAATGCTGCGCCCTGCAAAGAAAAACGTGATGCTTAGAGCCATCACAACGAGAGATGCCAAAAGAAAATGCGAAGCTCTCCAATCACTTGATGCGCTGCGGCATTTCTTTCTCAATCCCATCCATCTTTTATTTTGATACTCCGCCGATGAATAATCAACCAAGTCTTTCAGAAACCGGATTTAAATTCTCTAAGTTTTTCGAAAGTGATTTTGCAAATGACGTCAGAGGAGCAGCTCCTAAAACTAAGACCACAAAAGACTTAGAAGCTTCTTGTGAAATTTGGAGAGCAAAACTTTTTGAATCCGGCAAAGATTCCAACACAACGACTTTTGTGTCTGTGAGATTTTTGGCTAAGTCATGAGACGAGACGCCCTCGCGAGCTGATTCATGAGCGGCATAAATCGGCATCAACCAAAGTCGATGCGAAGCCTGATTTAACACTCGAACAAATTCATTCCACAAAAACTCTGTTCGACTAAAGCGGTGGGGCTGAAAAAAAATAAAAACTTCTCGGTCTGGATAGGCAATTTTAATCGATTCAAGCGCCGCCTCAATTTCAGCGGGATGATGCGCATAATCTTCAATCACAGCCCATTGATGACTCTCTCCATGTTTTTGCATTCGACGATCGGCAGGAACAAAATTCTTGATAGCTTGTCGAATGGTTCTCACTGAAATTCCTAAACTCAAGGCCACGCCGATGGCTCCAGCCGCATTGAGAACATTATGACGTCCTAACACCGGCAGCTCAAATCGCCCCAAGTCTTCTCCCTTGAAAGATAAACCAAAGCGTGATTTGTCTGTTGAAAACTCACAAGAAATAATTTTTAGATCAGCATTTTTATGAAAGCCGAAACTCAAAGTTGGCTTCACAATCTCATTTCTTATGCTCTGCAAGTTAGGACAATCTGCATTGATCCAATTCACCCCAAAAAATGCTGTTCGGTTTAGAAATTCTAAAAATGTTTTTTTGATATCATCTAAATTTCGATAAGTATCCAAATGCTCTGAATCGACATTCGTGACGAGAGAAAATATCGGAGAAAACTTTAAAAAGCTTCGATCACTTTCATCGGCTTCAATCACAAAAATTGAACCCCGCCCCACAATACTCGAAGCGTTCCAATGTTGAAGCCTTCCTCCCACCACAACGGTAGGCTTTAGAGCTTTTAAAATTTGGCCTAACATCGAAGTCGTCGTAGTTTTTCCATGAGAGCCCGCCACGGCAATACCGCGCTTGAGCCTCATGAGCTCCGCCAACATTTCTGCCCTCTGAATCACGGGAACACCCAGCCGGCGAGCCTCTTGCCACTCGGGATTGTTTGCTGACACCGCCGAAGAAACCACCACACAACTCACCTCACGAAGATGCTCGGCCGCGTGCCCCTGATAGATAACAGCTCCTAACTGAGAAAGACGCTCGGTGGTTGAAGAGCTTGAGAGATCGCTACCCGAGACCTCAAAACCTGAGGCCAAAAGAACTTCGGCGATACCACTCATTCCGCTGCCGCCAATTCCCACAAGATGGATTTTTTGCTTTTTGTGACGATCCCAGAACATTTGCCCTTCAATACCTCAGAGCCCTAAAAAAGTCTAACTAGCTCAAAGAGGTTTTAAACAGCACCTCTCGCCAGGAGAGCCTCGGCCCCCCCCGCCAAGAAAGACGCGCGGGCTCTGAACTCGCCAAAACAGGAGCGAAAGTTTTCCAACTGAGCTGAGCTTGATCAATAATC
>JBMTHG010000180.1:0-2634 GCA_049436045.1 Bdellovibrionota bacterium
TTATCTAGCCAATGTAGTCTCTTCAGTTCCTCACATGGTGCCTTATTTGAACCCATTGTGTGTCAATGCAACTGCGGGTCAAAACCAAAAGCCCCAATACTATTGCCCAGTAAATAATTCACCCGCAATCGAAGGGGATACGAATGGGCCATTTTCCGCCTTGAGTGCTTTGCAACTTTTCATCGGTGCAAGTATTAAGTCAGGTGGTCAGCAGTTAAGGATGATTGCTTTAGATGATGACTCCGCTCTTCGACTTCATTTTATTGAAAATCCTCATCGGCCGCAGGCCTTTGTGACGGTGGCGGCGGAGTATTATCCAAGCGAGTCTTTCATGAATCTAGATAATTCATCTGGAGGAAGTGTTTTTAATCGTCGGCCTCGTTTGGCGGCGGTTTCTGCAGCGGAACCTTTCGGAACTCTCTTGGCGGCGAATGACTCTCTTCCTTTTGGAGTTCGAATTTCAGGGCTTCGAAAGTTGTTGTTAGACCCTCGAATGCAATCAGTAAAAGACGATTATCAAGGACTGTTTGATTACTTTAAGTTTATCGGACCAAAAGACGACCGAGGCGAAAGCATTGAATCAGCCGAAGAGACGATTAAAAGATTTTTGCATTAATTTATTTTTGCATTAATTTTTGCGAACGAGTGAAGAAGAAGCTCTTAAAGATTAGGTGATAAAAGCGTGAGATTAAAAACAAAAACAAAATTAAAAGCCCAGACTCTTTTAGAGCTGATGGGAGTGACCTTAACTCTGCTCGGCTTTTTCTTTCTCGCGCTTCTTTTGTTTTCGATTTTTGAGGTGATTCAAAAGCAGACGATTCTCACCCGAACCCAAGCCTTTATTGAGCTTGGCAACCACTCGATATATGGCCAGCGAGCGTTTGGCGAAGATGATCCTGAGAACGAAGAAAGTCAGGTTCGTTTTCATTTAGGAGAAAAAAGCGATGGAATAAATATCGTAGACCTAGAATCCATCACCGCTTTTAAAGAGGCTGTTGAAGGTGAGCTCGATCTGGGAGGGGGTTCAGGAGCTTCGAGTGCATTTTGGAATACTTATCGATTTCCGAAACGACTCACACGAGTTTTTGGAGGAATGGGGCCTGATGGAAATCCCATTCCGATCGAATTAGAAGTCTCTTTGGCGATTGCACACAATCGATCCATAGACTTTGACAAAGAAGGCACAGAAACGACTGGAGAATATTCAACAAGCGTTCATTTGTTTCGAGATTTAGAGAGTCTTCCTGACTTTTATAAGAAGGCGAGAGATCCAAGCTATGGGGAGGAGCTTCAGCGCGATCGAGGCATGCAATCAAATCAAGATTTAGTTCTGTTAGCCCTTAAGAGGATGGTCGCCGAAGACAAAGATCTGCATGAGAAAGCCAAATATTTAGAAGAGAATCTGAGTGTGGGCGATGTTTTTGAGAGCGTCGCTGTGAATTTCGCCATTCAGGCGGCGATTAACTTGGCTCTCAGTTTTGCTTTTGATCTAATTGGATCGGCGATTAGCCAGGCGGGTGGAGCGGCCGCCGGAGCGGGAGCAGGTGCGGCGGCAAATGCGAGCGGAGGGGCGAGTTCAATCGGTCAGGGCTTAAGTAATCTCGGCAATGCACTTCAAACAGCCTCACTTTGGACTTCGATTGCTGACATGGGATTAACCCTATCTGGAAATAGAATCGAAGGCTTAGGCACGGCGGCGACGATCATGGGGGGAGCAGGAAGTGCTCTTAATGGTTTGGCCGGCCTCGATAAGTTTTTTAATACTGGAGGATTTGATACAGGCCAGACTTCATTGTTTTTTAACTCGGGAGCGCAGACTCTCGGCGGCGCCGGAAGTCTCGTTGGCCTTGCGGATGCAAATGCAGGAAGAGCTTTTGGATTAGGCAGCCAAGCCATGGGATTAGGTGGAGGCATCACGGGCATGAGTGAGAACTGGGGCACTTGGGCAGGCCAAGCCGGAGGCGGTTTCAAGCAAATGTCAGCCTTCGGCTCGACCTTGAGTCAGGCAGCGGGCTTAGGCTCTCAACTTGGTGGCAGCAATGATTTTTTCTCAGGCGTTGGCTTGATCGGCAGTGGGTTTTCAACGATCGGAGGTCTTGGAACTTTTAAAACAGAATTCGGAGCCGGGAAATTTGATGGCAAGGGTTTTGATTTGATGACAAAGGCCGGAGGCCTCACTTCTCAAGTCAGTGGTTTGGCCATGAGCACCATGACCCTAGCGGGAGAAACTTCAGGCATGGAAGCGCTGGCCGTCGCCTCTCTAGTTGGCGCCGGAATTTCGATGACAGGCGCCATGGGAAATATGGCCGTGGGTGTGATCGAGGCCGCCCCGAAAGTGGCAGACAATTTCGGAAAAGTGATGGATGGAGAGTTGGCGCTTGGCGATGCTTTTGGAGATGTCTCTTTGCGCTCTGGTGGAGAGACTTTCAATCAAGAAGCCTTTGATCATAATTTTGGAGTTTTAAACAAGGCAGGACAGGCCACCGCCACCGCGCTTCAGGTGGCGCAGGCCATGAATTCTGACTCGACGAATGCCGCAAATCCTTCACTGAATCCATCAGCGACTCTGGCAAGCCCATCGAATTTATCCGAGGCTGAGAGAGCGGCTCAGGCCGATAGCTTCGCGACTGCAAT
>JBMTHG010000181.1:0-2629 GCA_049436045.1 Bdellovibrionota bacterium
CTTATACTCTCGAAGTTTCAGATGAGATGGAATCCACTCTTCAAAGCCGATTTCAAGATGAAAAACTTTAGGAGATGTTAGAAAATAGTTGGGTTCAACCGCTTGAACTCTCAATGGATACAAATATTGAAGCCCAGTTTTAGATGGAGAGAAAAGAAAGGCGATTGGCAAAACCTCCAAAGTGCTTTCTCGCAAGTGTTCGCTATAAGCACTCGCAAAATCATGTTGAAGATGTCGGTAGCTTAGAGAAATCGCTTCACTGATTGGAAAGCCCCCGACACTAAGCTTTCGCTCTCTGCTAAAATTTGAAGGATCTTTTGGAGGATGATCTTCCTCGAGCCGCTTGACTGGAAAATTTCGTTTGATTTGCTCTAAATTCTTTCTTCTCTGTTGGTCTTCTTCTAAGGGAAGTAGATAGTTGAGTCCGTAGCCGATCGCATTTTTCTGATCGGCATTGAAATTTGAATTTTGCGGGAGGTAGCCAGAATTCAGAACGCTCGAGACAGTTTTTTGTTCAACTCGCTTCAGTTTTTGGTAGGCTTGTTTCGCCTTAGTGTAATCAGAAGCTAGGAAGTGTCTAGATTTGATCTTTTGACAGGAATCAAGTGCTCGCACAGTCTCTGCTGGAAGAGTAAAGGTAGTGCCGAGCCCGCCACATTCCTTGTAAAGATTCAGATATTTATAAACCCAATAGGAGCAATTTTGACTGAAAAAGTGATAGTCTGCTGTTTTATTGATCTGATTGCTAAGACCCTCTTTCAGGTCATTTAGTTCTGCTTCGGATAAGGCAAGCTCATAAATCCACAAGTCTCGACTCTCTAAGCCATAGACCGTCTGTTTCTCAACGAATGTTCTTAGAATAAATTTTCCTTCTATTCCTGTGCTTACAGCCCCTAAAAAATCCGGGAATCCTGATTCAATGATCCCCATAAACTCAACTGCTGGGGCGAGAGGCTCAGGTGGAAAATCATTATGAAAAACAATGAAGGTGTGCCCAAACATAGAGATAGGATTCGTGGGGTTTTGGTGTGCGAACACTATCGAAGCTCTTGATTTTTCAAAGATAGAGTTGGCTTGCTCAGGCGCGCCAAAGTTCTGGGCGCGAACAGCAAAAGAATAGAAAAAAACTTGTAAAAGAATAATCAGCCGAAATGGCGAAGCGAGACCCTGCATAACAGTTCTCCTCAGTTGAGCCAGCTAGCTTCGCAGGCAAAGACTTCTCTCGAGCTCGGCTTCGCTAACAACTTTTGCAAGCTCTCAACCCAAGGCGACAGGTCTCTGTTGATATCAAAAGCAAGATGGGCCCCCGTTAATAGGGGGCCCCCTCCAAAAGAAATTTCATCAATTAGTTTCGGGTAGTGAATTAGGAAGAAAGAGAAAAGCCCCGCCCTACATTCGGCAGCTACTTCCCCGACTTTACTATATCAATATTAATTGTGGCCGGCGAATACTTGTACATCGCACCCGTTCCATAATCTGTTGATGATCCGAACGATCCACCCAAGATGATATTGCCCCAGAAGACGTTTTCAAATTCGGTGTTCAAAACAACCGTCTTTGATTCATAACCCGCTTTGCTAAGAGTCACGCTCGTATCAGAACCCCTTTCAATTGGGCCATTATAAGGAGTGCGGCCGACAACTTTGCCGTCGATTGTTATCTCTGCATCTTTTACATTCGAATTGATGCTCACTACTTGTGACCTGCCTTTCATAATCGTTGCACAGCCCGATAAGGTTAAGACCGAAATTCCTACTAAACTGATTAAGTATGTTATTTTCATAATTTTTTTCTCCTACCTAAGGCTAAAGTTTGGCGCTGAAAGCGGTCAATATTTTTTTAACTTAACTTTCATGACGCTAAGCCTACTCGTGAGAATTTTTTCGACTTGCATTATCAGTCACCAGATCACTTGCTGAAAAAATTTTCGAGATCGTAAAAAATAACCGCCCATAGCTTTTGTGTGGGAGTTGAATTTGTTCTGTCTAGAATCACTCGGGTTTTTAGAATTATTTTTTCGATTTTTAGTAAAATTTGGCAAGCGCGGGAGTCTGTGCTACTGGCTGATCGATTTAGTTATCGTTATTAGGAGAGAAGTTGTGAAAGAGTATTCTTTGTTTTTAAAAAAAATTACCGGATGGATGATGTTCGGATTGGTTTTGGTGTTTGCGTCGGCCTGCAATGAGTCAGAAGTCACCTCACCGAGAGCTGCAGAGGAAAAACCCACCGGCGGTATGATTGAAGAGGTTCTTGAAGAGCCGCAAGCTCAAGAGAGAAATTGTGATTGTGAAGTTTTAAGGGCAGATGCTGTAAATGCTTTTCTTCAAAATGAGATTTCAGTTGGAGATCGAGAGCTGCTTCAAGAAGTTTGTTTTGATATCACTGAAGAGTGCATCAATAAAATTGATGAAGTCTTGCTTGGGTATTGTTTAGTGGCTGAACCTCAAGCCTATTTCCGATTGGTCGACGAGCTAATTGAAGCTCAATTTGATATCTCTATGAGTGGGGAATGAGAGATCTTTTTTTGTTGAATGAACTTGGCGTCTTTTAGTGTGTTATCTGCGCAGATTTTTCACGAGGGCTGAAAGGCCCGAAGCGCGAAAAATCAGAGCGAGACCGATTATTATTT
>JBMTHG010000182.1:0-2608 GCA_049436045.1 Bdellovibrionota bacterium
TCCCCTCCGATTTCTCTAACGCTGGGCCCAATTTTTTTTCAGACGCCGAAAAATCATCAAGGACAAAACAAAGAAAATAAACGAAGCAAAGGTCCCGCCTGAGTTGTTTGTGACTGCCTGGAGACTGCATCCTTGAGAGCCAAAAGCTTTCTGAAGACTCAGTGTTGGCCGAGGTCGATTCGAAATACTCGCTGGATTTTCAAGGCTGAAGTTACTCGACTGATCGACAACTAAAACTCTGATAAACACGTCTTCGTCATTTTTTAAAGGGGCGATCTCATAAGAGCCCTGCCAATCTGATTGGCTGATTTTGATCGGATTCGAAAATGAAGCTTCCCCGTGACCCTCAAATCTCAAATCATTCCAAGTTTCATTTAAATCCTCCACTGAGGTCGGCAAAGTTTCGAGCTCGACTTCAGACTTGGCCATAAAAATCAAAAAATAATCGATGTCGCCAGGGTCGTAAGGAAGATCAAAAAACACTCGAAGACTTCGATCGCCAAATCCTAATCTGAGATTTTGAACAGCCGGGGGCTCTTTATCAATGCTGAAGGGAAGCCCCACCCGCGCGATCGATGCTTCAGAATTATTTTTTTCGGTCGCAAGCAAAAGCAATCTAAGGTTCAATTCTTTAGTCGTTTTCACTTGCTCTGCAGAAATACGAACTTCAAAATTCTCATTTTCGTTCAGACTTGAAGATGAAATCAAACTGCCTCGATTGATGTTGATTCCCGATGCCTCTCCCTCGGTTTTGATATCGTCGATGACTCTGATCTTTAGATCAACATCTCTGTCAGATCTCACTGTGAACTCAAGATCCTTAGAAGCACTCAGCTTTAAATTTTCAATCTCGACGATTTCGAACTTGGGCGAGTCACTGAGTAAGCCCACTCCTTGAGAAGAGAACAAGCCGTAGGCATAGTGATCAGAATTAGAACTGCGCCACTGCGAAAAAATGGGGCCGAGACCAAAGACGGCATCTTCAACTCCGCGATCAGGCAAAAGATTAAGACTCGAAACAGAATTTGCGGCTTCGAATTGTAAAACTTGATTCTGAGGAGGAGAGACAGAGCTACTTAAATAATCTTGGCCCACAAATGCAGAGTAAAAAGGCTTTGAATTTTCAAGAAAGGCCGACAGAGCTTTGCCCTCAGAGCCCACGTTAAAGAGCGAAGGAAAAGGCTCCACCGCCTCTGAATCGAAGTTAAAGACCTTAAGAATTGAATCACTCGACTTAGCCTGACTAATCTCTCGATTGAAAAGCGTCAAAACTCTTTGTGAATAATTATCGACAATCAAGTCTTGCAAAGAATAAGCCGCTTGCCGAACGACAACGGGGCTCAGAACACTTAGATCATCTTGAATCAGCCCCAGCCAAAAATCTGAAGCATCGCTTGGCCTTTCTTCTTCCGCTACGAGAATGGCTCCTGCCTTGAAGCAGCGAATCGCGATTGGAAAAAGATCCTCAGAGGGACGCCCCGAGTTTTCAAAAATAGTAGACCAAGAAATTGTTTTTAGAACATTCAAATTCGAGCTTAAAACTCGAACAAAAAAATTGCCGAGAGAATCAAACTCCAAAACAAAAATTTGCCCATTTTCTCCAACACAAGCATCTAGGGGTGAATTTGCTGAAGGGAATGTGTATGAAGTCGATTTCAGCTCCGGTTTAAAAACCTTAGTAACATCATAAAGATCGATTCTCTTTGCGCTCACGACAACCAACTCATTGGAAGATCGATAAAATAAAGCTACGACATTTGAGCCGGCATTAAAATTTTGAGGGCCCAGCGTCGTCATATCAAGGAGGTCAACCACATTCCACGAGCTACTTCCTGTGGAATAAAAGAGATATCGAGCATCTGAGCGAAGATCAAAGCTCTTTACGTTAACACCCTCTAAAGCCGGCAGCATCCCGACATAGGAGCGCGGTGAATTCGCAAAAAGTGATACATTAAAAAAAATCGTAAAGTTAACGACGATGAAAGCGATTTTTAATACACAACTCAGCAATCTGAACCGCATTCGTAGCTGCTCCTTTTCGCAAGTTATCGGCGACCACCCATAGATGAATTCCATTTTCATTTGATAGGTCTCGTCGAATTCGCCCAACATAGACTTCATCTGTTCCTGCTGCTGCAAAGCCCAAAGGATAAACCTTTGATTTCGGATCATCCAAAACAACAAGACCGGGAGCCTTGGAAAGAGCTTCTCTTACATCTTCAACACGAATCGGCTCTTTAAAATCAACGTTGAGGCTTTCGCTGTGAGAAATAAACGTGGGCACTCTTACGGCAGTCGCCGAAATTTTAAGTTCTGGAAGGCCTAAAATTTTTCGGCTTTCGAGAATCATTTTCATTTCTTCTTTCGTCATTCCATTTTCGAAAAAAACATCAATATGAGGAATGCAATTAAAAGCGATTTGGTGAGGAAAAACTTTTGGCTCAAGGGGCTCACTACTAAAACTCGAGAGCACTTGTTTTTGAAGCTCCTCCATGGCGTCACTACCCGCCCCAGAAACACTCTGATAAGTCGATACAATTACTCGCTCTAAAGGCGAAATATCGTGCAGAGGCTTTAGCACCACCATCATTTGAATCGTTGAGCAGTT
>JBMTHG010000183.1:0-2596 GCA_049436045.1 Bdellovibrionota bacterium
AAGTCTATAAAATTCGTTATAATAAGAGAGAATGGATGTCGGGGGGCTTCTTTATCTTATTTTTTTAATTGTGGGCGTGGCCTGCGTGGCTTTTTTTGTTTTTCAGGCCGTGAAGTTGATTATGCCCGATCAAGACCTGATGGAGGCTCAGGCGCGCCTTGGCGTGGAAAGCGCGACTCGAAACTATCGGCATTGGTCTTTAAAGTTTCTGGCTCCTTTTTTTCGGGCCATGGTACCGCGGGTTCAGCAAATCAAGATGCCGCTTTATCGTCAAAAAAAGAAAATGCTTTTTGTCGCCGCAGGCATGGACGATCAGTTCGATGCTGATGAGTTTGTGGGACTAAAAATATGTAGCGCCTTTTTGGGCGTGATTGTTGTGGGAATGTTTCTGAATCAGGCGGGGGTGAGTTATTCAGTCGGATGGTTTCTCGGCTCGTTGGTCGCAGGTTTTTTTGTTCCCGATTATGTTTTGATTGAGAGTAAAGCGAAGCGACAAAAAGATGTTCTTCGTGAGCTTCCTGGAACGATGGATCTTTTGACTCTTTCGGTGGAGGCCGGAATGGATTTTATGTCGGCGATTTCGCGAGTGATTGAGTTTTCAAAGTCAGGCGCTCTTCGAGATGAGTTAAGTCGGGTTTTGAAAGAGATTCAACTTGGAACCACTCGGGCGGATGCCCTTAGAAATATGGCGGATCGAGTGCAACTCTCTGAGCTATCATCGTTTGCATCGATTTTGATTCAGGCAGATGAAATGGGAAGCAGCATTGGGCCCGTGCTTCGAGCTCAATCTGATCTGCTTCGCAATACTCGATTTCAAAAGGCTGAGCGCGAGGGCACGAAGGCGACACAAAAACTTCTGATTCCTCTGATCATTTGCATTTTACCTGCGGTTTTCATTGTGATCTTGGGACCAATCATCTGCGATGTTTGGTATAACCAGGGTTGGATTCGGAATTTTTTTGGGGGCTAGGTGATTCAGCATCTTCAAAGCGGAAAAAATCTCTCCACTCAGGTTGAGCACTATCGTTCGGCAAGCGAGCGGTCGAGGGGTCTTTTAAAGTTTGAAAAACAACCTGAGAGTTTTTCGGCGATTTTTTATCTTCCTATGCGGGGCTTTTTTCCTGCTGTTCATACTTTTGGGATGAAGTTTTCAATTGATCTTGTTTTTTGTAACAATCAAAAAAAAATCATATCAATTTTTAGAGATGTCGCCCCCGGAAGATTCATAGTGCCTTGGCGACATTTTTTTGGAGGAAGCATTTATCTGATTGAGTTTGCGGGTTGTGATATTGGGCCACTTAGCCTTGGAGATCAGCTCGAATGGTAGGGTCAATTTTTCTTCGCTGCATTTCTGGGCCTGTCAAAGGAGAGGTCTTCGAGCTTCATTCAATGTATCGCTATGTTTTAGGCAGAGAGCAGAGAGAAGCGGATAGTGAAAGTCTCTTCATCGAGTTGAATTCTAAAAATGTCTCCCGACAACATGCTGAGATTTTTTTTGAAGCAGACGCTTGGCAGATTCGAGATTTAAAAAGTTTTAATGGTATTCGCCTCGATCGCATGAAGGTGACCGAGGCTTTTCTTCATCAAGGGGCTGTAATTGATATTGCCGAGTTTAGTTTTCAAGTGGAGTTCGCTGGTCAAGAGGAGGATTCCCAAGAAAATTCAGATCCCGAGGGCCAATCTGAGACATTTTCACCTCCGAATGACTCATCGCAAATTGAGACTCCGAAAACAGGCGAAGCAGCAGGGGATCGAAAAAATTTAGTGAAGGTCTTGAGTGAGCGGATACAAAAAATTGATTTTCGATTTAAACTGCTGATCATTTTTATAGGCCTAGGCATTGCTAGCTTCTTCATCACAAAACTTCCAATCGTGATGCAGATTGAAAAAGATTTGCTTCGTCAGAGTTATCGTTATGGAAAGCAATTGGCAAAAACCTTGGGTGATCGCAACCGCGAAGCACTTTCGATGGAAGAATCTTTTCGGTTAGACTGTGATATTTTCAGAGACAATCGAGAAGTCGTGTCGGCCGTTTTATGGGATCGCCTGGGCAAGCAGGTGTGCCGAGAGGGTAAAGCCAAGCAACCAGATGAATTGCTTCAGTGGACGATGAAACAGCAAGAGTTTTACTCCACTTGTGACTCTGATCTTGGCTTAGAAAATTTACAGGCTTGCTCTTCGGCCTATCCCGTCAAAAAGTGGATTGAAGCTGAGGGAAAAATGATGACGGTGGGCTTTGCTCAGGTCGATTTTTATCCACAAGAAGCTGTTGAACAAATCGAAAACCTCAATTCACTTTTAAATCGAGTTTTTTATATCGTGATGGTGTTTTTTATTGCCGCCTGGTTTTTGGTCTATCTTTGGATGAAGCGAGGGGTAAAGTCGCTCGAAGAAGATGTGCATCTTTTATTCACCGGAGCTACGCAAAAAGTAGAGAGTTCTGAAGCTTTTGCGGTGTTTGAGCCGCTAGTTCAAGAGGTGAATCGTTTATTTATTAAGTTAAATCAAAACCTTAGCTCTCAGGGCTCGGGAGAGGCCTCGGAGGCAGGCTTCTTGCAAGATATTCTTCAACAGATATTCATGTTGGAGGAAAGAG
>JBMTHG010000184.1:0-2585 GCA_049436045.1 Bdellovibrionota bacterium
AAATAATAATCGGTCTCGCTCTGATTTTTCGCGCTTCGGGCCTTTCAGCCCTCGTAAAAAATCTGCGCGGATAACACATGAAGCTCTAAATATAGAGTCTCCGATTCGATTGAGTATGTTTTCCGAGTTCAATTCGAAGCTGCTGTTCCGTCTCCTCCCCCCATAAATTTCTTTGTACGCAAGAATATCCACCGCCACCGGAGTCCGAGCACGCCAATCTCTTTTCTGAAACGCCTCAGCCAAGAAAATCTTTTATAAATTTCGATTTAGCTTCCCAATATTCTTCTTCCGACTTGCCTTCATAAAATTTTTTCAAGGCGTTATAGGCGGTTAAAAACTCCGGGTCCGTTTTCATTCGAAAAAGCAGTTGGCGAAAACCCATATTCTCCTTTTCTGCACAGACTTGCAAACCAAGCGGCGGATCCAACTCGTCATTTTTAAAAGAAGAAAACTTGTCTGATCTCTCACTCTCAAGGTTTCGCTCGAAGTATTTTGCCAAAAGCAGATCTGCTTCATTGAATCTCTCTTTAGGAACCTCGACCAAAATATCCAAATCTCCCTTTGTGAGAGATCCTTCGACGGCTGTGCTTCCGATGTGAGTTAATTCCGCATAGGGAATCAAGCCTTTCAAGAATTTTTGATGGTCGAGAAAAGCTAATGAAACTTTTTTGCGAATACTTTTTTCTTCAATGAATCTGACGACACCCATAAATAAAAGATTTAATCCTTATACTATTGAGAAGGCAAGCTTAGGGCAAAAAGACTCCTAACGAATTCAAAAGAGCACTCTTTTTTTTAGCGTTTCAATCAACGCTGGTACATGGTCGTTCAAACAAAAAGTTAAATTGATTCCGTTCGGCAGCCTCATTAATAATCAGAAGAGAAATATGAATCAGAGGAAGAAAAAAGCGAGCGCCAAAATCCTTTCTTAGAAGCTTTCTTTTGAATTTCTTTAAGCTCCTTAATGGCTCTCTCTGCCACCGCTCGAACAGCCACACTTTTGTCAATCTCCAAGCTCCAGAGCAAAGGAATGGCTCGCGGATCACCAATCTCTCGAAGCGCCCAGGCCGATCTCCAACGAATATCGGAGTTTTCATCATCGATACCTTGAGATATCGCTTTAATTGTTTCTGAATCTTTTAAAATGCCAAAGCCCCGAAGAGCTAATTTACGAAGGCTGTATTCCTCATGTTGAAACAACCTGATCAAGAATTCTCGAGCCAAAGATGTTTCTAGAGATGCCACTGCAAATAAGGCCGGATCTTGAATTTTTTGCGGGCCATTCTTGAGAATTTCTTCCAAGAGCGGAATCACGGGCTCTCCCCACTCGTAAAAAATATTTTTTGTTTTTTCGATGTCTAATTCCAAAAGCTCTTCTAAGCCTACCCCAAACTCCTTTTTCAAGATTTCGTAATCAGCGAAGCGAATAGGGCCCTCTCCCACAAGCAAACTCACCGCCTGAGCCTGAGATTCATTGAGATTCCAAGCAGACTTGATCGCCGCCATCGAACCTTTCTTAAAGTCCGAAATCTGAAACAAGCGCACTAAAATTTGAGCCCTATCTTTAAACTCAATCTCATCAAATTTTTTAAAATCTTGATAAAAAGAGGCTGAATTGATCATGCTATTGTCTGACATGATCATTCGATCATCATGCTTTGGAAGCCCACTGATAAAAGCTCTTTGAATTCTTGAGGCGTGATAATAATTCTCAAAACCTGATGGATTTTTTTTCATATAACGATCAACAATCTTCCAGCTAGCGGGAAGCTTCACCTGAATCGGCTGAGCATCATTTAATGTCATCGCATTTCGTTTTGTCTGATCGTTGACAAGAAATTTTTCAGAATCGAAATTAGGCAAAATTACAGCATCTGATTGAAAGTCTTCAGCAATGGCTCTAACAACCATCTGTGAGTCAACTTCACCCAAAGTCGTTCCGTTAATAGTTAAGATGTAGGGAACCACTTTGCCGTTCACCTCCACACCCACACTAAAGGCATAGCCCACAGGCTCTTTTGACAGATCATTCGTCTTTCTTATGAAATAAACTCGAACCCCCTTGATCAAGGCGTGATATGGAACTGTCAAAAGAGCGCAATCAGCTCCGAAACAACCTCTCGTCAAAGCCACCCAAGCGGGCACGCGCTCAAGACTCAAGCTTCGCTCTTCAGCGGCATCAGCCGTTTCAGTGATCGGTGCAAAAACCTTTCGAACTTCTTTTGCTAAAAACTGATTCTGAGTGCTCAAAAAGATTTCTTCGATCTGACCAAAAGATTTTTCTCGCGCCAATCTTTTAATTTCAGGGCCCAGATGTTGAATAAACAAATCTTCATAAAGGTTTTCGATTTCTATCGCACTCAAAGATTTCATCTGTTGTTGAATCTCATTTTTATCGTTTTGCCAATTTTGAAAAAGAGGCATCGCATTCGCATCAAATAAAAATGGAATTACTCGAAAAAACCGACGAAGACTTTTTAAGAAACGCTTATTGTTAAAACTACCGTCATCATTTCGTGAACTTGATTTGATGTAACGGATCTGAGATCCCAGATCTGCTCCATCAATTAAATTCAAGGCATCAA
>JBMTHG010000185.1:0-2584 GCA_049436045.1 Bdellovibrionota bacterium
AAGTCTATAAAATTCGTTATAATAAGAGAGAATGGATGTCGGGGGGCTTCTTTATATCATTTTTTTATTGGTGGGCATTGCTTGCGTGGCCTTTTTTGTTTTTCAGGCCGTGAAATTGATCATGCCCGATCAAGAGCTGATGGAAGCTCAGGCGCGCCTTGGGGTAGAGAGTGCGACTCGAAACTATCGACATTGGTCTTTAAAATTTCTCGCTCCTTTTTTTCGGGCCATGGTGCCGCGAGTTCAGCAGATCAAGATGCCGCTTTATCGTCAAAAAAAGAAAATGCTTTTTGTCGCCGCGGGCATGGACGATCAGTTTGATGCCGATGAGTTTGTGGGTCTAAAAATATGTAGCGCCTTTTTGGGGGTTGTAGCTGTGGGCCTTTTCTTAAATCAGGCCGGCATGGATTATTCGATTGCCTGGTTTTTTGGCTCGCTGATCGGCGGATTTTTTATTCCGGATTATATTTTGATGGAGAGCAAGAAGAAGAGGCAAAAAGACATTCTTCGTGAGCTGCCCGGCATGATGGATCTTTTGACTCTTTCGGTGGAAGCAGGAATGGATTTTATGTCAGCCATTTCGCGAGTGATTGAGTTTTCAAAGCCAGGCGCGCTTCGAGATGAGTTAAGTCGGGTTTTGAAAGAGATTCAACTTGGAACCACTCGCGCCGACGCGCTTAGAAATATGGCCGATCGAGTGCAGCTCTCAGAACTCTCTTCTTTTGCCTCAATTTTGATTCAAGCCGATGAAATGGGAAGCAGCATTGGCCAGGTGCTTCGCGCCCAATCCGATTTGCTTCGAAATAATCGTTTTCAAAGGGCTGAGCGAGAAGGTGCGAAGGCCACGCAAAAACTTTTGCTTCCCTTGATTATCTGTATTTTTCCAGCCGTTTTTATCGTGATCTTGGGGCCCGTCATTTGTGATATTTATTATAATCAAAGCTGGATACGAAATCTTTTTGGAGGTTAGGTGATTCAGCATTCTCAAAGCGCCGCGCCTCTTTCCAATCAGATTGAGCACTATCGTTCAGCGCGCGATCGAGCGACGGGCCTTTTGAAGTTTGAAAAAAAACCCGATGGTTTGGCAGCGGTTTTTCATCTACCGCTGTTTGGGTTTTTTCCGGCGGTTCATACCTTTGGAATGAAATTTTCAATTGATCTTGTATTTTGTGATTCAGAAAAAAAAGTGCTCTCCATATTTCAAGATGTGGCTCCAGGAAGATGGGTCTTGCCGTGGCGATATTTTTTTGGTGGCTGCTCGTTTTTGATTGAGTTTGTGGGCTGTGATCTCTCTCGAGTGAGTGTGGGAGATCAACTGAAATGGTGAGTCCAATTTTTTTGAGATGTGTTTCTGGACCGATGAAGGGAGAAGTTTTTGAGCTTCATTCTATCTATCGCTATATCTTAGGACGCGAGCCAAAGTCAGAAGAAGACGGCAGTATTTTTATTGAGATTTCGTCTAAAAACATTTCGAGACAGCATGCTGAAATTTTTTATGAAGACGATTCATGGCAGATTCGCGATCTTAAAAGTTTTAATGGCATTCGAATTGATAAAATGAAAGTGAACGAGGCTTATCTTCAAGATAAAAATGTGATTGATCTTGCTGAGTTTAGCTTTCGCGTAGAGTTTTCATCTGAGCAAGAGGTGGATGAAGATCCGCTGGCTCAGGAGCTGGATTCGAATGTGAATGAAGAGCAAGAAAACACGGCGCCAAAGCCAAAAGAGACTTCGCCAGAAAAAAAGAATATCTTCGGTGGGCTTCGACGTCTCTTAAGAAAAATCGACTTTCGATTTAAATTGCTTTTAATTTTTTTGGCACTAGGAACCATTAGTTTTTTTATTTTGAAGTTTTCAATCTTGATACAGATTGAAAAAGATTTGCTTCGACAAAACTATCGCTATGCCAATCAATTGGCGCAAACGTTAGGCAATCGAAATCGAGAGGTGCTTTCTCTGAATGAGCCCTTTCGCTTAGATTGCTCGATTTTTCGAGATGATCAAGAGGTGATTTCGGCGGTCTTATGGGATCGTTTAGGAAAACAAGTTTGTAGTGAGGGTCAAATTAAAAAGGCGGATGATCTTTTGGCTTTATCGATGCGCGATCAAGAATTTTATACGACCTGTAGTGCTGATCTTGGAATGAAGAACTTAGAGACCTGCTCGTCGGTTTATCCCGTCAAAAAATGGATCGAAGAAGACGGAAAAATGATGACGGTGGGTTTTGCGCAGGTGGATTTTTTTCCACAAGAGGCAATTCAGCAGGTCAGCAATCTTAACTCTCTCTTGAATCGGGTTTTCTTTATCTTGATAGCTTTTTTCATGGGGGCCTGGAGTTTGGTCTATTTATGGATGAAGCGCGGGCTCAAATCGCTCGAAGAAGATGTGCATCTTTTATTCACTGGAGCTACGCAAAAAGTAGAGAGTCCGGAAGCTTTTGCGGCCTTTGAGCCGCTGGTTCAAGAGGTGAATCGTCTATTTATTAAGTTAAATCAAGATCTTAGCTCCGAAGCCTCAGGGGAAGCCGCAGAGGCAGGCTTCTTGCAAGATATTCTTCAACAGATATTCATGTTGGAGGAAAGAG
>JBMTHG010000186.1:0-2571 GCA_049436045.1 Bdellovibrionota bacterium
GACTTTTGCCCTCGCCCGATAGACTCCAGAAGTCTGAGCGAAGAGAGATCATAGAAATGTCTTTCCAGAATCTGCTCATTTTGAGTCTCCGTGGGCCCGACACGGCTCAACAAAAATTGGAGCCTTGGAAGAAAATAAAATGTCTGACTAGAAAGCCCAGGCACACTGACCTCTGTCTTAATGAAGTTGTTAGAACTAGCCTCGGCATTTTGAGAGCCCGGCACCGCATCATTATTCGCTGAAGGCAAAAAATTCGACTCCATCTCATACTCGATCTCTCGCTCGATCTCATTGACCCTGAGATTTGTGGTGAGAGGAAACTCTCCCACCAACTGAGGAATAAACTCATAATCGAATTCAAAGACTGAGAGTTCTCGAGCTCGATATTCTTTAAGCAGGGCTAATTGATTCGAGTCCGAAAATTCGTGATATTCATAAGAGTGTGAAGCCGGCCAGTCGCTATCGACCTCGGGGGCGTAAAAATAGACTTTAACTAACTTCAAGCCATCATAAACATACCAATTGAAAAACCCGTCTTTTCCAAAAATCGCTCGCACTAAGCCCGTATTGTCATCGCGACAAAACTTAAGAAAATGACCCGGCACCGAGAGTGTTTTTTCGCGAACAAAGTTTCGAAACGTCGCAGGCTGATTCGGTGAGTTTCCGTACGAAGAATTTCCGTTTGAAGAATTTGATTTAAGCTTATCGCAAGCCTCATCAGTGTCTTTTAGCAAATCAGTTATTTTACTTTTGACTTGAGAGGGGTCCTCATCATTGTGAGTCGCAAGAATATGATCCATCACTAAGTCAAGATCAGAACCGGAAAAAACTCTATAAATTGGATTGCCCACATGTGTATCAATCGTGCGAACGAGTCTTCCGTTCAAATCGAAAGAGTCGGCCTCAAGACCATAAAAATATTTCGCCTTCTTCAAATCAGGTTGCTCGGGATCGTCTTGAGAAAAGAAGGGGCCTTAACTGAGAGAAATCAGCCGACCATCACCAGAGTGAAGAAAGGGATAGCCCGCATAAGGAACATCGTTAAAAGGGGTCTCTATTAGCATGCTGCTCGAAAAGCCGTAAAATTGAAGCCGAGGATTCAGATTAAGGCTTTGGCCCCATCCGAAATCAGAGACACGCTGATAAAAACTTCGATAGGTTCGCACTACTGAAAACGAAAAACCTGGCCCTTGTTGAACGAGAGGATAAATTTGATCGACTGCTTCGACAATACTCTCGCCCGAGGCCAAATTGACCACCCCGTCTAATCGACGAGAATATGAAGCTCGAATAGGCTCTTGAAACTGACTCGTAAGTGTCGGCATCATCATCGTCTCGGGGCTACCCGCAAATCGACTGTGCGGATAAACACTAACCTTCACTTTGGATTGATTCACAAGGTTATTACTCAATTCGATGCCCGCAGTTTCTACTCCATCGAGATTGCTTTGCTCAGGTCCAGATTGAAGTTCCTTTAATTGAATTGTAAATTCTGGCAGTCTTTCGGGATTAAGATCGGCAGATGCATAAGTTCCAACAAACCACCCATGATATTCATCATCGGATGGGCCGCCGATGTCTCTCGTCCAAACCGATAATTCTCCCCCTTCACTCTCATCGTGATTTGATAAAATATCTAAATCGATCAGCTCGGGATTTAAAACCACCACCTCGATGGGTTGCTCAAGATTATTATCGTACTCTTTTAGGTAGTAAGCTAAAACCAAAAATGGCTCTCCATGATGAGCTCGAATGTGAGGAGTTCTCGAATTCGAAGATCTTAAATCTAATACAAGCCTTCCATTTCCATTTTTTGCTTTTTCGAGATAATGCTTTACGCCCCGAATCGTTTCACCGTCTTCCTCGGTGTCAAACCATTTGGCCGCATATTGACATTGCTTCTTCAACTGCTCTGATCCCGCATCTGCTTTCTTTGTGACGCCGTTTAACAAATTATAAGATGCGCAATCTGGATTGATGCGCGCCCAAAGATTAAAACCAAAAAGCTTTGCTCTTTCAGCTCCCTCTAAAGGGGCTGGCATTTCAAAAGAAAAAAAAGAATTACTCGAGTTGCTATTGCTGATTTGATTGCCGGCGGCGCCCATAATATCAATTCTTGGCAGCCTAGGATCTTCGCCGTCGTCTGATCCAAAATAATAATCCAAATCTCCTCCCAAAGGATTCGCAGACGGAGCCGCCGGACTTGCTGTGGGCATCTTTCGAACCGACCCAAACTCTGAGCAAGCCTGAAAAAGAAGAATGTTGGTAAAAACAAAAGCTAAATTTAACGCTGAAATTTTTCGAATGCTCGCCCTGTTGAATGTCAAAATGAAAGTTAAAAACAAAATACTAAGGAGCATCAGTGAGGGCAGGAGCATTTGAGACAACGAAAATGGCCCAAGACTTAAAGCCTGCTGATCTAAAAAATTTAGATACGCCGTCTGAATCGGATTCATCAAAGATCCCTCCCACTAACACGCCAGATCATTTATGGGCCACCCATTCCTCCCCCGCCAGGAGTTGGGCCACCACCATTGCCAGGATCAATCGGCTGACAAATTCGGTTTGGCA
>JBMTHG010000187.1:0-2535 GCA_049436045.1 Bdellovibrionota bacterium
GAACATCTAGCGGTTTTGAAATTAAAGAAAGATGCGCGCGGAAGTATTTTACTTTTCGTTGGCCCACCTGGCGTTGGAAAAACTAGTTTAGGTAAAAGTATCGCCAGGGCTTTAGAGCGAGACTTCGTTCGAGCCAGCTTGGGAGGGGTTCGAGATGAGGCGGAGATTCGAGGCCATCGGCGAACGTATGTCGGCGCGATGCCAGGTAGAATCATCAACAGCATCAAGCGCGTGAAGTCTCGAAACGCAGTCTTCTTGTTAGATGAAATTGATAAGCTTTCTCAATCTTATACCGGTGATCCGGCAAGCGCTCTTTTGGAAGTTCTTGATCCTGAGCAAAATTCTAATTTTTTGGATCATTATCTAGACGTGCCTTTTGATCTTTCGAAGATCATTTTTATTGCGACGGCCAATGCCCTTGAGGGTATTCCTGGGCCTTTGTTAGATCGGATGGAGATCATTCGACTATCGGGCTATACGAGTGAAGAGAAATTGGAGATCGCCAAGCGTTATTTGATTCCAAAGCAGCTTTCGGATTACGGAATTTCTGAAGATCAAATGAAGATCAAGGATGATGAACTGCGAGCCTTGATTGAGCTCTACACCAAAGAGGCTGGAGTGCGAGATCTTCAAAGAAAAATTGCGAGTTTGGCTCGGGCGAAAGCGCGCGAGATTGTCAAAGAATCGAAAGATTTCAATCCGTCGATTGAGTTAGAAGAGATCGAGAGAGTTTTAGGTGCTCCCATTTATCTGAAGGAAGAAGTCCATGAACAACATCCCTCTGGGGTGGTGACCGGATTGGCTTGGACTCCTTTTGGCGGCGAGATTCTTATGATTGAATCGAGTATGATGAGTGGTCAAGGAAAGCTCAACATCACCGGTCAGCTTGGCGACGTCATGAAAGAATCCAGTCAAATCGCATTAAGCTTGGCTCGAGCTCACTTGCAGGATCCTCGATTTCAATTTTCGAATACCGATATTCATATGCACGTGCCAGCGGGTGCGATTCCTAAAGACGGTCCCTCTGCGGGAGTCGCCATGCTCACAAGTTTAGTTTCTCTTTTTCTGAAAAAGCCAATTCGCTCTCATTTGGCGATGACGGGTGAGATCACACTTCGAGGTGCTGTTTTGCCAGTGGGCGGCATCAAAGAAAAGCTGTTGGCGGCTTATCGAGCGGGTGTGAAGGAGGTGATTCTCTCCAAAAGGAACGAGAAAGATTTGCGAGATCTGCCAGAAGAAATTCGAGCAGGTCTTCAGATTCATTTCGTCGAGAATGTTTCACAAGTGCTTGAAATTTCAATGGATATTTCATCTTTTGAGCTTGAGAGAATCTGGCGAGTAGCCGCCTAAACGACGAGAAGCTGCAGTTTGATCTTTGGCTTTAAGCTCTTGTCTTAGGCCCGCTTTGAATTTTCTAGCTTTTTTATAGCCTCTGAGATACCAAGTCGGGCTCATCGACCGACTGCGAGGTGATTTTTTGAAGCTAAGTTCAATATTTCTTATCGGATGTATTTCTGTTTTTGCACTTCAGAAACCTTCTGTTTTAGAGGCAGGAGATCGTTCGCTGGAGAGTTTAGAGACGACTTTAGAATCGCGCTTTCAAGAACTGC
Organism: Bdellovibrionota bacterium; assembly: GCA_049436045.1. GTDB lineage: Bacteria > Bdellovibrionota > UBA2394 > UBA2394 > UBA2394 > JBMTHG01. The sequence continues at coordinate 1,611 of JBMTHG010000187.1, forward strand.
AGATGCAGTTCAAGGAGCTCAGCCCGTTAGAGATCGAAATCGATTCGGCGATTGAGAAGCTTCTTGAACTTCAAAGAGACTATGAAACCGATAAACTCTTACTTTCAGTGGAAGAAATTTATCAATCTGCCAGAGAGTATGACGGCAAATTCAAGAAGCTGAATCTCACGCAGAGACAGTTAGAAAATCTTGAAGAGGCTCGAAAAGAGATTTTGGAGACCTTAAATAAGATCGCCGATTTGAATATTGCTCCTGGCGGGGCCTCTAAATATTCGAAGAATTGGCACCAGACGATTGTTCTTCGAAACTCTCAGTACAGAAAATTTATTCGTCAGGCCGTGAGATATTTTCAAATGTGTGATTGGGGAGAAGACGGTGCAAAAAAAAGTTTTCGAGTAAGAGCCTCTCGCCAACTTCATTATGTTCGCTGGTTTTGGCATTTGTTGCCGCATTTGGGAGAAATCAGTCAGTTCTTTTTTCAGTTTTTCAAAGATATTCCAAATTCTCATCAACCGCATTTCACTCCTCAAATGCATCAGCTTCTGAACTCCTATAGTGCGGCGAGGAAGATGAAATTTGAAGCTCAAGGCTTTGATGAGCAAGCCCAGGAGCGATTTCAAGAAAAAGGGCTCCATCTGTGGGTGATGAATCATCGAGATATTTATTTGGATCCCGTTTTTGTTTCGCAGATTTTGAAGGCGGCCTCATGCTCTTGGAATTGTCATTATGCCGTTGATCCTTTTCGGTATCTGGGAGGAGCATCGAATCGCCTCTCTCAGCGGATGACCAAGCTTCCGGATTTTTTGCCGGTCGGCACTGAGCCAGGTGAGGCGATCGCAAGTACCAAAGAGATTATTAAGCGACGCGACAAGGCGAATGTTTTTATCTTTCCAGAAGCAACGACCTCGCTCATCGGAGATACAGC
>JBMTHG010000188.1:0-2532 GCA_049436045.1 Bdellovibrionota bacterium
TGAGCCTCCGTAGCTCAGTGGATAGAGCGACGGTTTCCTAAACCGCAGGTCGCATTTTGAATTTTTTCTTGAAAATGATAGAGCGCGGTTTCGTAAGATGTCTTGTGGTTGAATCAGATTTGCAACATTAAGAGTCAAAACTGATTCGTCTTCACAAAATATGTTCAAGTTGAAGTACTTTGACGTGCAGATTTAAAGTCCTTTTATTTTGAAACGGTATAGTGTAGTGACGTGTTTAAAAGACAAATTCTCTTGATAAAGCGAGCATGGCCAGCTGCCAAGAATCGTGACAGATCTGCAATTCAAAAATTATCGACGTTTTTTGATCTTGGCGTGCTAACACTCAAGAAAGCTAAACGGTTGCGACTAGTTTTTAGGCCAAAACCCCCGAGCTTTAGTGGTTGGGGAATGACGTCAAGGCACTACTTACCGTGGGAAGAGAAAAATTCAACTGACCTAAGCGGTATCAAATTTGCCAGTGTCAACAATTCACTTAAAAGCAAAGTCGAAATCGGTCAATTCATTTTGAGTCAAGTCGATAGTGAGAATCTTTTGATTCTTGGAAAAGACGAGCAAGGAAAAAAGTTTGGTACTTATTCAAATTGGCTTACAAGTCTCTCTTGGCGTCACTACATCGTTTATTGGACAGCAATGTATGCGGCCCGATTTTCTAATTATTCAAAGATAAACCTTGTAGAGGCTGGTGTTTGTGACGGATTAACAATTAGTTTTGCAATGTCTGCCGTGAAAGATGAGATCGGTGAAAATTGCGATTTTGAGGCTTACCTCTATGACGCATGGGAAGGAATGAAGGAGGAAAATCTCACTACTCAAGAGAAAGGAAGAAAAGGGAATTATTCTTACCTTTCACTTGAACAGACAAAATTAAATTTGAAAGAATTTGAAAGGGAGTGTAGTTTTATCCAAGGTCACATACCTGATGTCTTTGTTAAGCACTCAGGCCCGGGCGAACTATCTTGGCTCCACATTGATTTGAATTCATCAGTTCCAACTCTCAAAACACTCGAACATTTTGTTCCAAAACTCTTGCCTGGTGGTGTGGTCTTATTCGATGACTACGCGCACAGAGGATTCAGAGAGACTAAAGAGATAGCAGATAAGTATTGCTCCCAAATGGATGGCTTGCTTTTGCCGTTTCCGACCGGGCAAGCAGTTTTTTTCAAGCACTAAATCTGATATTTCACCCCGATATTTCACCGAGAACAAAAATTTCTGTAATTAATTGACTTTCTGACTTTGGCATCTGAAGTGAACACGTTTAGCTAGCTGGAACAAGTATTGATTAAAGACAAGTTAAAAAATTTTGCAACTTCTTGGTTGACATAAATCCGGCAAGTGACCATTGATTGCAGACAGGGTTTCACTTAATTGTTAAGATCTGAATCATTCGCAGGTCAGCCAACGTCCTTTTTACAGCAGTAGTGCTTACAGGAGGTCCTCCGCGGCCAGAGAAAACCGCACGTGCGTTGAAAGCTTTGAACGACCAGAGCTTCAACGGGATTCAAAAAATTTTGATTAATAATGCAAGATCAGAAGAAGAAATCAATCACCTTCGAGCTAAGGGCAATTTGACTGAGGGCTGGGAGGTGATCACGTTTGAAGCTTCCGAATACATTTCAGGTGATTACGGATCGGTCTGGCGAGTTCCTGGTAATCGAGCTTTGGACGTGGCGATTGGGCAGTACATTTTTTTTCAATCTGACGATGACTTTTTGGCAGATGATTTTTTTGCAAAGATGGCGACACTTTTTGAAAAACACTCTGATGCTGTTTGTGCGGTAGGTTTGCCAGTTTTTTATAACTGGCTTACTAATGAGAAATTCTTGAAGCCTGGTGAGCGGACGTGGATGACTCGTCCAACTCTTGAATCTGGTCGAGATTTACTCTTTAAGCAGCTTGCGGACGCGCGGTATTCAAACAATTGTCTTTTCTCTTTTGTAATGGATACAGCAAAGGTCAGGGATGTGCGAGATTCGTTATTCGAGACAGGCTTTCCTGACCATAACTGTTTGCTTCAAGTAGGTATTCGTGGTTCGGTTGCTTTCGATAAAACCGCAGAAATGTACTGGGGGGTCCATCCCGGCCAAGACAATCATAGTTGGCGACGAGAGAATGTTTTGCAAGCATCCTTTGGTCGTTTTTTTGACGAGTGTATGAAGATTAATTTTCCTGTGATGAAGAAATTTGTCCCTGATTCGCAAAAAGAGCGCTTGGCAATTCAAAAAAGTTTCAACACGTTTCTCTCCCACCGTTCGTCACAAATCATTTTTGACAGACTTTTACAGAAGATTGGGCTTATACCTGTTCCGAGAGACTTGATTGGTGAGAAGATAAACGTAAAAGGGCACCTGGCTTTAATGTGCAGAGTCCCGAGCCAATCTCTATTGACAGTTCTTCAATGCGCAAAGAGAGCAATCCGTGGGGGTTGGAGAAAATTATTTCAATGATTTTGATGGTGGATAGGCGGCGCCTATTGGTTCACATCATCGACATCTTTGGCTAATCCCGCTG
>JBMTHG010000189.1:0-2526 GCA_049436045.1 Bdellovibrionota bacterium
GGAAGAATTTCTTCAAAAAGAATCTGAGACACATTGTAGTCTCGATTAAACATAAATGTTTTTAACTTGTTCGAATCAAAATCTTTTTCGGTAGTTCCAGAGCTAAAGCCAATTTCGCCTAACAAAGCATATTTTTCATTTTTCCAAGAGACCCGAGAAGCCGAATTAACCGCCATTAAATCGTAACCCAGAAATCGCCCTACGAACAAAGCAACCTCAAGCTCAAACTTTAACTGCCGAAACATTTGCTCGGTATAGAGATCAATGATCCAATAGCTGGTGCTCTTGTTAACGAGATCTCCATTTTGCTCAGTTAGCAAACCAGAATCTTGAGCGAGATATGAGAGATAAAGAGAAACGTGATTGCCTTCGACCCGCCGACCAATCAGAAAAAAGTATTCATAGCTGTCATCTTGGCTGCGATCGAGAAGACCCTCATAAGACCAGCCAATTCCCGGCATAAGATAGTAAGGGCCATAAGCCGTCTCAAAAGTGACTCGATCTCGTGTGGTGCCGATGTCTTGATCAAAATCATCTCCTGAATTGGCATAGATTCCTAAACCCAAATGAAATGGCATTCGTCCAAACTTGGCAATTCCAAAATCGGTCTCGACTTCCGCCCAGGCCCGTCTCAATTGAATGGGGCTAAGATCCGTGCTTTCGACGGCCGCGTCGGCAGCATAAGCTCCTCCATAAAAAAGACTGGATCGATTCGCTGCCTTAATTTGTCGACCAACTTCGCTAGCATCAGAGCTAAGACCCAGAGAATCTTTGCTTTTGGAGGGGTTGGCGGATGTGCGCGCTCGAAGTGGATCACCGCCCAAAACGCCATCGAGTAGATTCCATGAGGAATAAATTCTGACTTGATCTGTGATCATAAACAGAGGGTCCAAGCGAAATCGCATATCTGTGTAGCTTCTCAGATTCGGCTTCTGATCGTGATCGAGATCGAGATTGTAAAAAGAGTTGTAACGAAGTCGGTAGTAGCCGTCGAATTCGACACCCACGGCAAAAGCCCCTGAAGAATAAAAAACGCTACCAAAAACTAAAATTGCGATTAAATGATGAAGTCTCATTGGCTCTTATTAGTAAACAGCCGGCAAAAACTTGTCATGAGAAAAGGGGCCAGTTTCAAAAGAAAATGCGAAAAATTTTCAAATTAAAAGCTTGATCCAATTTGCAAATAAACCTCATTAATCTTGTCAGAAAAAGCCAATTGACCCTCGAGATAAAGAATCTGTGCATAACCGAGCCGAAACAAAACGGGAGGGCCATAGGCCACACTCACCTGACTTTGAGCTTCGATTCCGATGCTATTGCTAAAGTTTTTAAAACTAAACTTCTGAGGTTCTAGTTGAATCGCTGTTGCTGAATCTTTGAGATAAAAGGTCTGCCCGAAATCCTGAAAGAGAGCGATCGAAAAATCTTTGAACCAAATCGGAGCCATTCCCCAACCCGGAATTTTGTTCCAGAGTCTCCATTGGTATTCGAGGCTCCCTGCGAGAACTCCTTCGCCTCGAAAAAAACTGATAGGAACTCCCCTGAAAGGAACGCTCTTTTGATTGAATGAACTCAAGAGGCCTTCGCCGGCACTTCCGCCCAAACGAAATGTGCTTTGGTAAAGCTGATCGAGCCACTGAATTCCCAAAATATTATAAAGGCCAAGACTGTGATTTTTTGAGAACTTAAAAAAATAACGATTACTTAAAGAGGTCGTGAGAGTGTGAAAATCGGCATCCAGAATTTTTGGAGAATACTCCAGCTCCAAAGTCAAAAGTCGACTTTGACGATCGCCAAAATCCAACCACTCGGAGGGAGATTCTCCCCAAAAAAACTTTGTAGAAAATTGAAATTGCTTCCCGCTGTCTGGAAAAGACTTCACCACTGTTCCGTCATCGAGGCTAATCGGATCTTTGATCACCTCAGACCCAAGAGGAAGAAGTGACTTTCGATTCAAGAGAGAGATGGAGTGTGAAAATCCAATCGGCAGGGGCTTGTCATCTCGAAGGAGCCCGTAAGAAACAGAAAGACTTAAGCCATAGAGGCGCTCATAGTAATCTCTGTTGAGCACAAAATATTCGCCATCAGTTTGCGTCAATAAAACTCGACCATAGTTGCTGACGCCCGCATTGGCAGAGAGTGAAATCAAAAACGGAGAGATTCCTCGATAGCCATAATAAAATGACCCGCCAAATCGATTAGGTGTCAATAGGTAGTAGCCTGCAGCAAGCCAGCGATGAAAGCCAAGGGGATCACTGCTTCCGGTGATTCCACCGACAATCACATCGCGCTCAGTGTAATAACTGATGGGAACAACGAATCTCGGCAAAAGGCTGCTTCCTATTTTATAAGAAGTTGCCGCTTCGGGCGCAATTTCGCTCTCTTTCACATCGGCCAAAATCGGAGGTATCGACGCTTTTAGAGTTTTCTCAAAAGCATTGACCTTAAAAAGAGCTTTTTTGGAGCTCTCCTCAAACTCGAAAGCTTCTTTTTCAAACCTTCCGATTAAGACTTTGTTGGGGGTGA
>JBMTHG010000190.1:0-2521 GCA_049436045.1 Bdellovibrionota bacterium
CAGCCAATAAGCCTTGGGCCTCGCTCACTCGACCGAGATTCAGTTGTGCCTGCGCCTCTTCTAGTTTTTGTCGACCCATCAAAACCACTTCGTTCATCTCTTTTTCTTTTTGCTCTTTAACGATCAGTGTTTTTTTGATGACCTCTTGCTTTGATGACCACTCACTCAACGCACTTCCGACTAAATCACCATACTGCGGCCCTGAGCGAGACAGCTCGATGATGGCCGCCTTGATGTCATCAATAAACTGAACGGCGATTTCATATTTTTTGGCGGCTAAAAGCTCTTCTGTTTTTTCTTGATAGGTCTTCATATAGTTATAAAAAAGCTCTTGCTCTTCTTCGCTAATTTCTAAGGGCGCTGGGGCTTCAATTGGATTTTTTTGCTTTTCAAGCTCAGCCTGAAGGCTTTGAGCTTCAAGATCTTCAGGATTAAGCTTTAAAAGCTGGCCGAGCAAAGACTCCGCCTCAGAGAAATTTTGCTGCGCAAGAAGCCCTTGAATCTCTGCTTTGAGAGCCGCTTCAATCACAAAGGTCGAGCTGGTGTCTTTGAGATAATCTTTTAACACTTCTGGCTTTCGCAAAAAGAATCGAACGACAGGCATCGGCAAGCCGCGCAGGCCTTTCATGAAAGTCTCAGGAAGCGGCAACGAAATCGAATCCATCTCTGCCTGAAAGCGCTGTCTTAACTCATCATCTGTTAATTCTTCAACTCCTCGCCCAAGTTCATCCTGAATTTTTGCTTTAAAGCTTTCAACCGCATTTTCAGTTTGGGTAGCAATAAACTCAGCCCCTGTATTTTTGATGTTGGTTGAAAATGATTTGAGAAGATTGAGCCCAAGGGCAACGGCAAAAAGAATGAGCACTGATGCCGCGATGAGTTTTGATCTCTTTGTTTTAAAAAGTTTTTTTCGAGAGTTAGCCATCGCGGCCGTTTTTGAGACGATGGTCTCTCGCACAGCTTGAACTTCTGGAGAATCTTTAATTTCATCTTTTGATGATAAAAATTCAAAAATGATGTCGCCGACATGAATCACATCGCGGTTCTTTAAAGTTTGCGCCTGAATCAGAGCCCCATTCAATTTGATTCCATTTGTGCTACCTAAGTCTAAAATCTGAATCTCATCTCCCAATAATCGGATCTCGGCATGAAATCGAGAGATGCTCGAATCATCAATCACGAGTTGATTCTGTGGATCTCGACCAATCGTCAGAGGAAGATTTGATAAAGAAATTTCTTTTTGAAGATCATAGCCCGAAACGGCAAAGAGAATCGGGCCCGAGCTTTCTTCGTATTGAAATTCTTGTGTTCGTCGAAAAGCCTGGGTCGATCGAGAGTCTTCAGATTCGATCTGATCATTCATGATTTCACCTGAAAGGCTTTCAAGCTCTGGCACTTCCTCAGCAGAAGTCAGCGGGCTGTCTTGTTCATGGGTCTGATCAAAATCATCAAATGGATCGCTCTCATCCTGAAGACCAAAAGCGCGAGTCTCTCGATGATCCTGTCGAAAGCTTCTGGCATAAATATCGGTCGCTCTAGAGGCCTCAGCCTCTTCAATGCCCTGAAGCAAACGATCTTCCTTTGAAATCTCGATTCTTTCTGTCGAATCTAAATTATTCGTATGATTTTCTTCGGCATCAATTTCTTCTTCTTTAGCTTCCTCTGCCGGAAGCTCGGCCGTGAGAACTTCTGCAGTCAAAGCTTCTGCTGTCAAAAATTCTTCGGCATAAATTTCTTCGGTATAACCTTCTTCAGCGCAAACTTCTTCTGTAGAGCCTTCTTCCGAAAAAGCCCCTTCGGAAGGAACTTCTTCTTCAGGAGCTTCTTCTAAATAAACCTCTTCTGAATAAGCCGCTTCTGAATGAGCGGCTTCTGAATAGACTTCTTCTGAGGCCTCTGCTTCCACACTTGAAGCGGGCAGAGCTTCGCTTGGAGACGTGCTTTCGTCTTCAAGGCCTATCATTTTTAAGAAGCTATCGTTTTCTCTCATTTTATTGCCCTTAATTCTTTCTTATCTCAAAAGCTTTCTTTGTTCGGCGGTTTCCATTCCCAGTCGGGCTTTACTTAAAAACTCCGAATCCTCATCTGCGACCAAGAGCACTTCTTGCCACTTCTGAATCGCCACATCGAAATAATAATTTTTAAAAGCGGCCTCTCCCTCTTGATAGCGACGAAGGCTTAAATCATCTTGTCGAGAAATCACTCGTAAAAGAGCCGCTTGAACTTCTTCGGTTTGAGGTAAGGCTTGAAAACAAGATCTCGCCTTCTTCAAATTCAATAAATCTTCGAGTTCAATACAACGACTAAAATCTTCTTTTGAAACCATCTCATACGAAACAGCTGCCGTCGCAGCCTCGACTTGATTGAGCCCAAGATTTTCTTCTAATTGCCTTCCACCTGAAAACAAAAGACTAAATACCAAAAGCGGAAACACAAGCATCGCTAAAAATACGATTTTCTTTTTCGATCGCGCTCGCTTCCATCGAAAGCCTAAAACTTTAATGCTTTTTGAAAACTCTTC
>JBMTHG010000191.1:0-2517 GCA_049436045.1 Bdellovibrionota bacterium
TTTGGCATGGCCATCGGGTGATTTAGCGCATTGGCCGAAACTTTCTCTTTGGCTTTATGGGTTTTGGCTTTGGTTATTTGGGGCGGATTCTTATCAAGCTTTGGAGCTCGGAGCCTCGTATCTCTCAATTTTGTATGGACTTGTTTTGTGTGGGCTTATTTATTTTGCAGCCAGAAAAATTTTGGATCAAAGCTTTTCAATTTTAGTTTTGTTTCTTGCAGTTTTGAATCCGTTTCTGATTCGTTTTTCTTGTTTGGGCCAAGTTGATCATCACATCTTTGAGCTTTTGTTGGTGCCGATCGCTTTGCTTTTAGGCTTAAAAAGTTTTTTATCGGCAAAGACGGCTTTTCTCTTAGGCGTGGTATTTGCGCTGAGCTTTGGTGTTTCGTCATCGGTTCTTTTTGTGATTGGGGCGGTCATGCTCTCTTTTGCTCTGGTTGATTCGAATCGAGATAAGAGAAAAGAATTCTTAAGTCTCGTTCTTGGTTTCATTTTGATTTTTCCTCTCGTGATGCTCTGGCATCACGACGTCTGGAGGCAGAACTTTGATATTCGAATGCCAAGTTTTTTTCAGGCCTTCGTCGTATTGAGTCTGTTTTTTCTTGTTGCGCCCTTTATCCTCTTTAAAAAAAATCGAACAAAGATAATCTCTTATTTAACGATGGGGGTGTTTGGGGGGCTGCTCTATGCCCTTACGCCCATGCAGGGCTTATTGCTAACAGCTTTTCGATATGTTTTTGGGCGGCAAGGAATTTTGGCGCATGTTTTAGAAGCCCGCCCCCTTTTTTATGGCGTCTCTGATTTTAAGTTCGATTTTATCATCAACTCATTAGGCTATTTTTTTCCCATTTCATTGGCTTTGTTTCTGTTGCCCTTTTTTTGGAGAAGGCTTTCTACAGCAGAGAGATTTTATTTTATCATGGCTTTGATTCTTTTTATTCCCGCCTTGGCGCAAAGAAGATTCATTATTTATTTCATCGCTTTGTTTCTCATTTTACTTGTTTGGGCGCTTAAAGTTTTTGTTCAATATTTAAAAAAGAAAGCCATTCGAGTTCATTATTTCGTCATTCCCGGATTTGTTCTGATGGCCATCTTCCCAGGCATTGAGTTTGGATTTGCACCTGATATGGATCCAAGGCTTCGGGTGGATTTTTCAATTTTGCACATGACGAAAGATAACTTAAATTTCGACTCGAAATTAGCATGGAAGAGGTTGGGAGAAAAATCACCCGAAGTCGGAGGAATCTGGACTAATCCTAATCTTGGGCATCTTTTGACTTACATCAGCGGCATGGGCAGTCTGGTTGATCCTTTTTATATTACGCCGTCTTTGCGCAAAGATTTTAAAGGAAGAAAAATAGAACAAGAGAGTGATTTTTTTAACTTCCTCGATGAAAACAAGATTGATTTGGTATTTCTGCTTAATGACTTTCATTATTTTCGAATGCTTCACGAAGTTTTTCGAGAAGATATGCCCTGGCTGCGACGAGCTGGCCCGAGCAATGCTTATGTCTTTGATCTTCAGATTTTAGAGCCATACTTTTGGGTTCGCTCGATTTTGCGGCCCGATACGGAATGGGAGGGCTTTGAGGAGATTCTTCGAATTCAAGTCATGGAGAATCATTTTTATAATTTTGTTCGATTGATGCAGCGTAAAAAGATCGACCCATAATCTGAGAGTTTGAGACTTTAAGGCGTTTTTATTATTGTGGGCCCTCGATTCGACTCATAGGCCCAATAAGCTCCACCTGCCGCCACCGCCCCGAGCGCAACCCAAAACCAAGGAGACTTAAAAAGCTTAAACTCTGATGATGGAGAGGCTTTTTCATCTTCATAAAACCATGAACTCAAATCTTTCTCGGGCTTGATTTGAACGCGAGAGTTTCGAGCGACGGGCTTCGCTTCTTCTGCCGGAATTCGAGTCACCTGATTCTTATCGATTTCGATATGGATGTTAAAATCTCGAAGAGCTTGTGGCCGAGAAGCTTTCAAATACTGTTGAAGGGATTTGGCATCCCACAACTCAGAGACTTTTTTTCGATGAAGCTCATGAAAGGAGGCTTGAGCGGATTTAATTTTTAAAACTCCAGAAACGAAATAGGGAAACTCCCACTTTTCTGCAAAATAATCACCATCGGGCACCTGAATGCTTTTTGATTTCGCTCCGAAAATATAAAAGTCTTCACGGAGTTCAATCTTAGAAGCTTCGTTGGCAGCTTGAAGTTTGGGGGGCATTTTCTTTTTGAAGTTCTCATCTTTCGAAAAAAAATAGATAGGATAAGCCGAGTCTTTGAAATCTTCTTCTTGAAAGCCAATGTAGGCCCGAAGCTCGTAAAGCCGAGAAAAATCGGATTCTCTATTTTGATAGGGCGCTGCATTTTTCATTTCGGTTTCAAGATTTTTCCAGTCGCTTAACAAGCTTTCAAAATTCATTTGAAGAAATCGAGCTTCTAAGTTTTCAATTTTTTCCCGAAAAGACGACGAGCTTGAATGGGTCATCAATTTTTGAGTGAGAGC
>JBMTHG010000192.1:0-2516 GCA_049436045.1 Bdellovibrionota bacterium
AGCGATCCTTCGACGGCTGTGCTTCCGATGTGAGTTAACTCCGCATAGGGAATGAGGCCGTTCAGGAATTTTTGATGCTCACGAAAAGCTGATGAAACTTTTTGGCGAATACCTTCTCCCCAAACAAATCTAACGACGCTCATAAACGAATTAATTTTATACTCGAAGCCTATTTTTAATCTTCAAGCTCTGGGAGATTTGCTGCAAAGGCCCAAAAAACGTTGGGCAAAATCGTTTCTATCGCGGGAGCTGGAGGTGCCGGATAGGGATCAGAGCCCCTCGCTGCACTGACGATTGAACGAATGGCACCTAAGGTGCTTAGTGTGTAAGTTTTATCTTTCTTTTTCGATTCTTCAATCATTCCGCTAAAAGCTAAGTTTCTTCTCTGAAGATCGAAGATATCGATCGATACGAGAGCCTCACGCTCCGACCATGAATTCACCTGGGGGTTTCTCCACTTCAAATTTCCATCAGAATCTTTTTCATAATAACCCTCTTTTTCACTCTGGCCGGTTTTCACCTGATCACGAATAATTCTTGCCATCACAAAGAAACGAGCACGATCAATTTTATCCGCCAGCATCTTCATGGTTTTGTCAGATAAAGAACCTGTTTTTTGATATTCATCTAAAACTCGCTTCGTTTCATCGGCTTCAAGACTTCCTACAAATGAGCCATAAGGCAGCGTCGCATATTCTTTTCTCTCATCCATAAAGGCTGAGCGCAGCATATTGCTGTATGATGAAATCTTGGCAGGAGGCAAATTAGTTTCTCCTGACACCACCCCTCCTATAATCATTCTGTCATTTAAAACATTTTGTGCAGTAAAAGCCTCACTGATTTGGAGCCCCGAAAGCTTTGGGGTGCAAGCGGTTGCAGTCAAAACGAAAGCTAAAGATGTTAGATAAAAACTTAGTCTCATAATCATCTCCTCAATATTTTTTCACTCTCAGTTTTGATACACACCAATAATTTAGCAAGCATTATGTTTAATAATCATTTTGTTTAGATCAATTTAGGATTGACACTTCGAGCAAGGCCCTTGAGAATTTCTTTGGGCATTTAACTAATAATTTTTTGGGAGAATCTAATGAATAAAAAAATGATAAATCTCTTGGGCTTCATCTTTGCTGGCTTGATGGCGATAAGCCTGCCAGTTGAATCTGCTCGGGCAAACGTTGAGCAACCTTGGAAGATATCAACAAATCCTTTTGGATATTTTCTCGGAGTCTATTCAGCCTCTGCTTCTTATGCGTTAACCAATCAGATTGCAGTCAATGTGCAACCCGAGTTTCTCTATGCTTATTTTGTTGATCCAGTGATTTGGGGATTAGGAGCACGTGCGGGAGTTCCAATTTATTTTGACCAAACCTACGACGGTTTTTATTTAGAACCCGGTTTTGTTCTTAACTATGTTCGCCAAAACGGATCAGGGCTAATTGAGGCCACTTCAGGTGTAATGCTTGGCCCAGATTTAATAGCTGGGCACAATTGGCTTTGGGCATCTGGCTTTAACATCGATCTTGGAATTGGGCTTGGCTACAAATGGGTTAGCTTTGACACCGTGGACACCAAAGCAGGAACCTTTGACGGTATTCTTCCGACGGCTCGATTATCGTTCGGATACGCTTTCTAATATTTAGACTTAAATATTTTAAGCTTTAGAAGAGAGGGCTGCCTTTAAGAAAAGGCGGCCCTTTTTTTAAATCTGTCGGCTCAATGCTTTTTTCAAGTCTGACAGTTGATGACTTTGAGATTTGCTTTGGCCGCTCAATGTGGCTGATAGTCCACCATAAATTTGACCTCGAGTTCTTAAACCAATCATTGCACCGACGGCGAAAGGCCCGATTTGAAAATGTCCGGGATATAAACTCAAACAGCCGAGCTCATTTGCGAGAGGGCTGCTGGTTAGAGAGAGCAGCGGTTGGTTGTTTCGCTCCCAAAATATGCCTGTCGATAAAATTTTCTTAGAACTTCGTTTTCGAGTAGCGGAGTGCATTGACTGTCGAAAGCCTGCACCGATTGAAACAAAATCAGTGTCGCTTGCCGAAAAGCTTAAACCAATTAATCCGCCACGAGTTGCGCTCTTGTAAAACAAGGCCACCTGCTGATCTTCAAATAAGAATTGTTTAGTCATAAAACTATGCGCATCTTGATCGGAAAGCTCTTCAATGACGGGCGCGATACCATGATAAGACCAGTTAGAAAGCTTTAGATCATCAAACAATAACTTTAGCAGCTGACGCTTATTCAGGGGTTCGAAGACTTTTTTCTTAGCAGTGAGGTGGCTTGAAGCTTTACTAGGCTTTTTTTGAGAAGAGTCTTCGGCCCACAGACTCGAAAACAGAGTTGAGCAAAAACAGATAACCCAAAGAAACCATCTGGCCGATAGCCAGCGAAGCGAAAACGATAACATTAAAATCCCCCCTAAAACCTCTCGGCCAGAACATCGGGCCAATTTCACAGAATGGATATTCTGCGGTTTCGATAGAGCGTTTATATAGGAGAAGTTTAAC
>JBMTHG010000193.1:0-2499 GCA_049436045.1 Bdellovibrionota bacterium
GTGCCTTGTTGAATTCCAGACACCCGTGAGATAGCCTGAATTCTTCTCTGTCCGTCAGAGAGGCGCTCCAACTGAACAATAATCTGCAGGGCTTGAGCGATTTGAGCTCGCACGGCTAAGGGATTGACAGCCAGACCAGTTGTTAAAATCAAATTTTCAATTCGATAGAGAGCATCTCGTTCGGAGTTTGCATGAATCGTTGTCATTCCGCCTTCATGCCCAGTGTTTAGAACTTGAAGAAACTCAAAGGCCTCTGCACCACGAATCTCACTGACGAGAATACGAGAGGGTCTTAGTCGCAGACTTTGAATCAATGCCTCACGAAGATTGCCTCGCCCTGTCTCGATCGCCAGTGCATGAGGGTGGGGCCAATCGGTCTCTGCCTCTTCTTCTAGGATCACAATACGTTCATTCTCAGAAATATTCTCGACAAGACTTCTTAACAAAACGGTCTTTCCAGTCGAGGTAGCTCCAGAGACAAGAATAGATTCTCGATTAGCGATAGCATTTTTCAGAAAGCGTATCTGCTCTGGGGTGCCAAATTCTTTTTCTTCCAACTCTTTTAAACTAAAAACATTTTGACGTGCTTTTCTGATGGCGAGATGAATATTTTCCACTAGGGGAGAAAGAGCCGCTTGAAATCGAAGTCGTCGACTTTCTCTCCAAGATATCCATGAGTTTTGCGCGCCGGAGCTTTCGGGAATTTTAGACTTCAAGAAATCCTCAGATTGAAAATACCATGGCGTTCGGAGAAGAGTTCCTTGCCAGTCAACGTAGATCTCTGATGGCCCATTAATCAAAATTTCATCAAATTCATTTTCATCAATGAGATATTGCCAGAGAAGATCATCAGATTCGGGTTGATCTTTAAATTTAAATCGACTGGTTTCTAACGTAGAGATCGTTTCTAGGTTTTCATTCTCTACAATTATTTTATGCTCGTCGATGAGGATCTGATCCCCATTTTTTAAAGAGGTATCTTTATCGATTTTTTTTCCATTCACTCTAACTAAGCTAGAGCGTGAAAGATTAATGAGCCAATAAGTCGATTGAGCCCACTTGATCTCGATTTCAAATTCCTTAGAAATTGCTTTTAATTGGATATCAGAAGAAGGCCCGCTTCCAATGGTTACACTATCTGTTGTGATCTTGATCTTTTTTGTATCCAGTTTCGCTTTCTGCGTTTTCTCCAGGATGTGTAAAAGAAGGCTCTCGCGCATAAACTATCGTCGGGAATTTCGGAAATTCGCCGTTTCCTGCTCAATTTGCCGTAACTGGTCTTGGGTGAGATCGCCACGCCCGGTGAGATCTTGGGTGACAACCTCACAACTCATTGCCGTAATGGGTACGCTATAGGATGTTGACACAAAGGGGATTTCTGAGGTGCTCGTTGAGCAAGGGGGCTCATCTCCACAGCCGGTTAAAATTGGAATTATCCCGAAAACAGTAAGAACAAGCTTTTTCATACGCTAAAAAGAGAGCAAAAAGAGTGCCACGGTATGGGCCAGTAAAATGGGGTCTAAAGGCGATACTATGCAAATTGTTCATAGCGTCACTGACAAAGTTTTCGAGCAGCGATATTATGAAATGTAGATGATCGCCAGCGTAGACCTGAAAAATAAGGCACTTCAATGGGGTGCTCTCAGTCTAGTTTTGTCTTTGAGTGTCCACGTGCTGCTGGTCTTTTCGGCTTTTTTTTGGACTCACTGGAGTCAGCCAGAGAGAGTTGCTGAGCAATCTTTTCCTATGATCGAGCTTCGGTTTTTGAATGAAGTCGAGACTTTTCAAGAGGAAAGCTTGGTCGCACCAGATGATGCTTCATTCACGAGTACTAAAAATTTAAAAACGGCAGAGGAAACATCGCCAGACTTAGAAACTCACGATCTCATTCAAGCGCCATCGATGTCAGCGAGACCAAGAATTGAAAGCTTTAGCTTAAGTGAAGCCGATAAAATAGAGATGCAGCAAATGATCGTTCAGGCCGAGACATTCGAGGCGAAGTTGGCGCCCTCCAAGGGCTTTATAGAGCGACTTAGGCGGGGAGAAGACTTAAAGGTCAACGCGTTTCGTTATGATACAAATGGCTATGTGAGTCGAATGAAAGGAAAAATTGGGGTCACTTGGAATCCAAGATCCACTTATTCACTCGAAATGACGAAGTTTGATCGAGTAATCGTGACTCTTGGAATCGTTCTTAGCAAAGAAGGAGAGCTATTAGATTTATGGATCATTCAGCCATCTTTTTTTGAAGCCTATGATCGAGAAGCATTAAGAACTGTTAGAGAGAGTGTTCCATTTCCTAATCCACCCGATTATCTGGTTCAAGATGATGGCAAAATTTATATGCCTTGGAGCTTTCTTCTTTATACCGGGCAACAGGGCTTTGCTAGTATCGAATGATTTAGTCTCGCACCCATCGAAGCTTGGCCTGCTTTTGTGCGCGCAGCTCATCGACACGCTTTCTGAAAGCAAAATGTGGGGCGGAAGAAACTAACTCCG
>JBMTHG010000194.1:0-2499 GCA_049436045.1 Bdellovibrionota bacterium
TCGCTAGCAACAAAAAAACATAACGTCTCTGAAACTTGGGATCAATCCACTTCACTCGACGTTTAAACTTTATTCGATGATTATCAACTTGATCAGTCATGGCTAAGCTTCCTTCAATATTCAGATTCGCTCAGATTAAAATAATGCTATCTCCGAGTCACCGATTAAAATCGAGAAACCGCCTCTAATCCTGTGACTTCTACTTTGATGCCATTCTTTTCGTAGTCTTCCAAACGCTGATGAAGAGCCTGAAGGCCCACATCCGTCACAAAGTTTTTCTCATACATTTTGAGCGCCTTGGGCCGAAAACGCTTGAAATAACTCAGATCTTCTTTAGAAAATCGACCGGCTGATTTCACTCTATAAAATCTTTCAAGCTCAGAAAGTTTATAAGATTCTCCAAACTTCCAGCCCTCCATTCCTACACGAATTTTATTGATCCCTATTGATTTTAAGGCCTTGGCCGACGGCATCTTTGAAAAAGGCTCGGTGCTTCGTATGAAGTGCACATCCATCACCACGAGATTGCCAACCCGAACAGGATGCTCTTCTAGCAAATCTTTCTCCGCAATCAAATCACGCTTCAAACTATTATAATAAAAATGTCGCGCATGAAAAATAATACTTAACGCTAAACTATGATCCTTGACGCTTTCGTCTTCCAAGTTAATCCCCTTGGAGGCTTCAATAAAATCTCGATACTCTTGCGTAAAAAACAAGGTATCATCCGCAATCGGACGACCGACATAGATCACTTCTTCATAAATTTTACGTTCAGGATCTTTTTTAGGTCGATCTGGTTTTAAAAAGTACCCAAAAAATAAATCGAGCGCATGGCCAGCTCCAACAAAAAATAAGTTGAGCTCATCTTGAGACCTATTCGTGATCATTTTAATCATGTTAGCTCTCATCGTCTTATTACGATCTTCACTTTTTGTGAGCTCTTTTGGTTTCAGCTCAGAATCCGTCTTCAGAAGATCAAATCGATCAAAGCTTTCAAAGCGCCTTGCTTCGATCGAATTAAATAAATCATAGGATACTACCTCGCTTTTACCCTTAAAAAGAGGCTTCTTGAACGTGACCTTGGAATCAGCCTTTTTCACTTGGCTGATGATTTTGTTATCCATCAAATAATGCGGCGGCCAGTTTTTGGTTTTCGCGATCCATGGACTACTGCTCGCATAGCTTGCCAACCAAGACTTCCACTCGGGCTGCTCCCATATCGAAACCAAATTTTTTGTATTGGTCTTGGCTTCCTCTTTCTTCGGCAACTTTGGCTTTGAATCTTGAGCCATGCAAACTTTAAGGCAAAAAACACTTACCAAAACAAAAAGAAAAGTCGCCTTCAAAAAATCTCTAAGCCGCATCCCTTGAATTATCTCAAATCCCCGAAAGCCTGAGAAGCTCCTCACAAAAGCTCTAATCATAATGACCCCAAAGAGCAGCCCTCTCTTTGATTTTCGTATTGAGCCCTCGCTTCCTCTCCCAGCGCCCTGACATGAATCAGCTTTAAGCTTTCATCAATATGAAAACTCTCAATGGGAATATATTGGCTCGAATACTCATGACATTCATCCAGGGAGCGTTCGCTGATGAAGAAGCATGAGCAAAAACTTTTGGCGTAAAAAGCCGAGAGTGAGGGTGTAAAATCTTGTATCGCCTGTCGATTCAAAAAATAAAAGCTGCTGATAAAAATTAGCCCACCAACAAACGCAAGTCCTAGAAAAATCCCGAAAACCTTGATCCATCTCTTTATCTGTCTCATCGAAATTCCTTTAAAATGACTTTCAGCATTCGCTCATAATCGAAAGCCCCAGATTCACGATCATCTGCCAAACGTAGGATCGCCAGATTTTCTGAAGGAATGAAAGTGAGGCTCTGCCCCCAATGCCCCAGAGCGGCAAAAAGATCTGGCGGCAAACTTGAAAACCTCTGACTCTGAGCATCGCCGTTTACCCACCAATGCGCGGCAGGCCAAAGTCCCTGTTCTTTCGTTTTTCTATCGAAGATCGGGTTTAGTTTAGTGCTGTCTCTCAGCCACGTGCTAAGTTCACCTGATTTATATTGAGAGAGAAGCCAGTTTGAAAAACTCACCAAATCCTTCGGCGAGAGATAAAGAAAAGAGGAGCCGACAAAAACGCCCTTAGAATCTTTTTCCCAAACCGCTGAATTCATATTAAGGGGCTCAAATAGTTTTTTCCATGGGTATTGAGAGTACTCCTCATCGGAAAGCTTCTGTTTCAAATAGCCCATCAACAGCAAACTATCTCCACTTGAATATTCTATTGATGATCCGGGTTGACACCTCAACTTATGTCCCTTCACAAAAGAAAACATATCATCTCTACCCGTGCTATAGAGCATTCGAATGACGGAGGAATAAATCGGATTAAACTCATAAGTTTCATTCCAATCTAAACAGCTGCTCCACCAAAGCGCGTCTCGCAATTTTATCTCCGAAGAATCAGAAACGAAAATCACATCATCTAATTTTAACAA
>JBMTHG010000195.1:0-2489 GCA_049436045.1 Bdellovibrionota bacterium
GAAGCTTGCCTGAAGAGTCTCGACTTAAAAAACCCTCATCGATCACTTCATTATTGAATCGAGATCGAATTCGAATCATGCGATTTTCAAACTCGCGCGGAAACTCTTGTCGAATTTGAGGCTCTAAGGAGTATGTCTCACTGAACCTCAGGTTTTGACTCAGTCCACTCCGCAGAAGCCCCGCCTCGTTAAGACGCTCAAATTGCGGCAAGAAGCTAAAATCCCCAATGTTTAAAAACATATGAGCGATATAACTTCCAAAATTGATCTCTTCTCTTGAAGTCAGCCCAAAAAAAGAGCGCCGCATAGATCGATCAAATCCTAGCTCCTCAAGGTTTCGTCTAAAACTTTGATTTTGCTGAGGCTCATCTAACCAATTTAAAATGTTACTGACATAAATGCTTGAGGGCGCTTGGCCTTCCGCCAGCTCTCGAACTTTCGCTGCCCACTTAGGATCAGAAACATCTTCGTGTAGAAACTTCAATGTGCCAGCAAGGGCCGCTTCTCTAAACCTCTGATAGCCTTTTTCGCCAAAAGCTTTAAAGATTTCTATAAAGGCCTCGGGCGTGTCAGATTCCATCACATAGCTCTTTGCCGCCTCACCGCTCTCACCACCTCCTTTTTTCAAATGTTTTTGTAGTTCTCGAAAAAAATCATCGGAGTTTTCGAATCGCTTCGCTAAATTAGAAAATAGAGCAAAGCTAGCAATCGATGGGCCATAAGCATCGACCATCACGACTTTTGAAACGCCTGAAAATGCCAACTCTAAACTTTGTTGAAGCCCCGTGCTGACGACATAGCGATCAGGATGTGCCTGCGCCATGCTGATCATTTGATCGCGAACGCGGCTCCAAGCCGATCCTTCATTCGTGAGAGATATCTGGGGCTCAAATTGATCATAAATTCGGAGCTGAAGCTTTTCTAAAATCGCTTCACAGGTGCTAGCGGTGAGTGCCAATGGCGACAAAAAAGATAGGAGCACAAATCCTAAAAGTCCGTGAAGAATATCGTGACTCAACAGCTTTTTGCTTAACGACGGCACCAAGAGCGTAGAACTGCAAATTTTATGCTCAACTAAAATCGACGAAGACGAGGCCTTCACAGCTTTTACCAAGTTGTGTTTCACATCTTATTGAGCCTCTATGCAAAGTTTTCATTGAGTCGACTTTTCGATTCATGCTTTTCTTGAGACCTATGCAAAAGCTCATTCTTTATTTTTTAAATCGTGTCGAAAAGGTCGGCAATCGCCTGCCTGACCCCGTGACTTTGTTTTTTCTTTGTGCGGTGGGAGTACTTATTCTTTCTTGGGCTTTTTCAATGATGAATCTCTCTGCGATTCATCCGGCTGATTCCCGTGTGATCGAGGTCAAAAATCTTTTGAGTCTCGATGGCATTCAAATGATTTTAACGAAAGCGGTTTCAAATTTTACAGCTTTTCCACCGCTTGGTTTGGTTTTGGTAACGATGCTCGGAGTCGGTGTCGCAGAGCGATCTGGTTATATTCAAACGGGTCTAAAATCTTTAGTGACCTCAGTTCCCAAAAGTTTGCTCACAGCCACTTTGGTTTTTGGAGGCATCATGAGCAGTATGGTCGCTGATGCTGGCTATGTGGTTCTTACTCCACTAGGCGCTGTTCTCTTTGCGAGTGTGGGCCGGCATCCTTTGGCGGGTCTTGCCGCTGCTTTTGCGGGAGTGTCAGGAGGCTTTAGTGCCAATCTCATGATTACCTCGCTTGATCCCCTGCTCTCTGGGCTTTCTACGGCCGCTGCACAGCTTAATGATCCAAATTATGTCGTGCAACCGACGGCAAATTATTATTTCATGATTGCCTCTGTTTTTCTTTTAACCTTTGTGGGCACTTGGGTCACAACAAAAATTGTTGAGCCGCGACTCGGCGAGTGGAGGCCAAACGCCGACTATGAAGCAGGCTCCGATCTTGGTCAGGTTTCAAAATCTGAGAAAAGAGGAATGTGGCTTGCCAATCTGAGTCTTTTGGCGGGCTTGATTTTAATTATCGCTCTTTTGATTCCAGAGCACAGTATTTTTAAAAGCGAAGAGCATGGTCTTAAGCCATTCTTTGAGAGCCTTGTTTTTCAAATCATGATCCTGTTTTTGATTGCAGGTATTGTTTTTGGAATCGCAGCAAAAACAATTCGCTCTGACAAAGACGTGGCTCGAATGATGTCTGATTCGATGGCGAGCATGGGTTCTTATATTGTATTAGCTTTTTTTGCAGCGCAGTTTGTCGCCTATTTTAACTGGTCAAATCTAGGTTTGATTGTAGCCATCAAAGGAGCAGCAGGACTTCATGCGATTGGCTTTCAAGGGATTCCACTTCTCATTGCCTTTATCATCGTGGCGGGGCTTATTAATATTTTTATCGGAAGTGCCTCTGCCAAGTGGGCGATTATGGCGCCGGTCTTTGTGCCGATGCTCATGCTGATGGGAATATCACCCGAGATGTCGCAACTTGCCTATCGAATTGGAGA
>JBMTHG010000196.1:0-2449 GCA_049436045.1 Bdellovibrionota bacterium
CAAAAAGAAATTCTCTTCTTGATGAAGCTCTAGGCCTTGAATCTCTGATTTCGATTTTAATTCGACCCATTCAAATCCATCATCCACGATCCTCAGCCAGTGCTCTCTTTTATCCGGAGTGGCAATTCGCAATAAATCTGGACTCTCCCCCACAGAAAGAAAACTCCATTCGTCTGGAATGGCATATTCTAATTCGTAAGAGATCGTCTTATCGTTCAGAAAAAACTGATAAAATCCACGCTCTCGAAGGGGGCTTGCAAAGCTTAATCCCATGACTTTGCCATTAGACAATTTCACAAAATGCTCAAAGCCCTCTAAATTCAAAGATTCACATTTCAAAAAACTTTGATCGACTGAGGATCTCTCCCAGCAGCTCCATCTGAACTCATCTTTAGTTTGAGCCAAAACAAAATGATTTGAAATATTAAAAAACTGACCAATGTTTCCTGCGATAATGAAATCTTTCACTTGATTTGCTTCCAATTCCAGAAAATGAAGACTATCGAAAAGATCGAGATAGAGAAGTCGATCATAATCCATCGCCAGAGGAAGACTTCCCTCTTTGATTTCAAGAGCGTTCAGAGCATCATGACAAATCAAACTCTCACGATTGAGAAGATAGCGACTGCAATCTGTATCTCGATTTAAAAGTTGAAATTGCAAAGTGGGGCCAACGCTCCCCAAATCGGCCACGGCCCAGTCGAGTCGAACGGGCACGCTATCATGCGAACCTTCTTCCCGCACCAATGGCAGAAGACGGTCTCGAGATAACAAGAGCGACTGCGACCCAGAATCTGCATCCAGAATATCCACGACCACACCATGATTTTTTTCTAATCGCAAGCCATTACCAATCCAAACAATGTCTCCTCTTTGTCCATCGTATTTGGTTTTAAAAATCTCATCGCAACCAGAAAAAACCAAACAACAAACTAAAATGAAACTCACATGTTTAAATTTTACAAATGCGATCATTCTTCATCTCCCTCTCTTTGTTCTAGAGTAAAACACTGCACACCCAAAAAATAAACTCTTTGATCTTTTCTATCGGCATCCTTGGCCACATCTTGCACAAAACCAATCAAATCTCGCTGCAGCTCTTTAATTTTCATTTTTAACTCGGCAATTCGATCTTTTGGAAAAGTAAAAACCGCAGCTCCAAACTCACGCTGACCTAAGCTATCTTCTAAGGCTTCTTGTGCCAGCTGAAGCATTTGTCCGTGAAAACTGCGAATGACAAAGCTCTTTATCTCATCCGGAAATTGTATCTGTGAAGCCTTTGAAATCCACCGCTCATTCTCTAATTGTAGCCACTCCATTCTTTGCAAGTTCTCAATGCTCTTTTCGATCAAATCTTTCGGAATCTTTTTTCTGAGTGCTGATTGAATCACATCGACATCAATCGTGTTTAGGCTAACCACCAACTCTTTGATAGCAACGACATACCAATGACTTAACAAGGAAGCAGCCTCCGTAATCCCTAAAGGCACCAAGGTCTTCGCACGTTTTTTTCTCAAGTTTTCAAAGTATAAACTTTTTTCTTCGATGGTGTTGGCCTGATTGAACCTTACCAAATTTTCAAAATACTCGAGTTCATTTTGCCTCAGACCCATTCCCCGTCCAAACTTAATGCTCATCGCCGGCGATAAATTGCGCTTTCCATCAATAATATGCTTGAGATAGGCGGGTGCTACTTGCGCCTTTCGAGCAAACGAGCGATACGAAAAGCCTCGACCTCTTTGCTTTTGCTGCTGATAAAAGTCTCTACAAAAAAGCCGATAGTCAGCATAAGAAAAAATATCAACCTCTACCCTCACAGCACCAAACTATAAGGTCTAGGCTAACGAAATCAAGCTCAAGTCCCTTTAATCAGAATCTTTAAAATCTGGTCCTCTAGCCTCTCCCAACGCTCTAGATCGCATTTATCGCAGTCTAGAACAAGAGCCATCGACATCGGCATTCCGCTTTGTGGAAAAACATAGCCCGCCAAAGCTCGAACATTCTTCAGGGTTCCCGTCTTAAGTCGAGCTTGTCCTTCATAATCTTGAAGCCGAGACTTGGTCGTGCCGTCTTGGCCCAGAACCGAAAGGCTTGAGAGAAACTCTGGAAAAAATCTAGCCTCCGATAGCTCCGATAAAAACTTTGTCATCGCCGCGGGCTGAAACCTTGATGTGCGCGATAATCCCGAGGCGTTTTCTAATAAAATTTCTTTCTCACTTAATCCAAACGAAGAAAGACAGCTCTTTAAAAACTCGGTTACCTTAGATTCATTCACAGGAAGTTTGGTTCGATGATGAGCCGCTGCCATCAAAGCCATTTCAGCCCCAAAATTGGTAGAGAGTTTATTAATATCAATAAGTAATCGACTCATATTTGTTGATCGGTGAGTCCATAAATTGCCCGTCTTCGCAGATTCATCTTTCAGCTCCCAACTTCCATCCCAGCGCCC
>JBMTHG010000197.1:0-2446 GCA_049436045.1 Bdellovibrionota bacterium
AGTTTAAAAAGATGCACCCGTAGCTCAGCTGGATAGAGCACATGCCTACGAAGCATGGGGTCGGGCGTTCGAATCGCTCCGGGTGCGAAATCAAAGCCTCCACTGAGATGTGGGGGCTTTGTTGTTTTTACTGTGAGTCTTTTTATTAAATAGATTTGTCAGCTTTTTGTTGAAGTTGAACTTGTTCTTCAATTTCTTCTTTTTTCCAGACCCTGCCTTTGCCGACGCCGGGGCAAAATGCGGCCACATCTTTTGACCAAGATCTTGCATTCATTAGCTCGGGCCAAAAAGGCCAAGTTCGACATTGAGTGGGTCGAGCCTCATAAACACTGCAACGCTTGCCGTTTAGAAAACCACAATTACCATCATCGCCGTCTTTTAAATGAAAAAATCCTTCATCTGATTTTACACAGAATTTTTTTGTAAATTCCGTAATCTTGATTTTGAAATAATTTGCCAATTTTTTTCTGTCTTCTTTTGTCACATAGACATAGCCATAGCCTGATCGAGAGACGCAGCATTTGCCGGAGCCCTGACATTCAAACTGAATTCCTTTTTCCCAAAATTTTGGCATCTTTGTGAAAGTCTAGGGCTCCATGTCATCGACTGCAAGTTTCTTGCCCGAGATTCTTTTAGGCGCTAGTGAATTGTCTAGTGATTTGGAGAGGTGGCCGAGAGGCTGAAGGCGTCGGTCTCGAAAACCGATATGCCGGAAACGGCATCGAGGGTTCGAATCCCTCTCTCTCCGCCAATTTCGTGAATTTATTTTTCAATTTTTTGGGGGTTGTCTTTTTAAAGCTTTTTCGACACCATAAGAACTTAGGGCAATTCAAGAGCCCTTAAAAATTAATTAAAACTGGGGAGTTTTGGGCGTGAAACAAGAGAGGAAGCTGGCTTTGGATTGGAGTTATCATATTAATGCAGAGGGTGCGCTCGAAATTACTCCCGAGACGCTTAAATCTTATCTATCTGATAGCATCCAACTCGTTGATGTGCGTCGCCCCGATGAATTTGTTGGGGAATTGGGCCACATTAAAGGCTCGCAACTCATGACTTTAGAAACAGATCTTGAGGCAGGTCTCGCAAAACTTGATAAAGCAAAGCCTGTGGTTTTCATATGTCGAAGTGGAGTGCGGTCTACCAAGGCCACTTTTATCGCTCAAGCGCTTGGATTTAAAGAGTGCTACAATGTGCAAGGCGGAATGATTCGCTGGGGTGCTCTAGATTATCCCATTGAGCGCTAAGCTTTCAAAAAGCTTTGTGCCTGAAATTCTTAAGTCTTTTTGAAGTCAATCCAATATCTAGAATTTATTTTTTCTTAATTTTTTTCTCCTGATGACAAAACATTCGATGTTTGAAAGATATTGAATTCAGGAGAGAAAGTTTCTGTGTCAGAAAGCCGCGAGAGATTTAAAAAAAATTTAAGAAAACAGAGATTACCCAAACTTCTCGTTCAGCTTCAAAAAAAAATCGAGTTATTAGAGAGAATTCTTTTTGCAGAGGGCTTGCAAGTTTCGAGTGAAGCCTCAGGGTTTGCGAAGGAGTTTTTTGAGAGATCTCCACTTGGCTATCAAAGAAAAGTTGTTCGAGAGCTCGATGTTTACATCAAGGTTTTGTTTGAGTTCAAAAATTCAGGAGGCGATTTAAGAGACTCTCATAAGCTCGCATGGGCTTATCTTAAGGCGCGACAGCTTCAGCCGACGGCGAACACTTTTTCTTCATTGGAAAACGATGACTTGATAGAAATTTTTAATGATCAACATCAGCAAATTTTTAGAAGTTTAAACTTTTTTGATACGGTGCATGTCAGCCTTTTTGATCTGGTGGTTTTAGATTGGATGAGTTTATTCAAAAGAGATTCTCAAATCGAAGAGAAGATTTTTATTTGTTTTAGTTCTCTCTATCGACAAACTCGTCAATGGTCGTGGCTTACTGATATTCAGCAACATCATGTGGATGTTCGTTTCTCAAAAGAAAGCGCTCACTTTTTTCAGACAACGAGACTCTGCAGCGCTTTAAAGCGACGGCAAGCTTCTCTAAAAAGAGTTGAGGCAGTGATGCTCGTCAGTCAGGTTTCTTTTCAGGCAGGATCTCAAAAAGTAATGATGAACTAGCATTCAGCTTTTTAGCATTCAGCTGTTCAAGAAATTCTGGTTTTTTTGTCCGACAAAGTTTTGACATTCTTGCAGAAATACCCGATGCCGAGCGTCAGTCTCTGGCAACTTCTTTTATTTCAATGAGTTATCCCCCAGGAGTTTTGGAATGATTTTTGCGTCTTCACAGCAAGTATGAAGTTTAAAATTAGAAATTTTAGCCATGAGGCAGTAGAGCATTTCACCACGAAAACTTTTATCTTTAGTTATTTGATTTTAGTTTTTTTCAGCTTCGAGGCTCTTCGCGCACAGTTAAGTCTGGAGGCCAGTCTCGATCAAGCTCGCCGCCTCTA
>JBMTHG010000198.1:0-2428 GCA_049436045.1 Bdellovibrionota bacterium
CAAAAGCTCGTTTCTGATTTAGACGATAGCTCGCGAGCAAAAGCCATCAACTCTGTGATTTTGCCTCTGCTCGGCAAACTCCAAAACGAAAAATCTTTGGCAGATGAAACCGAACTCGAGGCCGATCTAAATCTTTGGAATAATTTGAGAGATGAGTTTTTGAGAAGAAACCTTGGCCTTATCGCTCAGGTGGCGAGTCGGATTTATTTTCCGAGCATTCCGTTTGATTATCAGCTCAGCGAATATCTTATCTCTTTGAATCGAGCTTTCTATGGCTTTGAGCCAAAGTTTTCGTTCAAATTTTCAACTTATGCTTATCAAGCATTAAAACGAAATGTGTTTCGATCTTTTCAGCAGTGGAAGCCTGGGGGTATTGCGAGCGGTGAGGCTCTTCGCTTGGCTTCAATTTTGAGAAATCTCAATCGCCAAAAGCAATTAACCGAAGGTCGTCATCTTAGCCGCGAAGAAGTTGCCGCTCAGCTTAAAATTTCTTTGGGTCGGGCTCGCGAGATTATGCTTCTTGAGGCGCGTCCAAAAAATATCGAATTAGATGCCGAGTTAAAGTCGGGTGAGGGTGATGGCAGCCGGCTGAGCGATTATGTTGAGATCAAAGAGGCCAATCCCAATCGTGATATTGAGCAAAGTGCTCGACTCGCAAGACTCGTCGAAGCTTCTTGGCAGCATATCAACGACGAATCGATTCAAAAAATCCTAAGAGCTTTCTCTCAAGGTCTTGAGTTTAAAGTGACTGGAAAAGATCTCGGCCTTGATCGCCGTCAGGTTTCATATCTTTTGAATCAAGGGTTGCTGGCGACTCGAGCCATTCTTGGAATTCTGTCTGATCGAATCACTGATGAGAAAGAAATCATGGTGTTAAAAAAATATTTTGGAATTTTTGGTGAAGAGAAAAAGACTAACTATCAAATCAGTCAGGAACTAAAAATCTCTGCTCAAAACGTGAGGCTCATGATTGAGTCAAGTCTTGAGAAAATCGACGAAGAATTTCTTCATGTGCTTTTAGAGCGAGAGTGATTCGCACTCAAAATTCTCAAAAGCGTTTGAAATATTTTCTCTTTTTCATGCCGTTGCCATTCACACAAAGATTGTCTGAATTCGACTGACTCGAAGTCTTCTCAATAGTCAGCGCCACTCGATCATCGTCGAGTGACAATGTGGCTTCAAAAGATCTTTCAACGCTTTCTAAAACCGAAAGTTGAAAGTCGTTTCTTGTTTCTCCCTCGATCAAACTTTCTTTTAAAACCCGAAACAAAAAGAGGCTCTGGTTTTCAGATGTTTGTTTCAAATCAAAAACTCTTCCAGATTTCTGTGCGCTCAATTTGTTATAAGGTGGGGCAATCTCGCCAAATCTTTTTGTCATCTTGAATCTGCCATCTGCTTCAAATTCCAAAAAGTCTTGAGAGCCTAGCGCCTTGTTGCCTTCGATTGGGCTTGTAAGTGGGTCAATGAAAAGCTCATCGCCGTTTTCTAATACACAAGAAACTTGATCTAGAATCCATCGACCTGAAATTTTTGTCATCAAAGTCGCCGAATCTCCGGCCAAGGGGCTTGCTTCATCAGATCGAATCTCTTGTTCTCGCTGAATCCACTGGTCAAAAACTTGAATCTTCTCGGCCCATTTTTCTTCGGCATGGGTATTAAACTGTTTGATGATTCCTTCGATTTTTTCTCGATGTTCAGGTGACGCCTCAATCACAGCGCTCGTCTGCAAAATTTTGCTGAGGTAGGGGCTGATTTGTGGATATGAAAATCCAGCATAGAGATATTGAAGTGGCTCAATAGCCGCTTCGATAATTCGTGCTGAATTGTTTTCGTTTTCGAAAACAAGGGCTAAACTTTCATGAATCTCAATGCGCCCCATGCAATAGACCCACCAAAGCGCGTCGATCGCAGCAAGTTGCACGGCTTCACTAAACTTGTCGGGTTGAGTCACAATGCTTCTTAAAAGCCAAAGATCGACTGGCAAACTATAGAGTCGAATGATGAGAAGCTCTTCTTCGCTGAGGGCGTCTTTCTTGGCCCGCCAAACAGCGGCGTTTACCAAAAATTTCTGATGAAAATAACTACGCGCCACAGAATCCCATGCGGGATGTTGAGGCTGCTGAGTTTTCATAAAATTTTCACAGGCTTGATAAGCTGCTCTTGAAAACAGATTGAAATAATCAAAAATTCCTAAAAGCTCTGATAATCGTTCTGGATTTTCTTGAAACTTGTCAAAAGCCTCGCCAAAAAAAGTGTCGAGTTTTTCTTGAGACTTATCTGCTCGCTCAATGAGTCGAATTGCCGCATCTCTCATCGTATCAAGCTCTTCGGCGAGTAGCGCCTGCATCAAGTCTTCGTCTCTTACAATCTCATCGGCAATCGCCGCCGCGGAAGGGAGTGCTTCGGAGCTCTCTTGAACTCGCTCTGA
>JBMTHG010000199.1:0-2408 GCA_049436045.1 Bdellovibrionota bacterium
GACGAGTGGCTTCATCCATTTCTGGACCTTGGGCCCCCACTCCTGCGACAAGTCCACCCCAAATCATCATGAACACCTGGAACCTAAGCAATGCCTTTGATTTTAATAAAGACCAATAATTCCAATATGTTAAACCCATAAATAATTCCCCTTTAAGTCTCCCATAGATTTGGGCACTCCCTTCATTGCAAGTGCCGTGCCAAGCTTTTGGGTGTTTAGAACCGCGAAGGCGAACTTGCTCGGCTAAAATCAGGGCCAATCTTGGGTATAATAGGAGTTCATGGGCGTTATCGATAATGACACGACTCGAGCTTTCTTGGGGCCAATTCTCGAATATCTTGACGACGACAGTGTCTCCGAAATTCTCGTCAATGCTCCTCACGAAATTTTTATCGAACGTGCGGGCAAGCTCTTTCAGGCCGAAAATAGTTTTGCCGATGAAGACGCGCTTTTTGCAGCGGCTCGAAACATTGCTCAATTTGTTGGGAGAAGAATTGATGAATTGAATCCGATTCTCGATGCACGACTACCTGATGGCAGTCGAATTCACATCGTCACCCCTCCTTGCGCCAAAGACGGCATCTATATGGCTATTCGTAAATTTGGCAGTGAGCCTCTTCTTGTGAAAGACTTAATCACAAAAGGCGGCATGTCTGTTGAGATGGCAAAGTTTCTTCACATCGCTGTTCAGATGAAGAAAAACCTGATCGTCTCTGGATCAACAAGTTCAGGAAAAACCACTCTTTTAAATGCGATCTCTAGTTTTATTCCTGACGATCAACGGGTGATTGTCATTGAAGATGCCAGTGAGCTTCAGCTTCAACAAGCCCATGTTCTTCGAATGGAAACCGTGGCAGGCGATAAACTCAAAGTCGATATTCGCGATCTTGTAAAAAGCTCTCTTCGACTGCGCCCCGATCGAATCGTGATTGGAGAAGTGCGCGGCCCCGAAGCTCTCGATCTTTTGCAAGCGATGACGACAGGACACTCTGGTTCGATGTCAACCTTGCATGCGAACAATCCAAAACAAGCGATCGCTCGTCTTGAAACTTTGATCATGATGAATCGTCTCGAAATGCCACTCATTGCCATTCGATCTCAAATCGCAAACGCCATTCAAATCATTGTTCAAGCGCAGCGCCTAAGAGATGGAACTCGCCGCCTCACACACATTTCAGAACTTCAAGGCTTGGATGAATCTGGCAATTATGATGTCAAAGACATTTTTGTTCTCGAAATTTTGGGCACGCGACCTGATGGCAAGTTTGATATCGCCTTTAAACCAACCGGCCATCTTCCTAGCTTTATGGAAGAAGCGCAGCGCGCCGGCATGAAACTCTCTGAAAAGCTTTTTGAAGCGCCTTAGATAAAAAATAAATCAAAAAAATAAACTTAATTTTTTTTCATTTACCCAGACCGTCGAAATCGCTAGAAATGTTGAAAGTTAAGGGGTCACGATGAGGGTTGGGGTTCTTTTTTTTCAGTTGTTTTTTATTCAAGGCTTGGCCGTTTCGTCTGCTTTAGCAAATGAGGATTGTCGCTCAGCACTTGAGCGCTTGCTTCAAACTGACTCGAAACTCACCGCCCATCAGTTCAATATCAAAACCCCCACTCGCGCTCTGGCCGGCTCTGATTCTCGTCAACTCTATGCTCTCGAATGGCGGGCAAAAATTGACACACATCAAAATGAGATTCGAAGCCGGATTTCATTTGATTTCAAAGGAGATACTCGAGATGCCTCTGTGAGCTTGATCATCAACACGAAACAAAAACAAGAAGCGATCACGACGGCCGTAAAAACTGAATCGAAGAATTTGATCGAGTCTGACGATTTAGACTCCTCTCAATGGAATCATCCTCATATCTTGCAGATTGATTTTCCTCGCGATCAGCAACATTCATTTGTTGATTTGAACCTTCTGGAGCTTGTGTTTCAGCATCTTTCGAATCATGCCGTCATGAACGAAAGATTTAGTTTCATCTTGAATGAGCCCGACAGCATTCAACTCTTAAACGACAAGTTTAATGATGCCCTTAGCATCATGGATTTTCAAAACGACAGACCTCGATTGGCCTCAAATGAAGCTTATGAGCCTCTGGCCAGCTACTATGTTTATGATGTTTTTCAAGAGAGCTATTTTCCCTACCTAGAGTCTCATGAGTTTAAAGAGATTCTTAAAATCGCGACGAATCATCTTGAGTTTCAAAAATATCTTTTAGAGGCCTTCAAAAAAACAAATTTGGGTGCCCTCCTCGCAGAATCTGGAAAGTGGGACATCAAGATTGACCTCGAAGGTTTTGATTTGGCTAGCGCACTCTTGAGAACGAGCTCCGAAGAAAATCCCTTTGTCTATCGCTATCGAGTGACTCTTCGCGCTCGATGGTAAAATCTAAAATTAGACTTCTCG
>JBMTHG010000200.1:0-2388 GCA_049436045.1 Bdellovibrionota bacterium
CGACGAATTTTCTTTTGGGGGAGATTCGATATTCGGGAGGCGATGGAATTGCTTTCGATCCTCACAATTCGAGAGACTGGGAAAATGTTTGTCGAGATGTAGCGCGCTGTCTGGAGCTTTTGATTCTTAGAGAATATCTGGTGACTCAGCAGAGCTTACTCGCGGTGGGACGAATGCAGGCCTTATTGGCTCATGAGATGAAAAATCCACTGGCGGTGATAAAAGTTTGTGCGGGTATTTTGCAAGATCGACTGCATGGCGATGAAGATTCAGAGGAATGTCTTCGAACCATTGACTCTGAGGTAAATCGTGTAAGCCATGCGGTTCAAAAAGTCTTCACGCATTCTTCGAGCCACGAGAAAAGAGCTCGAACTGAGTTATGTCATTTGATTCAGACGCTTCGACAAATGGCTTTAGCGAGATTTCCTGATCGGCAGATTCAGCTTCAGTTCAAAAGTGAAGAGGGCATCGCAGACAATTTTGAAAGTTTAAAGATATGGGTCTGGATCGAGCCCGAGGCCTTTCAGCAGTGCCTGATGAATCTGGTGGTAAACGCATTTGAAGCGGCAAGTCCTGAAGTGACTTTGACAGTCGAATTAGAAAAAGAGAAGCGACTTCGTCTGATTGTTCAAGATCGAGGCTCGGGAATTGCGCCTGGAGTAGAGTTGTTTAAACCATTTCTGAGCACGAAGGCCTTTGGAACTGGCCTGGGGCTTTCGCAAGTGAAATCGTGCGTGGAGCGGCATCTGGGGAGAATTTATGTCAAATCAAAAGAGGGTAGGGGCTCATCATTTTATTTGGACTTTCCGTCGAGCATTTTTGTAAAACAAGAGGAATGGGTTTCAGGAAGTGCTGATTTTATGGAGAGCTTTGAAGGAATAAAATGAATTTTAGAGTGAATGAGTCGAAAGCGGTAAATCCAAAAATTTTAATTGTCGATGATGAAGTCGCCATGGTTCGGTCGCTAGAAATGTTGTTAAAACCGGTGGGAGATGTTTTGAAAGCCTATTCGGTTCCTGAGGCCATTGAATTTTTAGATCGAGATATTGATTGCATCATTAGCGATGTGAATATGCCAGAGGAGAGCGGTCTTAGTCTTTTAGAAAAAGTGAGATCGAATCATCCGCAGACTCCCGTCATTATCATGACCGCTTATTCCAGTGTTCCTGAGGCGGTTGAGGCGATGCAGCGTGGGGCTTTTGAGTATTTAGTAAAGCCTTTTGATAATCGCGAGCTGATCTCTTGCGTGCGTCGAGCCATTCATAAAAAGGGAATTGCTCTTGGCGCCTCTGATTGTCTGCCCTCAGGTTGGATTTGCAACAGCAAGGCGATGAAAGAATTTGTAAGTAAGGCAGAGAAGATGGCGAAACACCCAGAGCCTGTTTTGATCGTTGGAGAGACGGGTGTCGGCAAGCGTCGAGCGGCAAGATGGATGTTTGAGCAATCGGGTTTAAGCAATGATTTTCTTTCAATTGAGCATTTGGGGTCTGATACAGATCATCCGCTAGCCAAATTTGATGCCAACAAATTCTCTGGAGTCTATATCTCTGAGATTTTTTCTTTAAGCCCATCTCTGCAACTTGTTTTGAAAAAAATTCTGAATGATTCAAAAGTGAAGGTTTTCGCTGGAAGCTCTGCGGCTCCTGAGTTTCAGAAAAACTCTAGTTTTAGTGCAGAGCTCTTTCAAATGTTTTCGACTCATGTTCTTAAGGTGCCAGCCCTAAAGGAGAGAGAGGATGATTTTGAGGCTCTTTGCCATCACCTTCTTGAAGCGATTGCAAAAAAAATGAGGCTGAAGAATTTGCAACTTGAAGAGGCCGCGATGGCGAGATTGAGGCAGCATAACTTTTTGGCCAACGTGAAAGAACTCGAGTTGATTCTTGAGCGTTCAGCGATCGAAACAAAGACCGGAAGCCTAAGTGCTAATGATTTGATTTTTGAAACGCCGGATTTGAGTCAACAGCTACCTTTTTCTATCCCCGTAGAGGAGGGTTGGGGGAGGCTAGAATTCTTGTACCAGTCTCTAGAGCGTGATCTTATCATCAGGGCGATTGAGAAATATCCCGAGCTTTCAAACACACAAATCGCTTCCATCTTGGGAACAACTCGACGTATCCTAGAACTGCGAATGAAAACTCAAGATTCTAGGCCTCGAACCAATGATGGCACGGTTTTTCAAGATCCTTTTGGTGAGGAGGCGCCGGCAGAAGATTTCGAAGATGCGGCGCCGTCAGATTTGCCAGATGATAATGAGTTTCCTGTTTTTGTTGACGAATCTGACTTGAATGATTTGCCCGCGAGTGAAGAGCCGCCCCCCTCAGGTTTTGATGAGAGTTTTGAAGGCGAAGGGGGAATGCCTGCAGAGGATTTAGCTGAAGAAAATGGGAC
>JBMTHG010000201.1:0-2372 GCA_049436045.1 Bdellovibrionota bacterium
CCACTCCCCGCTTCGAATATAGGCATCCATCTCGCTCTTCGAAAGAGAACGAAATGAAATCTTGGTAGAGACCAAAAAGATTTTTTTTCTCTTTTGATACTTTCCCAAGCAAACCCCCGTGATCACCTCGTGAGTCTTTCCAGAAAGTTGATTTAAAATGCGTCTCGCCTCTTTTGCATTTTTTGCTTTTCCGATCACCCGATTGTTTAAAATCACAATCGTATCTGCCGCTAAAACTTTTTCGTCCGAAAATTTTTTAGCAATCACTTGCCACTTTGAAACGGCCATTCGCCGCACATAGGCGCGAGCCCCTTCATTTTTTTTTATACTCTCATCAATTTCAGCGGGCCGAATGAGGAGTTTAAAAAAAGGCAAAAGCAAATCTTTTCGCCGAGGAGACGCGCTTGCCAGAATTAACCGCTCTTGTTTCATTCCTTCACCGGCCTCGGCCCAAAAATCGCTTCTCCCAAGCGCACCATCGTCGCCCCCTCTTCAATCGCGACTTCAAAATCCTGACTCATTCCCATGCTTAAGTGCTTAAAAAATGTCGCTTCTGGAAATCTCTTTTGAAGACGATCAAAAAGCTCCTTCATTTCTTGAAAATAAGGCCGCATTTTTTCAGCCTCTTGATGATAAGGTGGAATACACATTAATCCATCAAGGCTTAAAGACTTGATGGCCAGAAACTCTGGAAACAAGTCTTCAATCACACTCGGCGGCAAGCCAGACTTTTGCCGCTCATGCCCCACATTCACCTGAAGCATGATCGAAATTTTTTCTTTCGGAACATCGCTTTGCTCGTTCATTCTTTCAATTTTTTTTGCGAGTTCTAAAGAATCCACACTGTCGATGGAACTAACAAAAGGCAGAAGGAATTTAATCTTATTCGATTGAAGCTTTCCAATAAAATGCCATCGAATGCCAAGCCCAGCGCAAAGAGGGGCCTTGGCCAAGAGTTCCTGCGCATAGTTTTCGCCAAAACTTAAAAAGCCCATTTGGGCTAACTGGCGAATCAGATTCACACTGTGAGCTTTTGAAACTCCAATGACCTGAATCGACTTTTGGCCATGCCGACTTCTTTTTAGAGCTGCCTCGAGGCGGGTTTTTACATTTTGAAGACGTTCATACATTTCCATGAGCAGTGTTTTCCTTGAGGCTTTACTTCCCTTTTTTTCTCAAATATTCCAGCATGGAGAAATGCCTGTCCACCTATTAGAGCAAAAAAAAATAGAAAACTTCGGGCTCATCATAAAGCTTCAAGATGAAGCAGCCATTTCTTCTGCAAGTCGCGTCATTCAGAGCCTTCTTAAAAAGAAACCCCAGACAAAAATCTATGTCGAAGAGCCCGCTAAGCTACTCTTGCCAAAAGAGCTCAAGAAAAAACTGCTCAGTCTCAGCCTCAATGCCATGGTCAAGGAGCTCAATCTTATCGTCGTTGTGGGGGGCGATGGCACGCTTCTTCGTTGCGCTCGCTATCTGCTCAAATCGAATGCTTGGAAGAAATGCGGACTTTTGGGCGTGAATGCCGGGCGAGTTGGCTTTATGGCCTCACTTTCGACAGAAGAGGCTCAAAAAAAATTACCGATGATTTTAGAAAAACCCAAGCTCTTGGCGATTGAAAATCGAATGTGCCTTCAAGTGGAGATCACAAAAAACAAAAAAGTGGAGAGCCACCATGTTTTAAATGATGTCGTTTTAAGCAAGGGCAGTCTCTCTCGAATTTTTGAATTTCAAGTCAATATCAATCAAAAGCCGCTCTCTCTTTACCGAGCCGATGGCTTGATCATATCGCCTCCAAGTGGGTCAACCGCTTATAATTTGGCGGCTGGTGGTTCTATCGTTGAGCCTCAGATTCCAGCCATTCAGCTTACGCCCATTGCTCCTCAATCTTTTTCAAACAAACCGATTTTGATTTCTGATCAGAACCGTATTCAACTCAGTCTTCGACGCCACACCACCGATATCTTTTTGACGCTCGATGGTCACACTGGAATTCGAATTGATGATAAAGACGGAATAGAGATTAAAAGGTCTCCGAAGAGTATTCAGTTTTTTATTCCTAGAGATGAGCTTAAAACTCATTTCTTTCACTCGCTGCGTCAAAAGCTAAACTGGGGAATAGTTCCAAATTCGGCAACGTGATATCCTTTTAAAGAGAGAAAAATAATGAAACTCCGCTCTTGCGCCATTTCAGATGTCGGCAAAAAACGCCAGAAAAACGAAGACTCCTATCTTCTTAACGACGAGCTTAAGCTCTTTATTGTGGCAGACGGAATGGGTGGTCACGCTGGCGGTGAATACGCAAGCCGCATTGCAATCACCACCATTGAAGATAGCTTCAAAAATTTCAGTGAAACTGAGTTAAAAGAGCC
>JBMTHG010000202.1:0-2369 GCA_049436045.1 Bdellovibrionota bacterium
GAAATCGGAACCTCTAAACACTCTCCAAAAGCTCTAAGAAGTTCGAGGGCCTCTGGCTGAAATTGGCCGTTTCGACTGGCGGCATCCATGCAAGCCATGATCAAGGCCTGTTTTTTTGAGGGCTTTAGTTTTCTCAAATTCAAAAGACTTTCAGTCACATCTCGATAATCAAAAGATGCCGATGATCGATAGATTCCCATTTTTAGATAATCTTTTTTCAGAATTTCATCATACTTCGCTCTGGCCTTGTCTTCGTCGTTCTCTGCGATCTGAACTAAACTTGAAACCAATAGCGATTTTGAATCCTCCCAATGAAAAGCTTTTGATTTCGCTTGAAGCTCATCCGCCGGCAAGAGCGCAAAACTCAAAAGGCTATAAAGAGCAAACTCATAGACTTCAATTTTTTGATCGCATCTGATCAAAGCTCTCAAGCTTTTTAAAAATTGACTTCGCTGTGAGCTCGAAAGTTGTCGAAGAGCGGGGAGGCAGTGATCGACGAAAGCCAGTCGAGCTTCTTTGCCCAATTTTTGAAGCTCATCGAAAGATCGGTCGGCCACTGAAACAAGATCTGATTGATGAGAGCCGCGCAGAATCTGCTTTTGTTGATCTCGAAGTTTCTCATCAGAACTAAAAAAAACTGAATAACAAATGGCCCGAGCCGAAAAAGAATCGCTGGCCTGTTGACTGATGAAGCCAGAAATTTGTGAAAGCATCTGATGAGCTAAGCCAAGGCTTATAGGGCTCAAACTTCCCACGTTTTTGCCGATCAGATCTCGAGCGCCAGCGGCTGAAGAGGCGGCGGATTGTTTAGAATCAGTTTGAGCTTGAGAGCTTTTTGAAGTCTCTGAGGCTTTGCTCGTTTCTTCTGAGGCCTTGCTCGTCTCCATGGGCTTTTGATTCAAGGCTTTGAGGCGACTTGAAATCGAGGGGTGAGTTGAAAACCAAGAGAAGCTTTGTTTTGTGAAGGCAGGTGGTGCAATAAAAAAATGACTATAGTTCTCGGCATTAAAGCTCTCGATTGCGGAGTTTTTAAAATTTTCTCCAATTTTTCTAAGTGCTCCACCAATGCCGTCTGGATTTCGAGTGTATTGAACAGCCGAAGCATCGGCCAAAAACTCTCTTTGTCTTGAAATGGCTGCCTGAATCAATCGACCAAACAAAATGCCAATACTTCCTACCGCCATCAGAGCGAGCCCCGTCGCCATGATTCCAAAATGATTTCGTCGAGAGCCGCCACCTCTCAGCATGAGGCGACCCAAATTAGAAATTGCAAAAATTCCATAGATGGCTCCTGAAATATTCATATTCATTTTCATATCGCCATGAAAAATATGACTGAACTCATGAGCCACAACGCCTTGAAGCTCGTCTCGATTGAGATTTTCTAAGCAGCCTTGAGTGACGCAGACCACGGCGTCGGCAAAAGAATTTCCTGCGGCAAAAGCGTTAATGCTTTTATCGGGCAAGACAAAAACCTCGGGCAACGGAACGCCGCTTGCAATAGCCATTTCTTCAACAATATTTAAAAGTTTTCGCTCATGGGTGGCTTTGGTCGAGGGAGGAATATTTTTCGCCCCGAGATCAAGGGCGATTGAAATTCCGCCAAAACTTCTGAGGTGATAAACCCTGATAAGACTCGTAAGACCAATCAAAGCCGCTGTCGCAAGACCAACAATGCTATAGGTGTGCCCACATTTCGAAAAGTCAAGAGGATCCCATTTCAAAGCAAATTGAAAAAATCCTGCCGTGATTAAAAGAACTAAAAAGACTGTTAAAAGAATGGCGAGAAGAAAAAGAAAAATGAGTTTCTTCGATAAGAATTGAGCACGCTCTTGATGCTCAAAAAAATTCTTCATGTTTTAGCCAAAATTTACTTTGGGATTCTCTCGCTCTGTAGGATTGCTGACTTCAAATAACTCAGCGCTTTGAAAGTTGAAAAAGCCAGCAAAAACATTATTCGGAAATTTTTCTCTCGCAATATTATAAGTCATCACCGAGTCATTAAAAGCCTGACGAGCAAATGAGATTCGGTTTTCGGTCGAAACAAGCTCCTCTGAAAGTTGAGCCATATTTTTGTCGGCCTTGAGATCTGGGTAGGCTTCCACCACAAGGTTGAATTTGCCAAGGGCACCCATGAGCTGGCCTTCAGCACCGGCCAGGCCTCGAATGGCTGCGGCACTTTCAGGTGAAGCTGAAGCTTTTTGGCTGGCCGACATCGCCTGGTTTCTGGCGGCGATCACAGCCTCTAAGGTTTCTCGCTCGTGTTTTAAGTAGGTCTTTGCCGTTTCAACGAGATTAGGAATCAGGTCGTATCGTCGTTTCAGTTGAACATCAATCTGAGCCCAAGCATTTTTAAAACGATTTCTGAG
>JBMTHG010000203.1:0-2358 GCA_049436045.1 Bdellovibrionota bacterium
GTTTTAGTCGTTGGATTTTCACAGGCCTGTCAGAGCCAAGTCACTCAAGAGGATGTTGATCGAATGGTGCAAGACTATCTCGATCGCTATGGTGTTGAGTTTTTTGAAAAGACAATCGAGAAATATCTAGCCATCAAGCGAGAAGAAGGTCGACTCATCGAGGAGCCTGAGATTTTAGAGACACTGAATGAGCCTCTTGAGGGGGCTTGGCGAGAAGCCATGCCGCTTTTAGGTGCTAAAGAAGCGCCAGTTCAGGTCGTTTTAGTGGCTGATTTTGAGGATCCTTTTTCGGGAAGAGCTTTTCAGAGCATGAAAGCCTTGAAAGATAAATACGGAGATCGGCTTGTCGTGGGCTTTCGCTACAATCCTCTCGATAAGTTTCAGGGCTCTGAGAAATGGGCGGCAGCGGCAGAAGCTGCTCATCGTCAAGGAAAGTTCTGGGAAATGTCAGAATTTATTTTCACGAGCAATTCAAAACTAAGTGAGGTTCAGATTCTGAATTGGGCGAAAGACTTAAACATGAATGTCGATCAATTTCAAAAAGATTGGAAGAGCGCAGAGGTTCAAGAGCTTGTAACAGAAGATCGATCATTTTTTCGATCACGAGACATGAAAAGCACGCCAGCCCTTATTTTTAATGGAGGGGTTTTTTATGGCGCAAGAGAGCTTGAAAGATTTCAAAGAATCGTGGATACGATTTTAAAATCCAAATCTAAACCCAAATCGAAATAAAAATATTTAGCGTTTGAACCGAAGCTCGTCGAGCTGTTGCTGAATTTTTGCGATCTGATCTTGGTCTTTTAAGTCCTCGGCGGCAGCCAACATCGTTTTTAGCATCGAGAATTTGCGCTGATTGTCGATGTCGAAATCAACAGCCTTTTGTCCATATTGAATACTATCTTCAAAATTTCCCTTTAAAAAAGCATCACTCGCTAAAACATGATTCAACATCGGATGATCTGGGTCTTTTTGTTTTGCTGTTTGAAGAATTTGATCTCGTTCAGCCTCGTTGCCTTCGACAAAATAGATATCAGCAATACTTAAAGCGAGATTGGTTTTTGAAGGGTCTGCTTTGTATCTTTCAAGCAAGAGAGTTTTAGCACTTTCTTCTTCGCCCAAAATGGCAGAGGCTCCCAAAAAACCTTGATAAGCATAAAGATTGTCAGTTCCAGATTCAAAAATCTCCGCAAAGGTTTCTTTCGCTTTTTGAAAGTTGCCGAGACGCATTTGAACATCTCCGAGAGTATTTTTTGCCAGAGTGTAACTGGGCTCACGCTTTAAAGTTTCTTTCAAATAAATCTCGGCCTCGGGTAAGTTTCCTTCGTTAAAATGATAATCAGCCAAAGCGGCTGGAAATTCTGCAGCGTCTGGAAATTGATTCATGAGGTCCTTCGCCTTTTCAACGAAGCTAGTCTTGTCAGGAAATTGATAAAGCTCTTTCAATAAACTCGTCGCCTGTTCTTTCTCGGCTGATTTTTTTAAATCAATCTTCCCAGCTGATTTTGGGGCTTCAAATTCATTGGCCCAGATCGAAGATTTCTTCGGAACATTTTCTAAAACTTCTTTAGACTTATTAGTGTTTTTTTTCTGTGCAGAAGACTTTCGCTCTTTTTTTAAGGCCACTTGCGATGGCTCTTCACGGGAGGGCGAAAAAACCTGGCTACCAAAATATACTGATAGGCCGATAAAGGCTGCCAAAGCTGTATAAAAAGCAATTTTGCTATTCATGAGCGCTTTTTAGCACAGTTTCTAAAATTTAAAAAGATGCAGAGATATCGGGGGTTTAGGCGTCTTTTAGGGCCTTTAAAGTCTTTGGCTTGGCTTTTCATTGCCAAGCACTAAAAAGCAATTTATGGCCTGAATAAATGTCGATCACGAATGAAATTTTGCTTCGCATCTCAGTTTTTCATCGAAGAGAGTTTTTTCGAAGCTGGAATCTTTTAAAAGAAGAGGAGTGGGCGCTCGCGGATTGGCGAAAAAAGCTGGAGTTTCTCGTGCCCCGGTTTGACTTAAAAACTTCATTCAAGCTTCCCGAAAAAATTCGATTTATCTCGATGCTTGATGAAGCTTATCCGCAAAGTCTTTTTGAATTGCCGCAGCCGCCTCTCGGTCTTTTTGTGGAGGGCAGTTTGCCAAAAGGCCCCTATGTGAGTGTTGTGGGTTCTCGAAAACCAAGTCCCTACAGTCTTCGAATGACACGCTCTTGTGTCAAAAACTGGGTATCGCGCTCTTATGTTGTGGTGAGTGGTGGAGCATTAGGAATTGATGGTGAGGCTCATCGTGCCACGCTCGATTTTGGAGGAAAGACTCTGGCTGTTTTGGGCGGCGGCCATCACCATCCTCATCCTCGACGCCATG
>JBMTHG010000204.1:0-2358 GCA_049436045.1 Bdellovibrionota bacterium
GTCTGATTAATTATCTTCGATCTTTTCAACTGTTTTTGAAGCATGATTTTGAATTTCGATTTTTTTCTTCATCAAAATACTTGATCGAAGAACCAAGCAGGCGACTGGGCAAAAGGCGTGCAGATTTGTCAGAGCTCAAGTCTTCGTTGTGGTAAAAGTGCCCGATTCTGATTTTTGAGTGACTGTGAAATCAAGCGCTTAGCGAATTGGCATGAACTGTGCAGCACAATAGGGGTGATGGAACGAATTTTATCCAGGATGGGATTGATTTGTGGCGGAATGATTTTTCTCTATGGCTGTGGGGCCATTCCGGAATTTCAACCTCGCAGTCAAACAGCAGCCACTACGGCGCCAAGCCAACCCGATGTGGAGCCTGACGATCCAACTGCGCCAGAGTCAGATGATCCAACCAAAATTGAAGCACCGATTTCAGAGCCGCCGCCAGAGGTGATCTGTGATCCTTTAAGTGCTGATTCGATGTCGAGTGCAGTGTCATCTCAAAATGGTCTTCAAGGGAAACTCAGTTATCTTTTGCCAGATGAACCGATCGCACAATCTGTTTTTGATTTTTGGATTCAAAATTTAATGACGGGCGAATATGTGGCCACCCGAGGAATGGACGTGGAATTATTTAGTAGCAATATCAATGTTCCAACGAGAAGTTTTGATCTTGGGTTTGTGCCTATGGGGCCTGAGGCTGAAGCTCTCACCACCGAAGCCGGCGATCTATTGGTCGAAAATTTTGGAATTCATTATCAATCAAATCTTATTTTGGGTGAGGCGGCAGCAGGGCGCTACGAAGTCGCGACACTTTCTGACGATGGCTCTTATTTAAGAATTTCAGAAGCCCTATCAGATGGAGGAGACTTCATTCTCGATAATGATGGAACACATCCCACTCGAATGAAGTGTTCCACGCAAGTGATTGAGCTCGATGAAAGCAGTGAACTTCCTCTTGAGCTCTTTTATCACCAAGGGCCGCGTTATCATATTTCTCTTATTTTGATGTGGCGAAAACTAGGTGATGATGAGGAGGCGGGAAGAGATTCACTTTGTGGGGCTTCAGGAAATTCTCTTTTCTTTGACTTCTCGCAAGTTCCGAGTGTTCCTAAGAAAGCCTATCTTGATCTTTTGTCTCGTGGCTGGGAAGTGATTCCGTCGTCGAGCTTCTTGTTGCCAAACAATCAAATGAACCCTTGCGTTGATTAAGCGGTCATAAATGCGAGCCGAGGCGGCGCAATCTCAATTGCACTGAAATTGAATCGATGAGCGATAAAGCTCATCGTCTTTGGAGAATAAAAACTCACATGAGTAGCATCGCG
This sequence comes from Bdellovibrionota bacterium, assembly GCA_049436045.1. GTDB lineage: Bacteria > Bdellovibrionota > UBA2394 > UBA2394 > UBA2394 > JBMTHG01. The sequence goes on from JBMTHG010000204.1 coordinate 1,323, forward strand.
GCGATAATACCAATCGATAAAGCTTGTTGACTCATTTGAAGAATCAAAAAAAAGACTATAGATAAACAAAATGCCTTGAGGCTTGAGCAAAGACCGAAGGCGCTGAAACTCGCTGAAGGGATCAAAAAAATGCTCAGCCACTTCAGAGCAAAAGATAAAGTCGTATTGATGATTCAAAAAAAGCTCATTTTTTTGAAAGAATGGGTCATAAAGATGAATATTTTTGAATCCAGATTCTTTTAAAAGATGTGTTGCCACGGGCCCAGGCCCACAGCCGTAGTCAAGACCAATGGAATCAGGCGACATTTTTTTTTGAATACTCGTGACAAGTGCTTGCACAAATTTTTGGTAATGAAGATTTGAAACATCGTTTTCGTGATGAAGATATCGAGCTTTTTCTTCGGATTCATTCAATCTAAATTCGGGAGAGAGAAAATGAAAGTCGCATTGAGGGCAGTGGTGATAAATCTTGTTTTCGGCGGTGTCGTTTATTGAGGTGGTTTCTTTTGATCGGCAAACTAGGCAGTTCACGCTAGATATTGTGATCGATTTGTGAAGTGGGCGACAGAAAATCTTTAGTTTTTAAACACTCTTAGGTCTGACTATTCTAAATAAAAAAATCATGTTAGGGCTTCTCCTAGAAACGAGCCCTGTATGGAGATTAGTTCATCATGATAAAGGCCTGCCTAAATTTTTTGATAAACTTGATCTTGCCCAAGGTCTACCGACGAAGGCCAAGCCCTGATGAGGTGCCGTTTCCTACGGAGACAAAGGTGGTAGAAGAGGCCGTTCTAGTAGACCTCAATTTTCATCCTAAGGCTGATTATTTTTATAAGTTTTCTGATCAAAGCGGCAAAGAGTATTTTATTCTTGGCTATGATGATCATTTTGAGATCAAGCTATTTTTCGGAGACACGGTGGATCGAGATTTTCTGTATGCAGCTCATATCGGGCTAAAAGTGGGCCTTCGATATATCGAATACAAGGGCAAGAATTTAGTGACCTCAGTTTGGTTCAGTAAGGCGCACAAATTATA
>JBMTHG010000205.1:0-2354 GCA_049436045.1 Bdellovibrionota bacterium
TCAAACTCGAAAGCTTCTTTTTCAAACCTTCCGATTAAGACTTTGTTGGGGGTGACGAGCGGCCAGAAAATTCCTGACCAGGTGTCAGTGAGGGCTTTGGCTTCGGAGCTTCCAATTTTTTGCTGAAAAACATTAAAGACGCGCGACTGCGTGTTGGGAAGTTCGTGATCGGCCGTATAAACGATCTCAGAGTTGCTTTGCCATTGCGGAAAATATTCGAGTCTTGGATTTTGGGTGATTCTTTTTAATTTCTGATTGTCTATCTCAAGCGTAAATACGTCTTGAAACTCATTCTTTTTCTTCATGATGAATGCAATCTTTTGACCATCAGGAGAAATTCGAAGCTGAGAAATCTGCGCTGTCGCGTCTGGCTCAAAAATTACTTTTGTTTCATAGGCTTCAGCATCAGAAGCTTTGAAAACCTCTACAATTTTCGATAACAAAGCCTGAGTGTGAACGGCAAAAATTCTGTCTTTAAAAAAAGTTGGAAAGTTAAGCCGAGCTCCAAAGGTGAGTTGCTTTTGCTTTTTTGTCTCTAAATCAAACTCCCATAAATCAGAGTAAAAATCATAGTTTTTAAAGGGACTTGATTTTGAAAAGAGCAGTTTTCCAGAGGCACAAACGAGGTCTACCGCTGGAAAAAATTTAGACAGAGTCTCTGACTTCCAGGTCTCGGAATTCTCATCAGCCGTCCAGACTCGAAGTGATCTCGCCTTTTTTTCATCTTCGACAACGGCATAGATACTATTGCTGTCTTTTGAATAGCAGCCCTGACTTAAAATTTTTAGATTTTCATCGTTGAATTTCTTAAAGTCTGTTCGAGTTTTGTATTTTGATTGTTCATTCGTCCAATATTCTACTTGAGAAACATTCCATTCGTTCCAAAGACGATTAAAGCTTTTGCCTAATAAAACTTTTGTTTTGAAATTGAACCAACCTGGAGTAATCCAAGCGGCGTTGATTTTTGCGAAATCAGCCCAAACTTGGTTTCCGTATTCTTTGGCGACATATTGATAAAATCCAATACCATACCAATAGGCAGCCTGACCGTAAGGATATTGGTTGTTCCAGTAAGTGGCTCTTGAAATCGGTGGCCAGAGGTTTTGGAGAGCGGCTTCTCGAAGTTGCATCTCCACAAATGATGATCGACCTCGACCTTGCGTTGTGTAGTTGGTTTCATTAAAAATCGCATAGCCTTCAATCAACCACTGTGGCTGTATCGCATTTGGAAGCACAGTTCGTCCGAAAATGTTTCGAGCAGAGCGATTCCAGCCCTCTGCCATATCAATATGAATGGTGTGAGTATATTCATGCACAAAAAGCATCGTTAACCAGTCGTCATAATTATCGAGAGAGCTCGCCACTTGAGGTGGCGCGATATTTAAGTAAATCGCGTTGTAAGGAAGTGGAGTGCTCAGACCATTGGCGCTGTCAGTATTGTTCAGAAGCACCAAATGTACCGGGCCCGAAGGATTCCATCCCATGTCTTTCGTCATTTTTTCGTGAATGGGCTCTACGATCTTTTGGTAGCGACTAGCGACATCTTCTAACTCAGAGGGATAGTGAATTCTAAAATGAGCGGTTGATCTTGTCTTCCAATCAAGATCGGGGTTTGTGAGCGGCCCGCCAAGTTGAGCGATAAAATGAAGTACAAAAAAAAGATTTATCATTTGAGAATCCTTAGTTTTTGGGGGAGTAGCGCCACATGCGCCGGCAAAAATCCTCGACTTTCGCCATCAAAATCAACTCGTATGAGTCGATTCTTGTGAAGAGCATCGATTTTGATTTTTTTTAGTTTTCGCTGAGTAACAAACTTAAGTGATTTCGATCGGCCCGTGGCGAAGGGAATGGCTCCAAGCAAATATTTGGGCCAAGTCGCTTTTTTTACTTCGATCCACTCCAGCTCTCCATCATTGATCTTTGATTCAGGAGAGACTTTGAAGCCGTCTCTAAAAAAACTGGAGTTTTGGATGATTCCAAGTAGACAGGTTTGAGGGGCGACCGCTTGGCCGTCGATCTCGAGTTGAACATGATGCGCTCGATAAAATGGCAGCGAATTCACAAGATTTCTCAAATAGTCGAGGCGACTAAAGTTTCCTAGATTTTGCTTTCTAAGCTTGTGAAGAAGATAAGATGAAAATCCAAATCCAAAGGAGTTCAAAAAAACACGCTCAATTTTTTGTCCGTATTCGCCCGTGAATTCCGCTTGGCCTAAATCGACCCAAACTTCTTCTGCGGCTTTGTTTAGGAATTTCTGCAAAAAATCATTGAAAGACTTTTCCCAATTCAAACTTTTTGAAAAACTTCCGCGTTGAAATTGCGGATGAACGCTGAGGGCCGGGGCTCGATTTCCA
>JBMTHG010000206.1:0-2350 GCA_049436045.1 Bdellovibrionota bacterium
TTTTTAGTTGTTTTACGCTTTGTCTTTAGTTCTTCCTTCTCCAAACGTTCCTTCTTCAATTCCTCTTCCATGATTTTGATGAGGTCTTCCTTCTCTTTAAGAATTTTGACGAATTCCTTCTCTTTTTCCTCGACAAAATCTTTAAACTCAAAGGCGGCAATGGCGGCAATGGATGACATGTTTGTTTGTTACACAGGTTGTACTACTGTAATAATTCTTTAAATTTTTTTTTGGAAAAAATCAATTTTATAGTGATGCTTAGGGAATTAAAGTATGAAGAGCAATTTTAGGTCCATTCGGACTAAAATTTTATTACCATTTTACCATCAAAATCTCAACACAATACACGCGGACATACGCGGTTTTCCTTTCCTTCTATGTTCACTCATCGAAACTCATCGAAATCTGTTAAGAAAGTCACGCACATCATTAAACATCTGATTTTGACGCTCCTGACGCTCCTGGCGCTCCTGTTGAACATTGTCGTCAATCTCTTCTGGTTCTTGGTGAATTTCGGGAACATTCCAGTTGTTTTCATCATTATCTGGTTCATCGTCATCGTCGTCATCGTCATCGCCATTTTCATCTACCTCATTTACCTCATCTACCTCGCCATTTACCTCACCATTTACCTCATCGGCATCGGCATTTAGGCCATTTACCTCTTCATTTACATAGTCATTTACCTCGGCATTTAATTGTTCGAAAAGCTCTCGTGTAGCTGAAAACTGTGTCTCTGGTGCGTTAAGATATTCATTAATAGACTGCATAGGTGAAATGTGTGGATTCGAAAAAGACAAAATCAAAGTACGAAGATGTTCAATAACTCCTTGTTCATTTGCGTTAGATTCTGTGATCAGAATAGAATCAGCAATCCGACCAACCAACATCGGCGGAATGTAATGAAGGTTTGCGTTGAGAACGATAGAAAGCGACATTGTGGACATGTGGTGTAATTGTAAACTTTAATTTTTTTTTTAAAAAATAAATCAATTTTATACAGATTTCGGATCATTAAAATTTTATGTCCTTTCGGACTAAAATTTTTGTTAATTACTTGTTAATATATTTAATATATAACTCACTCTAACCTCACTCTAACTCGCTTACTCGCTTACTCGCTCAACAACTCCTCCTCCGGATCTTCTTGTTTCTTCGACTTCTTCGGCTTCTCGTCTGACTTCTTCGACTTCTTCGGCTTCTTCTCCTGCTTCTCTTCAGATTCGGACTCTTCGTCGTCGCTTGACTTCTTTGACTTCTTTGACTTCTTCTCCTGCTTCTCTTCAGATTCAGACTCTTCGTCGTCGCTTGACTTTGACTTTGACTTCGACTTCTTCTCCTTCTTCGGCTTCTCCTTTGGCTTCTCCTCTTCGTCATCAGATTCAGACTCGGGCTCAAAATTCTTCATCTCCGTCTCATATCGCTTCTTATCCTTCTTGGCCATCTTATCATACGGCTTCTTCTCGTCGTCATCTAACTCACGCCACATTTTTCCAAGTACAGCGAGCACCTCCTTCTTCTCCTTACCATCCTTTACAAGTTTCTTTGTTACCTCCTCACGATTCTCTCCGCAGAAGAATATGTAGGCACTGCGAGCACGCTTCGGCGTCGTCTTATCCTTCTTCGGGCTCTTCTTCGGGCATCGAAATCCATCCTTCGGCTCGTAATCCTCCATCTCACCGTCAAAACGCTCCTTATCTTCCTTCGCCTTATTCTGATATTCCTCCTTGTCTTCGTCATCCAACTCGCGCCACATCTCACCAAGTTTCTTCGTAATTTCGGTTGGCTTCAACTTAGTATCTTCATTCTTCACCTTCTCGCGGTTCTCTCCGCAGAAAAAGATAAAGGCGTTCTTCGCCGCCTTCGGCGCATCAGGATCGCGCTTCTCTTTCTTCGTCTTCGTCATCTTCTTTCCCACCTCCTTAAATTCCTTCGTAGCAAAGATTTTCTTCACGGTGTTCTTCGCAAACTTCTCCATCTGGAGATCATACTCCTCCTCGTCGATATCAGGATGATCCTCCTTAATAGCGGAGAAGATTCCGTCACGGAATCGCTTAAGCGTCGCCTCAACTTCGCGTTGGATAATCTCGGACATATTCTCAATAGCAGACATATTCGTGTTGTGTGAACTTGTTAGTACAATTTCTTTCAAATTTTTTTCATAAAAAAATCATTTTTATTCATACGGAGAAACTCACGGAAAATCCCTTTATCCGCGATGGTAGTTCACGAGGCCTATTTCCGTGTCTCCGCGATAATATACTTTATTTATTTTTCCGTATCTTCGCGACGGTGGTCCGCGAGGCCTATTTCCGTGTATTCGCGACGGTTGTCCGCGAGGCCTATTTCC
>JBMTHG010000207.1:0-2337 GCA_049436045.1 Bdellovibrionota bacterium
AGACGCGAGAGCTTGAAAAGAAAATGAGAACGAACGAGAAATTGGCAAGTCTCGGTGAGTTTGCTGCGGGCTTGGCGCATGAAATTAAAAATCCTTTAGCGAGTGTGAGTGGTTCTATTCAAATGCTGCAAGGAAGCGATTCTACAGAGGATCAAAAATTTCGATTGATGAGTATTATCATGCGAGAAACAGATCGTCTGGATCGTCTTCTCAATGACTTTCTCAATTACGCAAAGCCAGGTCAGTTGAAACTGGAGGAGCTTTCGATCGCTGAAATTGCATCGGAAGTAGCTGCGCTAATCAAAAATCAAGAGCAGTCAAAAGAGATTCGTTTCGAATTGCAAATGAATAAAGATTTAAAAATCGAGGCAGATCCAATCAAAGTACGACAGCTGATTTGGAATCTTTTAAAAAATGCGGTGGATGCTATTCATCAACGAGGTGAGATTGTGATTCGCTTATCCGATCTTGGTGAGAAGGTTCGCCTCGAGATTCAGGACAGTGGCTGTGGAATGGAAAAAGAAATCCAGGATCACGTCTTTCAGCCCTTTTTCACCCGATCTCAAAACGGAACAGGCTTGGGTTTGGCTTTAGTTCATCAGGTAGTGAAAGAGCATCAAGGTGAAATGGGTTTTGTAAGTGAGAAAGACAAAGGGACTCAATTTTGGATTGAGTTTTCAAAGAAGGTTCGATCAGAAGAAAAAGTAGTGGCTTAAGAGGGGACGAAGGATGAAAAAAAGAGTCTTAGTTGTTGATGACGAATTGAGTGTGAGAGAATTTTTTGAGATCCTCTTAAAGAAAGAGGGTTTTGATGTCGTTTTGGCCGAAGACGGTCGAGACGCCTTTGAGAATCTAAAAAATGAAAAATTCGATTTAGTCATTACCGATCTTCAAATGAAAGATATGGATGGCATGTCATTGTTGAGAGAATCGAAAAAACTCGACGCCGACTTGCCCGTGATTATGATCACGGCCTTTGCTACGATGGATTCAGCTGTCGCTGCGATGAAAGAGGGGGCCTTTGATTACGTCAGTAAGCCGTTTAAAATTGATGAAATCAAGATCACGATTCAAAAGGCGATTGATACCTACTGTTTGAAAGAAGAAAATAAGAATCTAAAAACAGAACTTAAAGAAAAATATAGTTTTTCAAATCTTTTGGGTGAGAGTGCAGCGATGCATCGAATTTATGATTTGATTCGAAAAACGGCCGCCACTCGCACCAATGTTTTGATTTCAGGCGAATCCGGTACCGGAAAAGAACTCGTGGCGAGAGCTATTCACTTTAATTCTGATCGAAAAGATAAAAACTTTGTGACTGTTAACTGTGGGGCGATTCCTGAGAGCCTCATTGAAAGTGAACTTTTTGGTCATGTGAAGGGCGCATTTACGGGGGCCGTTTCGAATCGTCAGGGACTTTTTGAAGCCGCTCACAAGGGCACGATTTTTTTAGATGAAATTGGAGAACTACCCCTCACGATGCAGGTTAAGCTTCTTCGAGTAATTCAAGAGCGGAATTTCATTCGAGTGGGAGGCACAGAAACCATTGAAGTCGATGTGAGGATTATTGCCGCGACGAATCGAGATCTTGCGGACGAAGTAAAAAAATCTAATTTTCGAGAAGATCTTTTTTATCGTCTCAATGTGATTCAAGTAAATTTGCCATCATTAAGACATCGAAAAGATGACATTCCGCTTTTGGCTGAATTTTTCTTAAAAAAGTATGCGGTCGAAACTGGCAAAAACATAAAACGAATCAGTGGCCCTGCCATGGAAAGACTTTTGTCTTATGATTTTTATGGAAACGTCAGAGAGCTAGAAAATATTATCGAAAGAAGCGTTGCTTTAGAGAACTCCGAAGAGATTCAAGAAGACTCTCTACCCGGAAATGTTCTTCATCCTCAAAGTGCGGCAGAAAACTTTGATGCCAAAGAGGCAAAGATTCAGCTCGAAAACGGAAGTATCGCTCTCGATTCTTTGATGGATTGTTTTGAAAAAGATATGCTCGTGAAGGCCTTAGAGAAAAGCCGAGGCTCTCGCACCAAAGCAGCCAAGCTTTTGGGCATTTCGTGTCGGTCAATTCGCTATCGTTTGAAGAAACATGGCATCGGAGGCGCTGAAGATCATGAAGATGATTTTTCTGAGGCTTTAGACGAGACAGGAGAGCAAGATTTAGGCCGACTCGAAGCAAAAGATCGATTGGCTTAAATCTAAAAGATTGTGAATTTTTTTGTTGTGCGCAAAGATAGCTCATCATGTTGAGATCATTTTTTAATAAATCGAAGTTAATTTCAGGGCTGACTCTCATTGAGCTGATGATTGTGGTGGCGATTGTGG
>JBMTHG010000208.1:0-2318 GCA_049436045.1 Bdellovibrionota bacterium
CTAACAAGTAAAAACCAATACAAATCAAAGGGCTGAATCCTTATAGGGTTAACCCAGTGGGGCAAATTAGGGTTCAAAGTTTCCTCTACAAGAAAGTAAACTTTAGCCCCACCATCGGCAGTGGGCATCACTCGAATCAATTCGTTTGGATCTCCAAAAAAGCTGAATGCGTTTTTAAGAACGCGCCCCTCATCCCCAACTGGCCAAGACTCCTCTTTGACAATCCTGTGATAAAATTCTTCTCGATCTGGCACCTTCTCAGCGAGCTCCGGATCTAGTCTTTCTTTTGAGTCTCCCTGGCTGAGAATGGCCATCTTTTGCCAAGCCTCAAGACCAACGCTCGCAATGGCTTCACTGAGCTTCTGCTTTAGTCTCGTCTCTTTTAGTGATCGCGATGAATCCATGGGCAACCCCAAAACCTCATTCATCCACTCCTCGATAAACTTATTTTTAAAAGCCATGGCTTCTTCAGCCGATGGAAAAAACATCAAAGAACGATAAGTCTGCGTAGTGCGCGCCCCTTGCGAATCAATCGGCGGAACTGTTTGAATGGCCTCCTTCGTCTGAGGATCAGAGCTATTGACGCGATTGAAGCTGATATTAAAGCGATCTCCCTGAACGATAAGAGGGCCAATCTCAAGACCAAAATGCAGACCTTTTCTTAAAAAACTTAGAAACTGAGAATGAGGATCTCCCGAAGCTTCACCTGGCGCTTCAAAAAGAAACTGTTTCGCTCGCGGCTCGTTGGCTGATCCATTTGACTCCGAAATTGCATAAGTAGGATTCGACCATGAAGAAGAATTCAAAACAAAAGCTTGGCCCCACTGAGGATGATTTTGATTGTTGGCTTGCCAACTGCCCAGATGGGCAAGATAGGGGCTCACCAAATCTCGTGGAACTCCATCGAAAAAAGTGAGTGTCTTCGCTGGCTCATCACCCTCTTCCATCGCCATTGGCAAAGACCAAGGGGTTCCAACCGAACTGACAGACCAATTTCGAATCCATGCCAAAATACGCTCCGAGCGCGACCAACCGGTGAGAATGAGATACTTCGTCGAACCTAAATATTTTTCCCAAAGAGAATCATCTTCTATACTTTCATTCTCTTCTCCACCGCCTGAGTCACCCACAATGGCCGTCATTCGACGATTGAAATAATCAATGGCGGCGGCTGAGGGCCGATCGGGTGCAATCGCCACTCTCGCTTCGCGGTTAGAAAAAGTTTTCTCCGTTACAAATGCCATTCTTTCATTGTTTAATGTTGAGCCCGAAGCTTCTGTCACATAGGCAATATTGTCGCCCAATTCTATTCGATAAATTTTTCCGCCTACAATATTGGATTCGAGATTCAAAGAGGCTTCAAGTTCGTTCGGCAGGCCAGTCTTTAGAGAGTCGAATGCAGCCGGAACATTCATTGAAGTCATTGAGGGATTTGCTTCAACCGCTTCGAGCGCCGCCTTTCGAACAAGAGCAGCAAAACTTCCCGCCCCACCAACGGTATAAACGTAGGCCTTAGGAGAATCATTAACATCATTCACTCTCACAAGCACACATCCAGGTTGGTGAAATCGAAGTTCAGTAACAATATTAGAGCCTGATGCTGCTCGTGAGGCAGAAACTTCTACCTCGAAACGGATTGCAGGAAATGAAAGAGAAGAGACACGACATTTTCCATCGACGATGCTCGCAATACCCATGGGCTCGAATTTCACTGATGAGGGCCCGGCACTCCCAACGATAGATCGAGTTTCACCGATATAGACTGATTCTCGAATAGCATTTTTGAGGTCTAGGTATTCACCTACATCCGTGGGCCCGGCTCTGAAATCTGAGTTACCCATATAATTTGCGCAACCCTGAAACCAGCCAATCAACACGAAACAAAAAAAGACATTCATGACCATGGGAAGAGAATATGAGGCTCGCCCCGAAGCAACAGAAGCCTTAGAGAAAAAGGTCCACAGCCATATGCTTGCGACAAAAATTGCAAGACACAAGATCGGCACGGCAAAAGTCCACCACTGAATGAGAGCTTCAAAATGCTCCTGCTGATAACGAACGAAAGCATCCACCCTCTCAAGAGACTCAGGTTTAAACGAATCCATGATCTCCCCCACCTTAAAAACCTAGGAGCAACCGACTACTTCGACAGCTTGTCAATGACTCGGTTAATTGACTCTGCCACCTCGTGAAACTCATCATCCGAGCGAAGTTGTATGCGAGCTTCAGATAAATTATCTTTCTCGATCATTTCTAAACTTCGCTTGATAGCAAAAATCGGGCCCACAATTCGATGTGAAAGAACGTTCGAAATCATC